>NZ_JBQKGW010000004.1:0-196454 GCF_052118625.1 Porcincola sp. LCP21S3_C12 | reverse complement strand
TTAATTTGCGGGGGTTTTTCTGTCAGGAAAACAATTCGCAGAAACAGTTACTTTTAAAGTGACTGACACATCTGTAGAAATCCAAAATCGGCGCGAAATAATCTGCCGGATGGGACATCATTTAATTTGCCGGACAACACTATATTCGCTACTATAACACAGAACGGATACAGCGGAAGCTGCACCTCATGACCCCTGTTGAATACCATGAGAACTATTATGTAGCGGCATAAGAATACCGCCAGTCGATCATTCGACTGGCGGCACAAAACTTTTTAATTATTCACTGTCCTCTTGACGGGTAGCACAGCAGAAACAGGGGCGGCTTTTCTAATCCGGATGCAGCTGCACCGGCCTGCACAGCCTGCTCTGTGATCCGGATGCAATTGCGCGATTCTCACGCGGTCATGCAATCTTGATCTGATGCTTCTGATCTTCGATCTGCTTTGCAGCGTCCTTCTTCGGAAGCTGAAGTGTCAGGATTCCATCACTGAATGCTGCATGTACATCTTCCTGCTTCATATCCTTGCCGACATAGAAGCTGCGGCTCATTGTACCGGAGTAGCGCTCGCGGCGGATGTACTTACCGTTCTTGTCTTTCTTGTCGTTGCCGACATTCTTCTTCGCGGAGATGGTCAGGTAACCATCCTTCAGTTCCACTGTCACGTCATCCTTCTTCACACCCGGAAGATCAACGGCGACTTCATAACCCTGATCCGTTTCCTTCACATCTGTCTTCATTTCACGAGCGGCCTTGTTGCCATACAGCTTCTTGTCAACGCGGCTCATATCCGGAAGATACGGCATGTAAAAATCATCATCAAACCAGTCATCAAACAGATTGTCATCAATAATACTCGGCATAAACATAAGTCATTCCCCTTTCTCTATATCCTTATCCAGGACCTAACTTATGTAACCGTTGTACTCGTGAACGCTTCTGCTTACGGGTTCCAGTTACAACTTCTTGTTCCTCCGGAATGAAGGAATTTCATCTGAGGAACTTCATTTCCTCATCTCCTTCGTTCTGGCTACGTTATAGTCCTTATTGTTAGCACTGTCAATAGGTGAGTGCTAATGTTCACAATATCGTCACAATTTTTTGAAACGAGGGATTGTAAATATCGTAATTACTGTATATACTGTATATAAAAGGAGGCGCCGGATGGAGATACTGCTTGATAACTATAGTGGGGTGCCGATCTACGAGCAGATATTTACACAGATCAAGGAGCAGATTCTGGACGGACGACTGAAGGCAGACGATCCGCTCCCGTCAATTCGGAATCTGGCGAAGGACCTGAGGATCAGTGTCATCACGACCAAAAGAGCCTATGAGGAGCTGGAGCAGGAAGGGTTTCTCTATAAAATCGCCGGAAAGGGCTGCTACGTCGCGAAACGGAATGAGGCACTCGTACGGGAGAATTATCTTCGGGAGATTGAGGAAAAGATGGATCAGATTCAGAAGCTGGCCTCTTCAGCCGGCCTGAACAAAGAGGAGGTACTTGAGATGTGGAATACGATGTGGGAGGACGAGGCATGAACGCAATCGCTGTCAGGAATGTCTGCAAGGCATACCAGAATTTTCAACTGGACCATGTTTCCCTGACACTGCCGGAGGGCACAATCCTGGGCCTTGTCGGGGAGAATGGGGCAGGTAAAACCACCCTGATCAGGCTGATTCTGAATCTGATCCGGAAAGATGAGGGAGAGATTCAGGTGTTCGGAAAACCGGACGCGCTGTCAGAACCGGCCATCAGAGAGGAGGTTGGCGTTGTTCTTGACGAGGTGTGTCTGCCTGCCCCGATGAAAGCATCGGAAATCGGGAAGATGATGGGGATGATCTATCAAAGCTGGGACAGTACGGTCTATGATCGTCTTCTGTCGAACCTGAGGATCCCGACAGACAAGCCGTTTTCTGATTTTTCACGCGGCAACAAGATGAAGCTCGGGATTGTATGTGCGCTATCTCACCACCCGAAGCTGCTGATCCTGGACGAAGCCACTTCAGGACTTGACCCGGTTGTCAGGGACGAACTGCTGGATATACTGCTGGAGTTCACGCGGGACGAGACACATGCGGTCCTGATGAGCTCCCATATCGTGAGCGACCTCGAGAAGGCCTGCGACTATATTGCTTTCCTCCATGAAGGCAGGCTGCTTTTGTCGGAGGAAAAGGACAGGCTGCAGGAGATGTATGGGAAGATTGTCTGCAGCAGGGCGGATTTTGAGAAGATCAGCCCGGGAGATATCATCGGAAAGCGGGATACCGGTTATGGTGTGGAATGCATTATAAAGAGGACGGACGCTGTCCGGGAGCTGAATGTTCAACCGGTGAATATCGAAGAGCTGTTTGTGATGATGGCAAAGGGAGACATGAAATGAGGGGGTTACTATATAAAGACAGGATATTAATGCTCAGACAGTTCCGGTATCTGCTGCTGATGGATGCATTGTTTCTGGTGATGGGGGTGATGCCGGGGAAGGGCAGCTACTGGGCTGTCTACGCGGAGCTGATGCTCAGTACATTTGCCGGAGCGAGAATCAGGGCAGATGAGGCGTCGGGATGGAACCGGTACAGCAGGCTCCTTCCGCTTTCAGGGAAAACCGTTGTCACCACGTACTATATTACGACCTATGTGACAACGCTTCTTTCGACAGCACTTTACACAGTGGCTGCGCTGATTGTCCGGTATGCGGTGCGCGGAACCTATCCGGTATTTCCGACCGTTCTGCTGATGGTGATTGTACCCAGCCTGATGGCGGTGATCTCGATACCGCTGACGCTCCGGTTCGGCTCCTTGAAAGCGCCGATTGTCCAGATGATTCTGATCGCGCTGATGGTCGCTGTTGGCGTGACCATCCTCGGGGAAGGGACGAATATGGCTATACAGATTCTGGAGGTGAACACAGCGTTGACCGCTACAGTCGCGCTGGTTGTGACTGCTGTGACGGCTGTCGTATCCTGGTTCATTTCTATCAGAGTGTATGAGCGCAGGGAGTGACACAGGGGCAGGACAGAACAAAGCTCAGAGCATGGCCGCTTCCAATAATCGACACAGAAAACGACGAATGCTGGAGTGCTCACTGAAAAAAGAATCAGAGATGGTTACGGGACGCTGAAAGCGCCAGCCCAGGGTTGGACTGGCGCTTTTTTATGGAAGGCGACCGTGTCCTACTCGATTGAGGTATTGAACCATATGCCCTGCAGAATACTCTATTAAGTGTGACAATGAAAGTACCGGTGCAGATACAATGCAGCAGCTTGCGTTGACACAGTTACTTGGCGGAGCTGTCATAGCAGCGACCTCAGGAAAACTTGCATCTATCTTCGAACACTTCTTCCGTACAAAGCAGGCGCAGAATCTGGTCCGGAACCAGATGAATGTCAAGGTGAGCGGACAGGAACACCATCGCTTTGATCTTGATAAGGACAGTCTGAAGATGTGGAAGAGCTGGGCGACGGAAGCTGGGAGCTGACAGTACCGGGTTCCAGGAGGCTCCAAAGCATTTCTATATCGCGACCCGGTTTGTCAGGGGTGGGGACCGCGTTCATGACAAGCCACCGGAGTATACAGATGAGGTAGAACTGGAGAAATAAAGCCTGAAATAATCCTGGAAGATTCTCAGCGTTAGACACAGCCGGAACGGCATGGAAGGCTTCATCGGGCGGGGTGAAGTGTCTGTGATCGTTCCGGTTTCGTTTGACGTTACAAAATCGGAGTCATTAAATTGTGCATAATGCCATAAAATAGAATCACTATTGACATGATTCGGGCAAAGTGATAAGAAGTATATAAGGCGTACGCGAGTACGCATTCTATTTTGGAAATATGCGTACGCGAGTACGCATACACAGAAACCGTCGATATCACCACAAACACTTCACAAAGGAGACAAGCGTATGAACAAACAGATTTGTAGTACAGTCCTTGCCGGGGCGATGACAGCATCCATGCTGCTGGGCGGAATGCCGGCGATGGCAGCAGAGACAGAAGCGGCAGCTTCGGATCCGATCACGATCTCGTTCTGGTGCAACTTCACCGGGTCAGACGGAGACGTGCTTCGTGAGATTGTCGATGACTATAACAAGACCAACACCGACAACGTAACGGTCAATATCGACATCATGGATTACCAGACGCTGCAGGCAAAGCTTCCGACTGCCGTCTCTACCGGGAATGGGCCGGATTTTATCCTCGCCGGGATCGAGCTGATGCAGCAGTACAAGGACAACGATATGCTCGAGCCGATTGATGATTTCTGGAAAGTAACCGGACTTGATTCATCGAACTTTACGGACAGTGTCCTGCAGAATTCCTATATCGATGGCAGCCAGTATGGGGTACCGATGCAGTATAACCTTCAGTATCTGTACTACAACAAGGATCTGTTTCAGGCAGCAGGGCTGGATCCGGAGACTCCGCCGACAACACTGGATGAATTCGCAGATGCGGCGAGGAAGACAACAGATGCCTCAAAGAAGCAGTACGGAATTGCATTTCCGACAGATTATCTGAATTATGTCGAGTTCCTCTGGGCTAATGGAGGCGATGTGATCAGTGAGGATGGGACGAAGAATCTGCTGAACTCTCAGGAGAACATCGATACACTGACATGGATGCAGAATCTGATGAAGGATGGGGTTTCTCCGGAGAGCCTCGGCGCGGCGGAGGCGGACACGATGTTCCAGGCCGGTCAGCTTGCAATGGAGATTAATGGACCCTGGAACATCAATGGTCTGAACCAGCTGGGGATCAACTATGGCATTACAGCGCTGCCGGCAGGCTCGGCAGGTGCATTTGCTCCGGCAGGAGGATGTGACTGGATGCTGGCCAAGGGTGCAAGTGACGAGACGCGGGCTGCAGTCTACAAATGGATGGCGCACTGGCTTTCTGATGAGGTGCTGAAGAAGTGGTCCATGGTAAACGGATTCCCGGTGTGGTCCAAGACACTTCTGGAGGATCCGGATATCAAGGGGAATGAGATTCTGACGGATGTTTCGAAGGCTTCCACGATCGGGCGTGACTGGCATCTGAGACTGGCAAGCGGAAGCCAGATTGATAACGATGTGATGAAGCCGATGATGGAGAAGGTTCTTGCAGGGCAGGATGTGAAGACCTGCGTGCAGGAAGCGTCCGATGCGCTTGATCAGGTGATTGCAGGAAAGTAATCCGGCAGACGGCAGTCTGCTGAATCACAAAGAAACACGCAGAGTGCGTGCATGTTTGAGCGCCGAAGCAGATCGCATGAAGAATCACGCAGACTGCGTGTATGTTTGAGCGTGCGCAGCAGGAGGAAGAGGGATGGCAGAACAAAGGATGATTTTGGAAGGACAGACTGAATGTGGAAGAGGAAGGCGATGGCCTGCGAAGAAATCTGGAAAACAGACAGGCACCCGGCGTTCCCAGAAACAGGCATACCTTTTTTTACTGCCGTCCCTTGCGATCCTCACCGTGTTTGTCTTTGTTCCGCTGATCGGTGCTTTCGGGATCAGTCTGACGGACATTAACATCTATATGAAAGGCGGAAGCTTTGTAGGGCTGGACAATTTCAGGAAGGCCTTTCACGACAGCCGGGTATGGAACGCAACCCTGAATACCTGTGTGTTTACCCTGTTTGAGGTGCCGCTTCAGGTGTTTCTGGCACTTTTCCTCCTGATGTTCATGATGAGGAACCGGCGCTTTGACAAGTTTCTGCGTTCGGTGTTCTACCTGCCCTATGTGTGCTCCATGACGGCCATCAGCATTGTGTGGTCCATGCTTCTGGATCCGAACTCCGGCATGCTTCCGTACCTGCTGTCGAAAGTTGGCATTCAGCTTCCAAACCTTCTGGGAAGTCCCACATGGGCGATGCCGACGGTCATCTTCGTGTCTGTCTGGAAATCGTTCGGGTATACCCTTACCATCTTGTCTGCTGCGGCGCTCGGCGTTTCGCCGTCTCTCTATGAGTCGGCGGAGCTCGACGGCGCAGGCAGATGGCAGCAGTTTTTCTACGTGACGATCCCTGGAATCCGGGATTCTATCGGATTCTGTCTCGTTACAACGCTGATCACGGCCCTTCAGGTTTTTGATCAGATCTATGTCATGACAGGGGGCGGACCGCTCTACAAGACGGAGACACTGGTCGGATATATCTACGACCGGGGATTTCAGACGGCACCCTTCAATCTGGGGTATGCCTCCTCGATCGCCGTCTATCTCTTCCTATTGATTGCGGTTGTGACTGCGGTCACACGCAGATATTCATTCGGACAGGACGATGAACTATGAAAAAAAGAAAATCACAGCTTCCGGGGGATATCCTTCTGGTGCTGATTATGATACTGGTTCTTTTTCCACTTGTCTGGCTGTATGTGTCTTCCTTCAAGTCAGACATTGACGTCATAAAATGGCCGCCGCACTTTTTTCCGTCCCGTTTTGTGACGGTACAGTACGCATATGTCATGAAGGCAATTCCGGTGCTCCGGATGCTGGTGAACACAGTTCTCTTCGCGGGTCTGGTAACGTTGATTTCGCTTGGGGTTGATTCGCTGGCGGCATACGCCTTCTCAAGGATGCACTTCAGAGGCAGGAAAATGCTTTTCAGCATCATCCTGCTCACGATGATGGTGCCATTTCAGGTCATCATGATTCCGCTCTACATGGAAGAGTACCGGATGGGGATTTTGAATACCATTGTCGGTCTTGTACTTCCAAGAGCATCCAGTGCCTATGGGATTTTCATGCTGACCTCCTTTTTCCGCAATATTCCGCCTTCCCTGGACGAGGCAGCCAGAATCGATGGAATGAGTGAATTCGGTATCTACAGAACCATCACCCTGCCATTGTCAAAGCCCGCCTTTGTCACGCTTGGAATCTTTCATTTTATGAACAACTGGAATGACCTCTTGTATCCGATGATGCTGACGAGCTCGGCGGAGAACAGGACGCTCTCTGCAGGACTGGCAATTCTAGTAGGAACGCACTCCATTAAGTATGGGCCGACGCTGGCGGCAACCGCAATTTCTGTGACGCCTCTTCTCATCCTGTTTTTTGCAGGACAGAAATTCTTTGTAGAGGGCATCGCGACATCCGGCATGAAGGAGTAAAAACGATATGAACAGAGCAGCGATTACGATCAACAGAGCATATACAAAAGGATGGATCGACCGGAGATTGTTCGGATCGTTTGTCGAGCATATGGGGCGCGTGGTGTATTCCGGAATTTATGAAAAAGGGCATCCGCTTGCGGACGAGGATGGATTCCGGACGGATGTGATCGACGCAGCGAGGAACATGGGGGTGACGGCGGTCCGCTATCCGGGCGGGAATTTTGTGTCCGGATATGACTGGATGGACGGGACAGGACCGGTCAGCCGGCGTCCGAAAAAAAGAGACCTGGCCTGGAAAAGCATTGAGACCAACGAGGTTGGGATTGACGAGTTCATGAAATGGGCAGACAAAGCCCGGATTGAGCCGATTCTGGCAGTGAACCTCGGGACAGCAGGGATCAGGGAGGCTGTATCCTTTCTGGAATATGTGAACAGTGAGGCAGGAACCTGTTACAGCGATCTTCGCGTGGAAAATGGTCACCCGGAGCCGTACAGGGTGAAAACCTGGTGCCTCGGCAACGAGATGGACGGGGAGTGGCAGATCGGACACAGGACAGCGCAGGAGTATGCGCGGCTGGCGCATGAGACCGGAAAGGCCATGAAGCTGCTCGATCCGTCTATTCAGCTGGCAGTGTGCGGAAGTTCCCTGTCATCGAGAGAGACCTGTCCGGACTGGGATCAGGAAGTGATCCGGGAAACCTATGATTATGCGGATTACATCTCACTCCACCAGTACTATGGCGGGCAGGAGAAAGGAACAGCTGCGTTTCTGTCGCAGTCGCTCGATCTTGAACGCTTCATGAAAACCATCGCAGACCTCTGTGATGTTGAAAAATTCAGGAGACGGAGCGGCCGGACGATCGATATCGCCATGGACGAATGGGGCGTCTGGTCCATTTCTGACAAGCAGGTTGAAGCGGATGTGGCGGCGCATCCCTGGCGGATCGCACCGGCATTCAGTGAGCAGATCTATTCGCTTGAGGATTCCCTGCTTTTTGCCAGCATGCTGATGGCGATGCTGAAGCATGCGGACAGAGTGAAGATTGGCTGCCAGTCTCTCCTGACCAATATCAGTGCTTGCATCATGACGGTCAAAGGGGGCGGCATCTGGTTACAGCCTATATACTACGTGTTCTCCCTGATGGCGGAAAACTGCAGAGGACGTGTGCTGGAGGAACGCTCAGCAGAAGACGGTTATTCCGCCGGCGGATTTGAGAATGTTCCGTATCTGGATCATGTCACCATCTATGACGAGGAGCGGAAGCGGCTTGTCTTCTGTCTGGTGAATCGTGCCGAGAATGCCTCAGAGGCGGTCTTTTCGATGGAAGGGTTTCAGCCGCAGGCGGTCATCCTGGATCAGGTCCTCAGTGCGAAGGACAGGAAGGATAATAACAGTATTGATCATAATAAGGTCGTGCCGCATACGTGTGACAATGTGCTGCTTAAAAATGGGAAGATGACAGTGAGGATGGAGCCGCTTTCCTTTGAAATGGTCAGCGTGTCTCTGGTCTGAGTGGTTTTCCATGCTATAATCGAGAAAATCCCTGCGGTGCTGAAAGAAGGATCCGACAGGGAAAACGAGAGGGGCACAGTATGGGCGTGACGATCAATGATATCGCGAGAATCTGCGGCGTATCAAGAACAACGGTGATCCGTGCGCTGAATGGTACGGGGCGGATCAGTGATGCCACAAAAACCAGAATCAGGCAGACTGCACAGGAGAATGGCTACAGGCCGGATCTGCTTGCGCGCGGACTGGCGATGTCGAGAACCTATACGATCGGAGTTGTGGTTCTGAATGTCATGAACCAGCATTTTGCACAGATTGTGAACGCCGTCGAGGAGCGCTCCCGGAACAATGGATATAGCGTCAACATTATGCTGCACGGACAGGATCCGGCGCTGGAGCAACAGCAGGTCAATCGGCTTCTGGATTACCATGTTGACGGAATCATCCTGTCTTCCGTCAATGCGGAAGGCTCCTATGCAGACATGCTGAAAAAGGCGCCGGTGCCGATTGTAACGGTGGACAACAGGGTCGGGAGAGGACTCCCATTTGTAGGAGTAGACAATCGGAAGGCTGTCTACCAGCTTGTGCAGAAAGCCATCCGTAAAGCGTACAGACGGCTTGTATTCGTATGCCCGCCTCTGTCCAGAAGAGGATTGAATCTCTATGTACACGAGGAGCGCCGAGCGGGATTTCTGGAAGCTGTGAAGGACGCCGGATTTTCAGATTATTACGTCATCGAATGCGAGGACTACAGTGACAGGTGTAAGTCGCTTCTCTTGCCGGAAAGAGGAACTGCATTCATCTGTTCCGGGGATATCTTTGCGCTGGAGCTCATGAAATTCTTCCGCGGCTGCGGACTCAGCGCCGGGACGGAGTACGGTCTGACCGGTTTTGACGGTACCAGCATCCTGGACTATGTCGTCCCGCGGATTGATACCATCGACAATCATGAGGAAGAGATCGGCCATGCGGCCGTAGATATGCTGCTGTCCCTCATTGAGAAAAAAGACTGCATAACAGATCTCGTAATCTCAGCGGATTATCTGAATGGAAAGACACTCTGAGTGCTTTACAGAAAATCAAAGAGGTTCATCTGCCGGTCGATCCACGATTTTTGATCTGCGTCCTTGATGATGTCGCCTGCCATCGCATGACCGATGAGATAGGGCGATTCGGGGTCATGTGCCGCGGCATGTGCTTCCACAATTGCCCTGTCGTAGTTTGCATAGCAGTAGCGGCAGCCGTGCAGGCAGGTGTTGTAAGCCCCGATGTCTCCGCCAAGGAGACATGCGCAGGCCTTTCTGGCTGGCGAATGGGACGGAACGGACAGATGGATGCCTGCCGCCTTTTCGATGACGGCCTGGGAGAAACAGCCCTGGGCGTCTGTATGAGGATGTCCGGCAGTCAAGGCAGAGGACTCGCAGCACAGATGAATCTGCATACCGTTTTCTGCCGCGATGCTGTCGAACGCATCGATGAGCTCCTCCTGCTGAGCGCTGGAAACGGTCCGGGCCTGAGGAAAGTTCCTCTTCGTCTTCTCATAAAGATCAATGAAGCTCACGACACACTGCTCTGTAGTGCCTCTCAGAAACGCTGCCATGGACCGGAAGGCCTTCTTGTGGAACGAAAGACTGTATTTTTCCGACAGAAAGACCGGGTCATACCGCCAGACGATGGCATCTTTCCCGACAACTTCGGAAAGTGCCCGGAAGGTTTTCAGAACTTCGGTCTTCGTCGGGACATAAGGTTCGATGTCACGGCCATAAGGGGTGATTGTCACGTGCCAGAGCTGCCGGAAGGTGTCCAGTTCATGGATACGGGGCAGCATCGGGGCAGGATTCTTGGAGCAGAAGGACAGGACGTCGACCACTGCGGGATCGAGCAGATAGCGGGTCACCTGCTGGGGCTGATAGGGATTGCGCACCAGGACATACCCTTCCCGGATCCGGTTGTAAAACCAGGTATGAAAGAAGGCCGGAATGTCGGTGCGGCTTCCGGTATTGATAATCATTATGCCTCCTTATAAATATTTGTACCCGGAAGTTTCCAGAATCCTGTCCTTGATCGTACCTGCATCTTTATATCCTTTTTCCTGAAGGGTGTCAGCTGCCTGACTGATCGCTTTTTCGAAATGTTCAGCCATCGTGTCAAGCTGCCTCAGGATGACGGCTGACCGGATCCCGGACCGCCCGGCGCCTTCGATGAAATCACTGCGCTGGATCTGGTCAATGGCGTTGCTGTCACCAATGTACATAGACAGAGTCCGTGTGTGCCCGGGGTAGATTGTTGTGCTTACGATATCATAAGCCGGAGCAAGGTGTAATCCTGCAAGGTTCTCATCATACAGAAATGAAAAATTCTTGAGGTGTCCGTCTGTATTTCCGATCAGATCGTTAAAAATAATTCTGTTCCAAAAATCAAGGATATCTCTGATCGGGTTGCTTGAAAAATCCCGAAGCAGTCCGCAAATCTTTTCGCAGTAGCCGGATGGCACGATTTCATATTTGTTTTCGGCGGGGATTCCCAGGGCCTGTGCCATGTCCTCCTGATGAAGTCTGAGTGGAACCGGCAGGCCGTCAAGCACTCTGTGTTTTTCTGTTAGTACCCGGTCGTACCGTGGCGTTGCAAACAGAAGATTTTCATCTTCAGTATTTACTGCAAAGCTGGATGGAACAGATATCCCGAGATTCTTTGCAGTAGTCAGGCAAAGCTGTTCATTTGTCACAATATCCTTGAACCGGACATGGCTTTGTTTTACGATGTGTGTACTGGGCGCTGTGCCTTCAGGAAGGTACCAGCACTGATTGTCAGCGTCAAAATACAAGCCTGTCTTTCCTGAGGCGCCGGCAAGGGAAAGATGCAGTGCCGTTACGAGCTCAGCTGATTTGATCGCCCCCTCCGCTGCAAATTCCCGCAACTGTTGTTCTGTCATTCTGGTATATCTGGCCTTGGGAGGTTTTGAATTTCCTTCCATCACCTGGATGGCACCCAGACATTCCTGTCCCAGACCGGAAAGCATTGTCAGATAATCTTGATCATCCGCGTGCATCCATTTTGCGACAGATCTTTTTGTGAACCCCTCAGGCAGCAAGCCTTCAAAGAAAGTTTTTGTTTTTTTTGAAGAAAATGCTTCTTCCTGAAGCGGCAGGCTGAGCGATACTGGAATCGCGTCTTCCCGATCAAGCCATGCTCTGTCATAACGAAATACAGCATCGGAAATTCCATCGCCTTGAATGGTGCCAACCTTCGTCTGCTCCCCGTTTTTTTCAATAGATATATGCAAATCTTTCATAAGGGTCACCTCTTCGAACAATAGATGTTCAGTCCAAGCAAGCTGACAACCATCAGAACCTTCCCCAGTTCAACAGTTGCCTTGCCGTTTTCAAGGTCTGAGAGAAAGCTGGCACTAATTCCGGTTATCTCAGAGAGATCCTTCTGTGTGTATCCGAGTTCTTTTCTCCGGTTCTTCACAGCCTTGCCAAAGTCTGCCACATCTTTTATTCGAAATGATTGATCTGTCATATTCGCTCCTTGTTGATCGCCGAACGACGATATGATTCGGATACTGTCCTTTGATATAGCCGATCGGCGATACTGAACGCTGCAGGGATAGATTATAGCCGATCGGCGATACTACGCGTTGTAGGGATATAATGATAGCCGATCGGCGATATTCAGTCAAGGCATGGTCAGCCAGGGGATGTTGTCCAATGGTACGCGGAGCAGCCTGGCTTTGGCCGGACGTTATACAAAAAGGTTGGATTCAAGAAGACGTGCTGGAGAAAAAAACCGGAAACCCAATATTTAAGCGGGTTTCCGGACTGTTATCTGGCGTCCACGGGAGGATTTGAACCTCTGACCTACCGCTTAGGAGGCGGTCGCTCTATCCAGCTGAGCTACGCAGACGTGCTTGTTATGATGCATCAGGCTTTAGAAGCCTGTAAGCATTTTCTTATTATAGCGGTTCAGACTCCATGTGGCAAGGGGCAAATCGACCAGACAGACAATGGTTTGATGAATCGTTTTGATGAATCGTTTGTTGGGTCATGCGGGACAGAGAAAATTGTAAGAAAATTAGCACTCAACTATTGACAGTGCTAACAACCGGTGCTATAACATGGTCAGAACGAAGGAAGAAGATGAAGGAAGAACAACAGATCATCCGATTCCGTGGAACAGTGAGCTGGGCGCTGTCATTCATCAATGGGCGGCTGCCATAATGGAAAGAGGGGTGCCTTATGTTAGTACCGAGTATTTTTAATGATAATCTGTTTGATGACTGGTTTGATGATGGATTCTGGCCGGTGAGCAGAGAGGCAAGAAAGTTTGACGAGAAGATGGGCGGAGTGAACGCAAACTTCATGAGGACCGATGTCAAGGAAGGCGAGAAGGAATATGAAGTTGCAGTGGAGCTGCCTGGATTCGACAAGGATCATGTTTCTGTTGAGTTGAAGGATGGTTATCTGACGATTGCAGCAAAGAAGGATGAGAACAACGATCAGAAGGATGAGAACGGACGCTTCATCCGTCGTGAGCGTTATTCTGGTAATGTATGCCGCAGCTTCTACGTCGGTAAGGATCTGACGGAAGATGATGTACATGCAAGCTTCAAGGATGGCGTACTTCGTCTGACGGTTCCGAAGAAGGATCAGCAGCAGATTGAAGATAAAAAGCACGTAATTCAAATCAACTGATCAGCAGCTTGTACCATACAGAGGTGTTCTCAAAGGCTGAGGACGATGGCTGTATGAAACTGAGAAGAATCGTATCTTGAAAAATGGGCATTCCGCAGTGGGATGCCCATTTTTTGTGAAGGTGGCGAGCCAGAGGCCATGATGCAGACTTGCTTGCAGATCATGGCTCCTGGCGACTGCTCATCAGCGAGTGAAAATCAGTTTTGCAGATCCTGGTCTGGCAGTCGCTGGCGGTGATTGGATTTGACATCAGTCAGGAGGGCATGTAGAATTGAATTCGCAGTAAAACACTGCGAATTGTTGCCGGAGCAACAGTTTTTTATCTTCAGATGGTTCATACTGTAGACAGGTCGAGAGGAGGGCCTGCTTATGAGAATTACATTTTTTGACGCGAAGTCTTATGATACAGAATCCTTTGATGCCATCAAGGCCAATTATCCGGATCTGGAGCTGGAGTACTGGGAGGCAGAGCTGAATCCGAAGACGGCGGCGTACGTGACAGACAGCGAAGCTGTGTGTGCGTTTGTGAACGCGAATGCCGGGGCGGACACCCTGCGCGTTCTGGCCTCCAGAGGGGTAAAGCTGCTTCTGATGCGCTGCGCCGGTTATAACAATGTGGATCTTGAGGCTGCAACGGCGAATGGAATCAAGGTGATGCGTGTGCCGGGATATTCTCCGGAGGCTGTCGCGGAGCTGGCGATGACGCTGGCGAGCGCGGTAAACCGTCACATCCACAAGGCCTATATCCGGGTGAGGGAGAACAATTTCTCCCTGCAGGGACTGACCGGCAAGAACTTCTATGGAAAGACGGCCGGCATCATCGGAACCGGCAAGATCGGGGCGGCGATGGCGCGGATCTGCCGGGGCTATGGCATGAGGGTGCTGGGCTATGACAAGTATCCGAACAAGAGCCTTGATTTTGTTGAGTATGTCAGTCTGGAGCAGCTGCTCCGTGAGAGCGATCTGATCTCTCTGCACTGCCCGCTGATGAAGGAAACCTATCATATGATCAATATCTTCACGATCAATCAGATGAAGGATGGTGTGATTCTGGTCAATACGTCGAGAGGCGGACTGATCGACACCAATGACCTCATCCAGGGAATCCGTGAAAGAAAATTCTCAGGTGTCGGGCTGGATGTCTATGAGGAGGAGAAGGACAACGTCTTCGAGAATCATGAGGACGACATCATGATGCATTCTGTCACGTCCAGGCTGCTGTCCTTCCCGAACGTGATCGTAACGTCGCATCAGGGCTTCTTTACTGAAGAGGCGCTGACGGCCATCGCAGAGACGACGCTGGGCAACGCGGAAGCCTATCTGAAGGGGGAGAAGGCCGGGACGGAGCTGAACTGAAGTCTCTTCAACCCGAATTCGGCTTCTGCCTGCCTCGCCGGGGCGCGGACAGTAAGATCCGTAAATTATTCAGAAGCTGTGTATTGTTATCAAAGATATTGCATGTATATGCTTGAAACACACCTGATCTTTTGATAGAATCAGGCTGTCGCAGAGGCAGGGTGGCCGGGACGCCACCCTGCCTTTTTCAGATTCCGGAGACAGACGATATCGAGAGAACTGTTTCCGGGGGAACAGTCTGAAGGAGAACCGGAGGAAAACTGGAGGTAACAGGTATGAGTGTGAATGTGATATCTCTGATCATCGTCGCGGCTTATCTGATCGGCATGCTGGTCATCGGCCTGGTGGTCGGCAAGCTGAAGATCAAGGACAGCGAGGACTATATGGTTGCGGGCAGGCGGATGGGCCTGTTCATGGTTGCATTTTCGCTTTCGGCAAACAACATCGGCGGCGGATCTACGACGGGCGTAGCGGCCAAGGCCTTCGGCGCCTGGGGCATGAGTGCCATCTGGTACGTGCTGGCAGCATCGATTGCGATGATCCCGCTGGCGTATTTTGCGCCGAAAATCCGCAGGACGATGTCACTGACGATTCCGGAGGTGGTAACCCGGCGGTTCGGGTCAGTGTCCGGGACCTTTACTGCTGTGCTGAATGTGCTGGCGCTATTCTGTCTGACTTCCTCTCAGATCATGGCTTCCGGTTCGGTTGTGAGTGTTCTGACAGGCATCCCGCTGAATGTCTGTGTTTTCATCGCTGCGGCGGTCACAATCATCTACACGACTGTCGGCGGCATGATCGCAGACCAGATTTCCGATATGGTTCAGTTCCTGATCATCCTGATCGGCCTTGCAATCGCAACGCCCTTTGTCGTGAAGGGCTGCGGCGGCTGGAGCGCGATCTCTGCCGCTCTTCCGGCCTCACAGCTGAGCTTCACGCACATCGGATGGGTCACGATCATTGGCTATATCTTCAACTATTTCTGCACCTTCCTGTCCGGACCGGAGATGGTCAGCCGCTTTGAAAGCTGCAAGGATGAGAAGACGGCGGTCGGGGCTTCCTTCCTGTCTGCCATTCTGATGGCGGCGATGGCGGTCTTCCCGACTATCCTTGGACTTGCGGCGCTGTCGATGAAGGACGAGCTGGGACTGACACCGGACAAGGCGAACACGGCGATGATGGCTGTTACAAATCACCATGCACCTGCCGTGATCACCGGGATTGTGTCGGCATCCATCATTGCGGCGACGATGTCTTCGGCAGATTCGAACCTGCTGTGCATGAGCACGATCCTGATGAATGACATCTTCACAAAGATTGATCCGAATCTGAAGAAGGCACCGGACAAGAAGGTGATCTTCTATACCAGGCTGTGCAACGTGGTCTGCGCTGTGGTTGCAACGCTCATTGCGCTCGGCAATGTCAACATTGTCACGATGAACACCTTCGCATTTGCAATTCGCTGCGCGGGACCGTTTGCCGCATACGGGCTGGGAATGGTCGTCAAGAAGGCGGTCAGGGCCTCCGGCATCGCCTCCATTATCACCGGAACCATTGGCGTTGTCATCTGGCAGGTACTCAGCGGCGGCAACTTCTATCTTGGAATTCTGCCAGTCGTGTTCGGCTGCGGCGTCGGAACGCTGACATTTTTCCTGGTCAATCTGATTGGCTGGAAAATGGGTGCCGCGCCGGCTCCTTCGGCTTATCCGGAGGACTGAGTTCCGGTATCAGCTGGGAACGCTTCATCAGAAAACGGAATCAGAAAGCGCTGGACGATACCTGAACATCCTGATATCATGAGAGAAGGTGAAAGATATTTAAACATGTACGGAGAGGGAGGATCATTATAATGGATAAGACCGATTCAGGTTCCGGGAAGGAACTGATCTATCAGCTGGAGGGGCGGCCGCCGCTTCGGATTGCGATTCCGCTCGGCCTGCAGCATGTCCTGGCGATGTTTGTCGGAAACCTGACACCGCTGATCATTCTGATGGGAATCTGCGGGATGACGGTTGACGGAGGCTTCGGGGCGCTTCGCGTTTCGCTTCTTCAGAATGCGATGCTGATTGCCGGGATTGTGACACTGGTGCAGGTCTTTTCGATCGGACCGATCGGTGGGCGGGTTCCGATTGTGATGGGGACATCCTCCGGATTCATTGGGGTGATGACTTCCGCAGCGAATGCAATGGGCGGCGGTGTCATCGGATATGGTGCGGTGCTTGGCGCCAGCTTTGTCGGTGGTATCTTTGAGGCCGTGCTGGGCGTCTTTCTGAAGCCGCTCCGGAAGTTCTTCCCGCCGCTGGTGACAGGAATCGTTGTCATGTCCATCGGACTCTCCCTGATCTCCGTCGGGGTCAATTCATTTGGCGGCGGCAACAAGAACGGGGACTTCGGTTCGCCGGAGAATCTTCTGATCGGATTCTTTGTTCTGATCGTGATTCTGGTGCTCAAGCATGGGACGAAGGGCTTTACCAGCACGAGTTCCATCCTGATCGGAATTATCGCAGGATACATCCTCTGCGCCATTATGGGGATCTTCCTGCCGCATACCTACACCTATACGGACGCTGCGGGTAAGACCGTGGAGGCAACAAAGAGCTGGGTGCTGAACTGGCAGGCTGTGAAAGATGCGGCATGGTTCAAGGTTCCGGCGCTGATGCCTGTGAAGTGGGTGTTTGACGTGAAGGCGATCCTTCCGGTTATGATCATGTTCATCGTCACCGCTGTCGAGACGGTCGGTGATATTTCCGGCGTCTGCGAGGGCGGCATGAACCGTGAACCGAGCGATAAGGAGCTGTCCGGCGGAATCATCTGTGACGGTCTCGGATCCTCCTTCGCGGCGCTGTTCGGCGTTCTTCCGAACACCTCCTTCAGCCAGAATGTCGGACTGGTTGCGCTGAACAAGGTCGTCAACCTGTTCACGATTGCGATCGGCGGCATCTTCCTGGTGCTCTGCGGCCTGTTTCCGAAGCTGGCAGCTTTGATGAGCATTATGCCGAACAGTGTGCTCGGCGGCGCGGCCGTTCTGATGTTTGCGTCCATCATCGTGTCAGGCATGCAGCTTGTCACGAAGGATCCGCTGACGCCGAGGAATGTTTCGATTGTCGCGACAGCCCTTGGCGTCGGCTACGGACTCGGTGCAACCCCGGGTGTGCTTGCAAAGTGCCCGCAGTTCATTCAGCTGATCTTCGGTGAGTCCGGTATTGTGTCTGCGTGCGTGATTGCGCTGGTCATGAATATTGTGATCCCGAAGGACAAGCCGCATACCCCTCCGGCAGCGGAGGTTCCGGACAATCCGATGGAACCCTTGATTGAACCGAAGGAGTGAGAAAAGGTAGAATAAAAGAATCTGTCAGAGCAAGGCCGGGCATGGATGGCATATGCCCGGCCTGCTTGCTTGCCGCGATACAACGTGGCACTGGCCGGCATGAGGAGAAGGCGCCGGCCCATTCGGCGCAAACGTCGTCTGAGAGGCACAGTGCGGCATCGGACTGGATGAGGAGGGGACAGCAGGAAATGGAAATGTTTGATGTGGTAGACGAGGAGGGAAGACCGACAGGGGAGACTGTATCCCGGCAGGAAGCGCATGACAAGGGCATCCGACACCGGACGGCACATATCTGGGCCGTCCGGAGGGAGCCGGAAAAAAGCGGGATCCAGATTCTGCTGCAGAAGCGGGCAATGGACAAGGATTCCTTTCCGGGGCAGTATGACACATCATCGGCCGGGCATATCCATGCCGGTGACGAGCCTCGTATCTCGGCTGTACGAGAGCTTCGGGAGGAACTGGGGATCACAGTCAGACCAGAGGAGCTGAAGTTTGCGGGAAAGTTCCGGGTCCACTATACGGAAACCTTCCACGGAAAACCATTTCTGGATGACGAGGTTGCCTTTGTGTACGTCTGCGACCGTCCGGTTGCGCTTTCAGAGCTGAAGCTGCAGAAGGAGGAAGTAGAGGCAGCCGGCTGGTTTGATCTGGAGGAAACCTGGCAGGCGGTGCTTCGGCATGACCCGATGTACTGCGTGCCGCGCGGCGGGCTGGAAGTTTTGAGGGCATATCTTCTTGAAGAGCGCCCATAAACCCCGGCACCGCCTGTACACAAACATGCGAGATGCCGGTTATGGCAGCGCGGTGTGAGTTGCGAAGCAACGAAACCGCGCGTAATCATAAATGAGTGGCAAAGGGTACTTATGACACTCATATCATGGTATACTTATATGAAAAAACTGTGCACCCGGCGTTTGAATGCATCCGGCGCTGCGCAGCGGTTTAAGGACATCCCTGGGAGGAACTTCAGCATGAAACGGACAAAGATTGTATGCACGATGGGGCCGAGCACCGACAGCAAGGAGATTCTCGGTGCGCTTGTCGATGCCGGTATGGATGTGGCACGGTTCAATTTCTCGCACGGAAGCTATGAGGAACACAAGGGACGGATGGACCTGCTCAAGGAGGTTCGGGCAGAGAAAAAGAAGCCGATTGCGATCATGCTTGACACGAAGGGACCGGAGATCCGGACAAAGCTGCTGAAGGGCGGTAAAAAGGTTGAGCTTGTCGAGGGTCAGTCCTTCACACTGACGACAAGAGACGTGGAGGGGACAAGTGAGATCGTCTCCCAGACGTATGACCGGCTTCCAACGGATCTGAAGCCAGGGGATACTGTCCTGATTGATGATGGCCTGATTGCCATGACCGTTCAGGAGACGACGGATACAGATGTCGTCTGCAGGGTTGATAACGGCGGGATGCTTGGAGAGCGCAAGGGGATCAACCTCCCGAATGTTGAGATTCACCTCCCGGGCATCACGGAAAAGGACAAGCAGGACATCCTCTTCGGGATCGGGCAGGGGATCGACTTCATTGCAGCTTCATTTGTCAGAAGTGCGGAGAATATCCGGGAGATCCGGGATCTGCTCAGGCAGCATCACGCGGAGGATGTTCATATCATCGCGAAGGTGGAGAGCCAGGAGGGGATCCGGAACATCGACGAGATCATCCAGGAAGCAGACGGTGTGATGGTTGCACGCGGTGACATGGGCGTCGAGATTCCGGCCTGGGAGGTTCCGCACATCCAGAAGATGATCATCGAGAAGGTGAATGCTGCCTATAAGCCGGTCATCGTGGCGACACAGATGCTGGATTCGATGATCCGCAATCCGCGTCCGACCCGGGCGGAGGTGACGGATGTGGCGACGGCCATCATGCAGTCCACCGATGCCATCATGCTGTCCGGAGAGACGGCTGCCGGAAAGTACCCGGTCGAGGCCGTGAAGATGATGGTGCATATCTGCGAGTCCACGGAGCCGTTCTATGAATACCGGATTCCTGAGTTTAAAAAACTGGAAGGAAAACACAGCGTATCGAGCGCTGTCGGTGTCGGGGCGGTCCGCACGGCGGCGAATGTTGATGCAAAGGCGCTGGTGATTCCGACGATGTCCGGTTTCTCGGCGCGGCTGGTTTCCAACCTGCGGCCGACACAGCCGATCTATGCCGTGTCTCCGAATGACCGGGCGCTGCATCAGATGCAGCTGGACTGGGGCGTTCTTCCGGTGAAAGGATATCAGGAGGACTCTCCCGAGAATATTGTTTCGCACGCGATGTATGTGGTTGAGCGGGATAAGCTCGTCAGCTCCGGAGATATGGTTGTCATCACAGCCGGAGATCCCGCGAACAACGAGGTCCGGGGCGAGGGCAACATGACGAATATGATGTATGTGATTCAGGCCAGGTAATACCAGAGAATTGCGCGCACGCTTAACAAAAAAGCGTGCGCGTTTTTTGACGCGGGGGTCAGGCGTCGTCGGAGGAAAGCTGGCGCGGTGTCCGCTGCGGCCTCACAGCGGACTTGTGAGGAGGCTGCCGGAAAGGCAGCAGGACGACAGGGTCTCGCTGTGCACGGTCAGGGAGCTGCCTGCCGCATACGTCGGATCATGCAGGCGGTCAGGCAGCAGAGCCGCTCCTCCTCTGTGTCGAGCGGGCTGCCGATGATCTCGCGGATATGGTTCATCCGGTAGCTGATGGTGTTGCGGTGGATGAACATCGCGTCCGCAACCTGCCGAATGCTGCCGTTATACTTCAGGTAGTATTCGAGTGTCCGGACATATTCGGAATCGTGGGCGGCATCATAGTCCTCAAGCGCCTTTAGATATTCCTCCTCAAATTCTGCAAGAAGCTGCTGGTCGGAGACCATGCTGAGAAGGCGCCAGATTCCCATCGTGTCGAACTGGGTCAGCATAAATCCATTCCGGCCTTCGTCTGCTCGAAAGACTTCCGACATTCTGGCGGCAGCCTTCGCCCGGCGGTAGGAGAGGTGGAGGGAGCGGATACCTGTCAGCGCGCTTCCGACTCCGATCACGAAGGACTGGTCGGGGATTCTCCGGACAATGTTGGCGCGGAACTGACGAAGAATCTCTGCAGTGGCGGCGGGGCTCAGCGCGTTGATGATGACGACAAAGCTGGAATCGTAATAGAAGAAATGACCGTTGTGCGTGAGGTTCGTCAGGGCAAGCTGCAGACGGTAACCGATCCGCTTGCGCTCCACCGTGTCCATTTCCGCCAGCCCATTCCGATGAAGGAGGATGACCTGGAAGGAGCCTTCGATATCGAAATGAGGCAGCAGCGTTTTTGCGTATGCTTCATAGTCGTCCGGTGCCTCGATAGCTTTTATGAATGCGGCGGAGAGCTGTTCATCGGTGGAGCCCTGCAGGAAGATCCGGATACTCAGATCCTTGATCATGTCGGCAATTTCGATATCCCAGGGAACAGTGAGCAGCGGGAGCGCATTGGCGTCCGCGTAATGGAGAATGTGGGAAGGGATCTCCCGGATATAGCAGCCTGTATTGATAATCAGGCCAGAAGCCTGCCTGCGGACAAGCTCCTCCAGCAGAAGGCGCAGTTTTTCTTCCTCCTGAAATCCCAGGCAGGTTGTAACGGCGAGTTCCTTGCCGCTGAACCGCTGGACGATGGTCAGGTCCTCGACCATTAAAAGCCAGCTGATGGAATTGGACCAGCCTCCCTGTCCTGCAATCAGCTTCATCTGGTACCGCTGTCTTGAGACGAGCAGCATATCCTCAACCGTAAATCCCATCTTCGAAGCCTCCTTTTTAAACCGTCTGTCGTGAAAGCATGGTGTCCGTGCGCAGATGCTTGTCTGTTCTTCAGCATAGCACAATTTGTGCTGTCAGCACAAAAAAAGATTGTTATTTTTATGTCAGGGACACGTTGAATATGTGCAGACAAGTGACTATCATGGGTATGCAAGGAAGAGATGTCAGGAGGACAAAGGAGGCTGATAGATATGACAATCTTCACACCCTATATGAGCGCAGACCTTTATCAGCGGGTGCCTGACTGGCAGAAAATCGAACGGTATGATTACTGCAGCCAGGGACTCCCGAGAAAAACAGCCGGCATGTGGAGACGGCTGTTTGCATGGCTCTGGAAGTGAACAGGCTGATGAGCTAGCACAGGAGAAAACAAAAAGTGAGGCTGTCGTATTGATATACGACAGCCTCATTTTTTATACGTCGGACACACAATACGTATTTTCCATTCGAGAAGTTTACATATTGTTCAAAAAATATATCAAGCTTTACCGAATGTTATCGGGATTCTGCATTTCCATAGGATTCATATTTTTCGGTCAGACAGGCGTATCGCGCCTGGATTCATGCCGGATCAGGCCGAAGACGATCAGATACATCGCGATGACAAAGAGAACGAAGAGCGCGGTAGACTGCTTTGTGCCGCTCATGCAGCAGGAATCGTAGATGCCATGGAGAGCGACAGCCGAGACATACGCGAATATAAGATTCAGAGTTGATCCGAACCGGTCTCCCATGTCATATTTCAGCTTTGCCCTTCCGTAGAAGACACCCATGAAGACAGAGAATCCCATATGGCCGGGGATGGCGAGAACGGCACGCGGGAGTGCGACCGAAAGACCATAGCTGAAGACATATTTCACATTTTCGAAGGCGGCAAAACCCAGAGAAACAAATACGGCATAGACAATTCCATCGTAGCGGAAGTTAAAATTCGGGTCGTGCCAGGTCCGGCGATACAGGAAGAAGAACTTGGTTCCTTCCTCGATCGCGGCCACGCACAGGAAGGCAAGGACATATTGGTAGCGCGGATCATTCGGATCCAGCGTGACATTCAGGATGCCCTGTGCGATCATTTCCAGAACGATGGAAGCCAGTGCGGCAAGGACGCCGCGCCAGGCAAGACTGATCAGCAGCTGGGGCGGCTCCTTTTCGATGGAATCCTGCTGATAGACGTAGCGCATCAGCAGGATTGCCGGCAGGATGGCGGCTGCGATATAGATCATGGCAAGATACAGGAATGGCATGGTGACAAGCGGGATGAAGAAATACATGGAACGCCTCCTTATGATCCGTAACCGTAACTGAAATGTACCTGAAGCTATTCTACATCAGCACAGGGAGGCTCGTCAGCCATGACTGTGCTGATTTTTTTCCCCGGTAAACAGCTGCCCGGAGGCAGAGCCATCCGATTAGTCCTCTCTGACAACCTGCACATGGCTGCCGTCGCGGCCTCTTGTGACAACGATCTGCCGCCGGATCTGTTCCTTCAGTTCATCGCAGTGACTGATGATACCGATCAGCTTGTGGTGGGTCGAGAGGGAGACCAGCATGTTCACGGCATCGGAGAGGGACTGACGCTTGTCGAGGGAGCCGAAGCCTTCGTCAATGAACAGCGAATCAATCGTGATGCCGCCGGCTCTGGAAGAAATGCTGTCCGACAGACCGAGCGCCAGGGACAGGGAGGCTTTGAAGCTCTCTCCGCCTGACAGGGTGCTGACCGGTCTTTTTTTCCCGGTGTAGTTGTCCAGGATGTCCAGCGCAAGGGCATTCTTGGATTTCTTCCCGGCATCAATTTCCTCCCGGCGGAAGAACCGGTACCGACCGTCTGTGATCATATCCAGCCGGATATTGGCGGCACGCGTGATCTCATCGAAGCCTGTTTCCTGAATATATTGCTCGAATGTGATCTTCACGTTCTGGGTCTGGCCGGAGACAAGCCGGTAGAGCTTGTCGAGCATCTCATAGCTGTGCTCCTGCTGCTGAAGTCTGCTGTACTCCGCGCATATGCTGTTTCGGACGGATTCATTGTTCTCTATTCTGCCCTCTGTCCGCGCTTTTCTATCCCGGAGGGCTGCCAGGCGGGTGGAAAGTTCTGTCTGGGATGCCCGGAGCTGTCCGAGGTCTGTTCGGACCAGTCCCTTTGCGGCAGTCTGTGCGGCCTTCAGGCGGGCGGTGGCGGCGGCCTGCTGCCGGTCGAATGCAGAAAGCGCCTGTTCCTCCTCTTTCAGCGCTTCCTCGGAACACAGGTTCTCCAGCAGGGTTTCCTCCGACAGAAGGCCTGTTTCTTTCAGCTTCTGGTTGAGCTTCTCTGCAGCGTCCAGGGCGGAGAGCCTGTCTTTGTCCCGCTGCGCTTCGGCAGCCTTGCTGGAAGCAAGACTTGCAGCCAGCGCACGCGCAGCCGCTTCTTTTTTCTGTCCGGCCTCCTCGATCTGCCTCGACAGCAGCTCACAAACCTCCCTGGCAGCTGTTACGGCAGCCTCCGCCTCCTTCAGTGTGGGGAAAGAGAGGACAGGAAGACCAGAAAGGGCGGCCTTGCACGCAGTCTGCCGCTGCACGACGGCCTCTCTGTCTGCCCGGAGCGTTTCCTTCTGGGTATCCAGCTGTCTTTTTTCTTCATCCGCTTTCTCCTGTCTTTTCTGGGCAAGCTGCAGATTTGTAAGCTGAAGGGAAAGCGTTTCTACCTGCTGCCTGACTGCTGCGGCTGAAGAATCGAGCGCAGCCTGCAGCTGGGTGAGCAGTGTCTCAAGTCGGCTCAGCGGCAGACGTTCGTCGTCCCGAATGTCCTCTTCGGGGGGAATCTCTGTCTCCTGCAGCCCGATTTCAGCCTGGATGGCCGACAGGTTTCTGACAAGGTCATCGCGCAGCTGGGCAGAAGCTGTCCCGGCAGCAGCCTTCAGCGAGGCGGCTTCAGTCGCTGCTTCATCCTTCTTCTGCCGAAGAAGATCTGACTTTGCGCGGAGGGACCGGACGGTTTCATCTGTGACAGTCACCCTGCTGTCTGAAGCATCCGGGAGGAAAGGAGAGGCCGGATGCGGGTGGACGGTTGACCCGCAGACCGGGCAGGGCGCACCGTCTTTCAGCTCCTGAGCGAGAAGACCGGCGCGGTTCATTTCCAATAGACGCTCCGCCTCGGACAGTGCGGCATATTGGCTGTCGTACTGCCGCCTGACAGAGACATATTGTTTTTTCGACCTTTCCCAGGATACGCGCTGTTTTTCCGCCTGACGGGTCCGTCTGCACAGATCCAGCAGGCTTTCTCTTTGCTTCTCGAGCGTCTGGAGGCGGACGTCTGCCTCCTTCTTCTGAAGCGGAACATCTGCTGATCTGGTCACATAATCCTTCAGCTTCCGGGTCAGGGCATCATGATCCTGAAGCCTGGTCTGAAGGAGGAGGGATTTTTCATCAAGCTGCCTGAGCGCTGCGGAGGCTGCCTCAAGGTCAGCCTGCAGCGCATTCCTGCGGCTGTAGAGCGGGATCTGATCCTGCAGCTGCCTCAGCTCCAGCTTCTTCTGGTCAAGCAGCGCTTTTTCAGTCTGCGCGGCGGCATATTGTTTTTCAGCATCTTCATGCTGTCTTTGCGCTTCAGAGACAGCTGCCAGGCTTCTTGCATATGCGGCAGCGGAGGCGGAAGCGTCTTTGCCGGCACGCTGCTTCTGCTCATAGAAGGGATAGACGCTGTAGCGGGTCGTTTTCCGGAGAGTGAGAGTTTTCCGCCGCGTCTCCATCGAAGGAGTCTGCGCGTCAAGCTGTGTTTTCATCGTCTGGCTTGCCTGGTACTCATCCAGTTTTCGGTTATCCGAATCTGCCAGTGCGAGACGGCGGGTCAGAGCTTCGGCCTCGATTTGAAGATGGGAGATCGCTTCAGCGAGGGAAGCTGACAGCGCCTGATCTGATCGAAGGATGTCGTCCAGAAGTCCGAGAACCTGTTCTCTGCGGGAGAGCAGGTCGACGGGCGAGGCGATGGACTGAAACTGCGAGAGCGCCTCGGCGTTCTCTGCTCCTGGCCGGATGGTCTGCAGCCGGTCTGAGATGCCGGAGGCGCTTCTGTCGCGCAGCGCCCGGGCAGAAGCGGTACGCGTTTTCAGAATTTCACTCATCCGCTGGTACCCTTCTGTGAGAAAGATTTTCTGCAGGATCTTCGTGCGCTCATCGGTGGAGGCGGTCAGAACCTTCCGGAACTCTCCCTGCGCAATCATCGCAACCTGACAGAACTGGCTGTGGTCGAGATGGAGAATCTGATTCTGGACCAGGTCTGTCACATTTTTGGCTCCGCTTACAGGCTGAATCCCATCTCCTGTCAGTTCTGCTTTCTCCGGAACGGTCGTTGTTTTTGACCGGTCGGCGCCCCGGAGAAGATGTCGGGTATAGGCAGGCTGACGCATGATTTCATACTGACGCCCGCGGTGTGAGAAGCGGAATGTGACGATGGTTGCCTGACTTTCAGGCGCAAAGTCGCTCCGCATTGAACCGGCAGAACGTCCTGGCATGCTGGTCAGCCCATAGAGCGCATAGGAGATGGCATCAAATATGGTCGTCTTCCCGGCTCCGGTATCGCCGGTGATCAGAAACAGTCCGTCTGTGCCCAGCGTTGTGAAATCAATGCGCTGCGTGTCCTTGTACGGACCGAAGGCGGTCATTTCCAGATAGAGTGGTTTCATTGGTCAGTCCCCCACGCCGGCTTCCCGCGCGGCACTTTCCAGAATCTTCATTTCCTCATCAGTCGGTTCTTCGCCGAGAATCTGCCTGTAAAAGGCGCGGATCTGATCGGAAAAGGTCGGGACGCTGTCGCCTTCCGGACTTATCCCTTTCTCGGATCGGGCTGCCTTTGATGATTCCGGCAGCTCATAGCGCAGGCCGCAGGCATTCGGGTAATGCGCCTGGATGGCGGCAAATGCATCGGGTACAGGCGTCCGGTCTGTGAGGGTGACGAACACGTAATCGTCCGGGTACTCGATGTTTTCCGGCTTCATGAGCTCTTCAAAATGACCCTTCAGCAGGCGCATTTCGTGGAGCGGCTTCACCGGGATGAGCGTGACAGCCGGATGGCTCCCTTTATTCGCCATCTCGACGAGGGTATATGCCTTGTCCTGACCGACCTCGCTCAACGAATACCGAAGCGGGGAGCCGCCGTAGCGGATGCTCTCACGGCCGACCTTCTGCGGTCTGTGGATATGGCCGAGCGCCACATAGTCAAAGTGATCAAACACATCGCTGCTGATCCGGTCAATCGTCCCGACATTCTGGGCAGCAGTTTCTGATCCGGCCAGGATCGGATCTCCGCTGCCGGCCTTCCCTGGTGTCACGAACTGGTGCGCGAGAAGCACGTTGCGCTCTGTAAAGTCAATCTCTGCGTGGCGCAGAACTGTCCTGACAGCAGATTCATACGTTCTGGTGTCCTCATCCGGCCAGAAATGCTGTACCTGGGCACGCGTTATGTATGGAAGCAGCCAGAAGTGGACGGGGCCATACCCATCGGTGAGCGATACCTGGTGGAGTGTCCCGTCATACTTTCCGCAGATGTATATGCCGCTCTCCTTCAAAAGCCGGCTGCCGAAATTCAGCCGTTCATCTGAATCGTGATTGCCACTGATCAGAAGAACCGGAAGACGCATGGCGGCAAGCTCTGATAAAAAGCCGTCCAGAAGCGCAACGGCCTCCTCGGAAGGAACAGCGCGGTCGTAGACATCGCCGGCGATCAGGACGGCATCCGGTTTTTCCTGCGCGGAAAGCTCCAGAATCTGGTCAAGCAGGTATTTCTGGTCGGGGATCAGACTGATCTCATTGAGAGACCGGCCAAGATGAAGATCGGCAAGGTGAAGAAATTTCATAAATATGTTCCTTTCGTGAGCTGCCGGGCAGGGCGACATGCAGGGCGGTGCCAGGCGGAGGCTCCATGATCTTATACGGGTACTTTATACAAGCCGCATCTGTTTTTCAAGTCTGCAGGCAGGATGCGACAATGACTGGAAAATGCGGTAGAATAAGGCAGACTCAGGCCGCTGCGGCTTGCGTGTTCGGAGGACGAAAGAGCATCCGGAAGGAGTGCCGCACCTTGACCGTGACCGTCATGGGCGGATGGCCAGAGAAGACACTGACAACTGAGAGAGGACAGTGGAGATGGAAATCAAAAGGACAGCAGTTTTCGGAATGGGCGCCCTCGGCCTTCTGTTTGGCTCGCAGATTGCGGAGGCGGATGGGGGGAATGCCGTGACCTTCCTGATGAACCAGGAACGTGCAAAGCGGCATCAGCAGGACAGATATTCCGTGAATGGGATCGAAAAGCACTTTCAGATCGAGGCAGCAGAGGACGCAGTGCCATATGACCTGGTGATTGTGGCGGTCAAGTACAAGGATCTGGAGGACGTTGTCGAAGAAATGAAGCCGGCGGTTAGACCTGACACGGTGATCATTTCTGTTATGAATGGCATCAGCAGCGAGGATATCCTGGCACAGACATACCTGCGCAGGAACGTCATCGACTGCGTCGCGATCGGGATGGATGCGATGCGGGAGGGGACGGCGCTGCGGTACACAAAGCCGGGGCGGCTGCAGATCGGCGTGACGGAAGGGGAACAGAACCCCGCGTTTCAGGCACTTGTTTCATTCCTGGAGAGGACGGGGATCCCGTATGAGGTCTGCCCGGATATCAGAAGGAGTATGTGGAATAAGTTCATGCTGAATGTCGGAATCAACCAGGCATGCACGGTCTATGAGACAGACTACGCGCACGCAACAGCGCCGGGTCCGATCCTGGATGAGATGATCGGTGCGATGACAGAGGTTATCCGAATTGCGGAAGCAGAAGGGGTTCACCTGACACAGGAAGACTTGAACCGGTGTGTTGAGCTGGAGAAGACTCTGAAGCCGGATGGGTATCCGTCGATGCGGCAGGATGCCGTGGCAAAAAGACCGACGGAAGTCGATATGTTTGCCGGGACGGTTATTCAGCTCGGTGAGAAACATGGAATTCCCACTCCTGTCAACAGAAAGTATCTGGACGCTGTCAGGAGAATGGAGGAAAGCTGGGGCTGAGAAAGCATCAATTGTCAGATTCGCTGTCGTCGCCTTCACGGGAGCCGGCACCTCTGGAGCGCCGGCGTGAGCGGAATTTTTTGGAGACATCGGCCATGAGGCTGCTGTCCGCTCCCTCGTGGGACAGGAAATACTCAAGAGCGAAGAGAATCGCGATGCTGATGACGGAGATCAGGTTGTCAGTCGGCGTCGCCTCCGAGAGAATGACATGTCGGGCGATCAGAAAGACCAGTACCTCCGTGACGTTGGAGAAGGTTGGTTTGATCAGCATCTTGATGAACTCGGTGCCGACCACGATGCCCAGGACGGAGCTGAGCAGCTTCGAGAATTCTTCGGCATCTCCGCGGACAGCCCAGAAGGCCCCGATTTTCGGGAGAAGGCCGATAATATCCATCACCAGAAGAACCGCAACCCCGATTGCGAGGACGACCTCAATCACCTCAGAGAACCCTACAAGAACCTTGCGTACACGCTCCATTTTCCGCCTCCTGACTGCTTTCAGATGCCTGAACATTCAGGCACCTGAATTCTGATCCGTTTCAAAGCTGCTTCATGATGCTACCACTCTGTCACAGGAAAGCCGGATCGTCAAGAGCAGGCAGAGTGAATGACGGATTGTCACTTGCGGAATTCTCTGACATGGTATTTTGCCCTGTACTGCTGAAGCGTCATGCCTGTTTCCTTCCGGAAAACAGAGCCCAGATGGCTTTGGGAGGAATAACCGAAGTAGGTGGCAATTTCCAGGTAACTGTAGTCGGAGTAGGTGAGCATGTTGGAGATGAGCTGTACCTTATGCTGGCGGATATACTGGGTGATGGTCGTTCCGGTCTTTTTATGAAAAATATCGGACAGGTAATCGGCATTGACAAACAATTCTTTTGCAATGTCCCGGATCAGTATTTTCTCATGCAGATGACAGGCAATATATTCCTTGCAGCTTTCAACAGTCAGCTCCGGGCTCCCCTTCCGGGGAACCGGGGCATTCTTCATCCGTTCCCTTTCTTTTTTTTCATGAACCAGATTCAGAAATAACAGCTCGCACAGGCTTCGGTAGCGGTTCAGTTCCCGGACATCAGTTAATACTTCGCAATATTGGATTTCTGCATCGGAAAGGGAATAGGCGACTTCAGGGTTGATGCCTGCCCGCATGGCTGCGCGGCATGCCAGCGTGATATTGACGATCGCCATGTTTCGCTCATTTCGAATCGGGTCATCCGAGAGGGTTCCCAGCTCTCCTGTGTAAGCTTCACGGATGCTTCTGAGATAACTATCCTTGTCGCCGTTCTCAATACTGGTGTATTGGCGGACCTCTTCGTCATATGGATTGTGGACGGCAGATCGCGCGATGTATGAAAACTGAATACGCGCCTGCTTTTCCAGCACAACATTCATGATCTCCTTGTCCCGTCTGGTTTCGCCAAGCATCGCGGTTACAGCCCTGTCTGAATTGCGGGGAGACGTTTCCGGTTGTGGCCTCATTGCATAGTCCTCCTTTGTGAACATCGTGGAAATGAACAAGATTTACACCTGTTTTACGTCATGATGCTGCATTTCAGACAAGAAATATACCAAGAAAACTGATATATGTCAAAGAAAATTGATAGAAGGTATCGGAGTGATCTGATAGGATGTTGTCACCGAAAGGAACAAGCTGCAGCCGGAATTTCACGTGGCGGGGTGGCCAGTCCGCCGCGGATAAGAATGATTTTTTGCGAATTATGTATGGAGGATAAGATGAATCGGAAAGCGATATCTGCAGTTCTCAGCGGAACGATGCTCCTGTCTCTGATGGCAGGATCCATGACAACAGTACAGGCAGCCGGAAAGACCAAGCTGACACTCTGGCATATCCAGACAGGCGAGATGGCGAATGTCATTCAGGGTTCTGTCGACCGCTTCATGGAGGCGAACCCGGATTATGACGTCGAGGTTGTCCAGAAGCAGAATGATACATTCAAGACAGATGTATCTCTCGCGGCGCAGGCCGGAACCCTCCCGGATATCTTCATTACCTGGGGCGGACAGACGATGTACGATTACGCGGATCAGGGACTGATCGCAGATCTGACAGAATACATGAACAAGGACAACTACAAGGATCAGTTCGTGGATGCCGGCATCGCACAGTGCACCTACAAGGATAAGATCTGGGCAGTTCCTGTTGAGAACATCTCCGTTGCCGGAATCTTCTACAACAAGGATGTGTTCGATAAATACAATCTTGAGGAGCCGAAGACACTTGATGATCTTGAGAAGATCTGTGACACGCTTGTCGAAAATGGCGTGGCTCCGTTTGCACTTGCTAACGCGACAAAGTGGACGGGCTCGATGTTTTTCCAGTATCTGGCGACCCGCTATGGCGGACTGGAGCCATTTGCTGATGCGGCAGCGGGCAAGGGCTCTTTCGAGAATGATGCATTCGAGTTCGCCGGAACCAAGATTCAGGATTGGGTCGACAAGGGATACTTCTGTGACGGATTCAACGGCATGGATGATGACTCCGGCCAGGCACGTGCGCTGTTCTATACAGGAAGCGCAGCGATGGATCTGATGGGCTCCTGGTTCACGATGACCATTGCCGGTGAGAACAAGCAGTTCCTTGACGACGGGAAGCTTGGATTCTTCCCGTTCCCGGAGATTCCGGATTCGAAGGCGGATCAGTCTCTCTGCCTCGGCACCATCGGTGACAACCTCTATGTTGTGTCGAATAAGTGCGCCGACAAGGAAGCAGCCTTCAAGGTCATTCAGTCCCTGCTTGATGATGAGGCAGTAAAGGAACGTACCGATCTTGCAAAGATTATCCCGCTGAAGTCCTTTAAGACAAGCGACCCGGTTGTCCAGGAAGTCCTGGATACGATCAGCAAGGCAAAGGGCATCCAGCTCTGGTATGACCAGTATCTGCCGAGCGAGGTTGCGGAGGTTCACAAGACAACCAGCCAGGAAATTTTCGGAAAGACAATCACACCGGCCGAGGCAGACAAGGAGCTTCAGGATGCAATGACCGCTTACCTTTCAAAGAAGGGAACAGCGTCGACTGAGGCAGAGTCAGCTGAGACAGAGGCCTGATGACCGGGCGGCTGCCTAATCCGTGATTTACTTATAGATGATTATAAGATGGGGCTGCCATGAGGAGTGGCAACCCCATCTTTCGGAAATGGCCTGCAGAAAGAAGTGCAGAGAGAAAGAGAGGGAAAGATGCAGCAGACTTCTCTCGCATTCAGACGAAAGAAATCCATTGCAGTGGCTTCGACAGTATTCCTGTTTCCGGCACTGCTTGTGATCGCAATTTTTATTATCTATCCGATCATCGATTCTTTTGCGACGAGTGCATATGACTGGAACGGCATTACGGACAAACTGTTCGTTGGTTTCGGCAACTGGAAGGAAATGTTCCACGATAAGGTGTTTTGGAAGGCATTTGGAAACAACCTGATCGTGATGGTGCTGTCAATTTGTATTCAGATGCCGATCGGTATCGCCCTTGCAACCTGGCTGGACAAGGTCGGACGCAAGGGGAATGTGGCAAAGGTCATCTGGTTCATCCCGATGCTCATGAGCTCGGTTGCAATCGGCTACCTGTTCCGCTATGCACTGGATGCAAACACAGGTTTTGTCACAGGATTGTCCCAGCTGTTCGGAGGAGGAAGAGTGGACCTGCTCGGAAACCCGGGGAAGGTTCTTCTGACCTGCATCTTCATTATTTCATGGCAGTTTACACCATTCTATATGGTCTATTACCTGGCCGGATACAGCGGATTATCCGAGGATGTCAAGGAAGCAGCGATGATTGACGGAGCAACGGAAAGACAGTATTTCTGGAGAGTTGCATTGCCGCTTCTGAAACCGACCATCAAGAGCGCGGTGATTCTATCCATGGTCGGTTCATTGAAGTACTTCGATCTGGTCTATGTTCTTACAAAGGGCGGACCAAGCCATGCTTCAGAGCTCATGGCAACCTACATGTATTCCATGGCATTTGAATCCCATAGAAACGGATATGCATCCACACTTGCCTGCGGCATGTTTATCCTGATTTCGCTCATCGCGATTGTGACGATGAGACTGCTCAACCGGAAGGAGGACTAAGTCATGAATTCAAAGAAAAAGTTCAGACCGTCCTCCATCATTGTTGCGGTTCTGGTGGTTCTCTGGTTCCTGATCTGTCTGACCCCTCTGGTCTTTCTGATCATGAGCACGTTTAAGCAGCAGTTTGAAATGATGAACAATGGGGTATTTGCACTTCCGGAAGGATTTTATCTGGGCAATTACAAAGCCCTGTTTGAATCCGGAAGAATCTGGAGATACATTCTGAATTCCCTGGTTGTTCTGGTCGTTACGCTGGTGATCCTTCTTTCATTCAGTGCGTTTGCTTCCTATCCGCTTTCCAGATGGAAGTTCAGGATGAACAAACCGATACATGGATTCATCGTTGCCTGCATGTCGATTCCGATTCATATCACGCTTCTTCCGCTGTATCTGATGAGTGTGAAAACAGGCCTGTACGATAGTATCTGGGCATTGATCGGACCATATGTGGCATTCAATCTTCCGATTTCTGTATTCATTCTGACAACCTTCATGGCAACGATCCCGAAGGAGCTGGAGGAAGCGGCGGAGATTGACGGCTGCGGCAGATATCAGATGTTTGGAAAAGTGATGCTTCCGCTTGTGAAGCCAGGCCTGGCAACACTTGTCATCTATGATGGCGTCAATATCTGGAATGAATTCAGCTTTGCTTTGACATTGACACAGAGCGCAGCTAACAGAACGCTTCCGCTTGCTGTCAATGAGTTCCAGGGGCAGTACACCATGAATACACCGATGATTCTGACGGTGCTGTTCATATCGATCCTGCCGATGATCATTGTATTCATTTTCGGACAGGACAAGCTGATCAAGGGCATGATGGCGGGCGCCGTCAAGGGATGAATGCGAACAGCAGGTCCAAAAGTCATTCAAACAGGGAGACAACATGGAATATTTTGTATCATCAACCGCACTCAGATCGGGCGATGGCTCCAGAAATCACCCATTCAGAACCATCGGGGAAGCTGCGGCTTGTGCGGTGCCGGGGGATGTGATTTCGGTCCTTCCGGGCGTCTATCGTGAAGAGGTAGATCCAGCAGTGGGCGGTACAGACGACAGGCACCGCATCACCTACCGCTCTCTGGAAAAGGGAAAAGCAATCATCACAGGAGCTGAAAAGACAGGTCGCTGGGAACACTATGAGGGAGATACCTATCTTGCACATATCTCCAACGGGGTGTTCGGAGATTACAATCCATATACAACGCCCGTAAAGGGAGACTGGTACTTTGCAACACAGCCAGTTCATACGGGAGAACTTTATCTGAACGGAAAAGCTATGTATGAGGTACCCTCGCTTGACGAAGTGCTTCACCCGGTTTTCTATGAAGAATCCTGGGATGTTCCATTTACAAAACACAAGTGGTATACCTGCCAGGACGGGCGGAAAGATGAAACACTGATCTATGCAAATTTTCAGGGGGCTGATCCGAACAAAGAGAATGTGGAAATCAATGTGAGGCGGCGGTGCTTCTTCCCATCAAAGGAGGGAATTAGCTATATTACGCTCTCTGGATTTGTAATCCGTCAGGCGGCGACACAATGGGCGCCACCGACAGCATTCCAGGACGGGATGGTCGGGCCACACTGGTCAAAGGGCTGGATTATAGAGGACTGCGAGATTTCAGACTCAAGATGCAGCGGTATTTCCCTCGGAAAGTATCTTCAGAAGGGAAATGAAAATAAGTGGTCGACCTGGTTTTTCAAGGACGGGACGCAGACCCAAAGGGACTGTGTCTGCCAGGCGCAGCGGGAAGGATGGTCAAGGGAAACAGTCGGTTCCCACGTGGTCAGGCGCTGCAATATTCATGACTGCGGACAGACGGGAATCGTCGGCCATCTTGGCGGTGTTTTTTCTCTGATTGAGGACAACGAGATTCACCACATCAACAACAAGCAGGATCTTACCGGAGCCGAGATCGGCGGGATCAAGATGCATGCCGCCATTGATGTGACCTACCGGAGAAATCATATTCATCATTGTACAAGAGGAATCTGGCTGGACTGGGAGGCCCAGGGGACAAGGGTTACACAGAACCTGTTCCACGACAACACGACACCGGAAGGAACCAGAATCGGAACAGGTCTGTCGCTCGGCGAGGATCTGTTCATAGAGGTTTCTCACGGTCCGACTCTGGTTGACAACAATCTTCTGCTGTCGGACTGCGCGGCAAGAATCAGCGCGCAGGGGATCGCATTTGTCCATAATCTGATCTGCGGGTCATTTACATGGGTAGGCGGCGGAACAGACAACGGTGGGAAGAAGTTCCCGACAAACCGCTATACACCATACCATGTGCCGCACGGAACAGATGTGGCAGGGTTCATGACGATTCTTCACGGAGATGCCCGTTTCTACAACAATATATTTGTCCAGAGACCGATCCGGAAGGACTATATTGCCTATGCAGAGGAACACGACGTTTATGGTCGGAATGAATATCAGTTTGTCTGCGGAACGAAGCCCTATGACGATTATCCGGATTTGGAGATGTATAAGGAGACCTTTGCGGGCTATCATGGACAGGATGGCGTGTGCCGGGATTTCTACTATGACCATCTTCCGGTAATGACAAGCGGCAATCTCTACTTCAACGGAGCGCAGCCTTTCAATCATGAATCGGGTGCCATTGTGGACAGAGAACATCAGGTGCACATTGAACTTCTGGAATCGGAACAGGGGCAGATGGTGCTGAGGACGGACCTGATGAGAGCTCTTCCGACGGGAACATGCCCGGTGGTTTCGACCGATACACTTGGGATGGCGTTTGAACCTGAACAGCGGTTCGAGGAGCCGGATGGAAAGCCAATTGTATTTAACCTGGATTATTTCGATCATCCAAGAGGAATCGAGCCGGCTGCAGGACCATTTGCGGAGATTCAGGATGAAATGATTGTCTTCTGAAAAATGGCAGCCTGCCGGGAATGAACGTGAGATGATGCCGGAAAACAGGGGCATGGCTGATATGGAGGGTGTAATAAGCCTGAGCAGTGCCTGGAAGGCAGGGGCTGCTGATCAGAATGACAAGAGAGAAAGCGAGGAATAAAAAGATGGCAACTCAGAAGGGAGCCTTCATGAGAGGGCTTGATCATATGATCATCAAAGAGATTGAAAAACCTGCTGCGGGACCGGGAAATGTAGTTGTAGCATTGGAATACATCGGGATCTGCGGGTCAGATATTCATTATTATCATGCCGGTAAGGTTGGCGCTTATACAGTTGACCTGACGCAGGATTATATGCTGGGGCATGAGGCGGCAGGAACAGTTGTCGAGGTTGGAGAGGGTGTCACAAATCTTCAGGTTGGAGACCGGGTTGCGCTGGAGCCGGGTGTCACCTGCGGACATTGTGAGTTCTGCAAAACCGGATATTATAATCTGTGCCCGGATGTACAGTTTCTCGCTACCCCGCCGGTTCCCGGCTGTAACGAGGAATTCATCGAGCATCCCGCAGACTGGTGCTTCAAGCTTCCTGACAATGTCAGCACAAAGGAAGGCGCATTGATCGAACCGCTGTCTGTCGGTTTTCACGCGGCGAACCAGGGCGGCGTTGGCGTCGGAGATACCGTGGTCATTCTGGGGAGCGGGTGCATCGGACTTTGCACGCTTCTGTCAGCGAAGGCTCACGGAGCAGGGCAGATTATCGTAGCGGATATCGTGGAGGCCAGACTTAACAAGGCAAAAGAGCTGGGCGCAGACGTTGTGATCAACAGCGGGAAGGAGAATGTGCTGGAGCGTGTTGCCGAACTGACCGGGGGACGCGGGGCAGACAAGGTCTTTGAGACGAGCGGGGCTGCAGTCTGCATTCAGCAGACACCTTATCTTGCAAGGCGCGGCGGTGTCGTTGTTCTGGTAGGGATTTCTGTTCAGTCAGACATCAGCTATAGCTTTGCGCAGATCATGGATAAGGAACTGACAATCAAATCTGTTTTCAGATACAGAAATATCTTCCCGAAGGCGATTGCTGCAGTTGCAAAGGGAGCCATTGATGTCAAGCAGATTGTCACACATGAGTTTGACTTCGATCATATCGATGATGCCTATCAGGAATGTGTCAATAATCGGACGGATCTGGTCAAGGCAGTGATCAAGGTCAAGGGGTGAAGGGAGATACGGATGATTTACTATGTCAACGCTGCTGCCTCATTTCAGGGAGACGGCAGTGAGAACAGGCCGTTCCGGCATATTCAGGATGCCGCGAGTGTGGCGAAGCCTGGAGATGAGGTTGTTGTGGCACCCGGGGTGTACCGCGAGTATGTAGACCCGAAGAACGCCGGGCGCCCGGACGCACGGATTATCTACAGGAGCGAGAAAAAGCTCGGTGCAGTGATCACCGGCGCGGAGAAGCTGGAAGACTGGGAGCGGTATCAGGGAACTGTCTGGACAGCACGCGTCAGGAACGGCATCTTCGGGGACTACAATCCGTATACGACCTATGTCTACGGCGACTGGTACTTTGCCGGAAAGGGCAGACACACCGGAGCGGTCTACCTGAATGACCGGATGCTGTATGAGGCGAGGACGCTGGAGGACTGCCTGAAGGCGGAGAAAAGCCCGTACTCCTGGCGGCCGGAGGAGTCTGTTTACCAGTGGTACGCGGAGCAGGACGGAGATGAGACGGTCTTCTATGCAAATTTCCAAGACAAGGACCCGAACAAGGAAAATGTGGAGATCAATGTTCGCAGAGAGTGCTTCATGCCGCAGCAGGAGGGGATCGGGTACATCACAGTCTCCGGTTTCGTGGTGACAAAGGCTGCGACGACCTGGGCACCGCCGGCCGCTTTCCAGGACTGCATGATCGGTCCGCACTGGTCAAAGGGGTGGATCATCGAGGACTGCGAGATCTCGAACAGCAAGTGCTCCGGCATCGGACTGGGCAAGTACTATGACCCGGAGAATGACCATTACTTTACGACAAAACACGTGAAGAGTCCGACTCAGATGGAGCGAGACGCGGTCTGCAGAGGACAGTACTATGGCTGGCTGAAGGAAAAGATCGGAAGCCATATCATCCGCCGCAACAATATCCATGACTGCGAGCAGGGCGGGATCATCGGCCGCATGGGCGGTGTCTTCAGCGTGATCGAGGACAACCATATCCACCATATCAACAATATGATGGAGCTTGGAGGCGCGGAGATTGCGGGCATCAAGATGCACGCGGCCATCGATGTGACGATCAGGAGAAACTGGATCCATGACTGCACGATGGGTATCTGGTGCGACTGGGAGGCACAGGGGACGAGAATCACGCAGAACCTGCTGTACCGCAATCAGGCGCCTGAGGGGGCAAAGCGGCTTCCGGGCGGCATGTGCAGCCAGGATCTGTTCGTCGAGGTCGGCCACGGACCGACACTGATCGACAACAACATCCTGCTTTCCGATGTCTCGCTTCGGTTTGCGACGGAGGGGGTTGCGATGGTGCACAATCTCATCTGCGGAGCCTTTACGGTCGTGGGAGGCGGAACAGATGCGATCGTGGACGGTCTGCTGAGACAGCGCTACACTCCGTATCACATCCCGCACCGGACGGAAGTCATGGGCTTCATGACCATCCTGCACGGAGACGACCGCTTCTACAACAATGTATTTTTGCAGAAATGGCCGTCCGCGGACTACCTCAATGCCAGCGACAGCGAGCCTGGCGCAGCGGACTGGGACAACCGGAAGGTTGGGACGGCTGTGTTCGACAGCTATCCGACCTATGAGGAGTGGATTGGTCAGTTCGATATGGACTCGGACGTCCCGGATATGAAGAAGCTTGAACCGCATCATTTTGACAAGCTGCCCGTCTGGTCTGAGGGAAACTTCTATCTGAACGGGGCAGAAGCATGGAAGCATGAGAAAAAGGGCTGCATCCCTGATGCGTCAATGCTTCCGGAAGCACCTTATGCGAATGTGGAGGAGCGGGATGGCAGCGTCATTCTGAGGACGAACATCGGAGAATGGCTGAGACAGTCGGGCTTTAAGGACGCCGTCGTTGACTCGGATACACTTGGAAAAGCCTTTGAGCCGGAAGAACGGTTTGAGAACCCGGATGGCAGCAGAATCGTCTTTCAAGAGGATTACTTCGGTGCGCACAGAGGAGCCGCTCCGCTTCCCGGGCCGTTCGCGGAGAATGCCGACGGCAGGACCGTGTACCAGTGGGGAACGGTGTAAGAACCGTTTCAGCCGGGCTGTCTGCCGGCAGCAGGAAGACAAAAGCAGAGAGACAATACAGCGGGATAAAACAGAGAATACAAGAAGAACAGAATCTATTCGGATGATTATGAGATAGCCGAAAAATATCGGACAGTATGCCGAAAATTAGAGAAACATTTGGTTTACAAAACAATTAACAGGTGGTATGATTCTGTTCAAGTTCGAAAGAACCGACATACAACAGAGAAATGCAATGACCAGAACATGCTCACGAGTGGAACATCACAGAGAGCCGCGGGTGCTGAGATGCGGCATGGGAAGTTCGGATGAGTCTCATCTGCGAGCAGCACATTGAACCGGGTGTCCGGGGCGTTTTTTACATCCCCCTGGGCAGAAGAAGTAGATGCCGCCGGTGATCACCGTCATATGATGAACTGTTTCAGGACGCTCCGCAGCAGCCGCAGCGGATATCCGCGACAGACAGAGTGGCTGCCTTCGGCAGCAAGCAAAGTGGTACCACGAAGATGAAAGTCTCCGCCTTTGCACAGCGCGTATTGCGCCGTGCAGGCGGAGACTTTTTTTACACAAGGCCAGTCGCCGTTCCCATCCCGCGCCGTGTCTGCATGGCAGCAGAGATCACCTGGCGGAGCTGCCGGGAATGCTCAGGAACATCCTGTGATGCGCCTGCACGGCATCAGAGATGGGGAAGCGGGGACATATGAGGGCGGAAGGGAGGAAAGCCGTATGGACCGCGGACGATATGTGGAAAGGCTGATCAGCTCATACCGCAGATACTACGACATCATCCCGGCTGCCTCTGCGGCAGCATTCAATGCGCTCCGAGCAGAGTCAACGGCAAAGAAAACGGCGGGGGAAGCGCCTCAGCAGGCAGAACCGGTTTCAGCAGAGATACTGGAGGGGCCGGCCGGACTGATTTGCCGCTGCGATTTCACCGTGCGCAATGCACAGTATGTCCTGTTGAAGAAGAATGAGCTCTGGAGTGCGGAGAGCAGGGAACACTGCTATATCTTTTCGGTGCCGCTTCTCACAGAGGAGATCTACCGGTCGCTGGAGCGGTACGTCTATGAGGAAGGAATGAAGCTGGTTCACCCCGGAAAGGGGCACATGTGCACGACGCTGACGCTTCTTGTTGTCTGTGACAGGAGTGAACCTGGCGCTGAGAAGCTTCTGAGAAAGTGCCGGCTTCACAAGAGCTTTCGCTTTTCACTGGACGGCTGGATGGATTTTCACACTGGCCTGATGGCGATGGAAAGCGGGAAGGCTGCCGCAAACTTCGGCGGGCACGACAATCTGAAACTGCTGAAGCAGCTGATCCGGTGAGAGCAGACGCCCGCCTGCAGTCAGCTGGCTGGCTTTCTGTCTGTTCTGGGTGAATGGCAGGCGAAAAGCAAAAGCATATGGAAAGACAGACGAAAGGCAGAAGCCACAGGCTGTCACAATTTGGTTCATCCTGCGCTGTTTGGCGCTGATGATAAAGCCGGGAAACCGGCAGCAGGAAAACAGCCGGGAAGGTGCTGCATGGTTGTTCATTTTCGGAACACAGGGAAGATCCGCAGAGAATGAACATAAGCGCACGGACTGGCACAGGAAACAAGAGGAGGGAAACACAATGAATGCTGCAGTGATACTGTTCATCGGTATCGTTGTCCTGGCATGCGGGTACCTGTTCTACGGCAGATGGCTTGCGAAGACATGGGGCATCGATCCGTCGAGAAAGACGCCGGCTGTCGAATACCAGGATGGCGTCGACTACGTACCATCAAAGGCACCGGTGCTGATGGGACATCATTTCTCGTCCATCGCGGGGGCAGGCCCGATTACCGGACCGGTCCAGGCGGCCGTATTCGGCTGGGTGCCGGTTATGCTCTGGATTCTGATCGGAGGAATTTTCTTCGGAGGCGTCCACGATTTCGGCGCGCTGTTTGCTTCGCTGCGCCACAAGGGCCAGTCGATCGGAGAGATCATCGGAGATACCATGGGCGGCAAGATGAAGAAGCTGTTTCTGGTCTTTACCTACCTGACCCTGCTTCTGGTCATCGCAGCATTCTCTTCCATGGTTGCCGGAACCTTCAGCGCAACCTACACGGACGGTGTCCTGGACAAGGCGGCAAGCGCGACCAATGCGTCGACGGCGATGATTTCGATTCTGTTCATCGTCATCGCCATTGCATTTGGCTTCATGATCTACAGAAGAAATGCACCGCTCCTGGTGTCCACGATTGCCGGTGTCGTGGCGATTGCAGCCATCATCGCGATCGGGCTGAACTGGCATCCGATTTACCTGAATAACAGCACGTGGATGGTGCTGATCGGCGTGTACATCGCGGCGGCATCCATCGTTCCGGTCTGGATTCTGCTTCAGCCGAGAGACTATCTCAGCTCGTTCCTGCTGTACTTCATGATGGCGCTTGCGGTCATCGGGATCTTCGGTGCGCACCCGAGCATCTCCCAGATGCCGGCCTTCACAGGCTTCTATAACAAGACGCAGGGATATCTGTTCCCGGCGCTGTTCGTCACGATCGCCTGCGGCGCGATTTCCGGTTTCCACTCGCTGGTATCCTCCGGAACAACGTCCAAGCAGCTCGACAACGAGAAGCATGCGCTCCCGGTTGCCTATGGCTCCATGCTGATCGAGTGCGTGCTTGGTCTGTGCACGATCTGCGCGGTCGGCTACCTCTGGAAGGACTTTGCGTCCGGAACGACAACCAACCCGATGCAGGTGTTCTCCATCGGCATTGCGAAGATGGTTGCGGTTCTCCCGGGACTTTCAGGAGCGGAGAATGTCATCCGCTCGCTTCTGATCCTTGCAATTTCTGTCTTCTGCCTGACCTCGCTGGATACCTCCACGAGGCTGGCGAGATATACCTTCCAGGAATTCTGGCTGGCTCCGGGCGAGACGGTTGCTGATGTGAAGGGCTTCAAGAAAGTTCTTGTCAATCCGTACTTCTCCTCCGTCCTGACGGTGGTGCTGGGTGTTGGACTTGGCATGACCGGGTACATGAACATCTGGCCGCTGTTCGGTGCATCCAACCAGCTGCTGGCTGCTGTCGGTCTGCTCGCGGTTGCAACCTGGCTCGGCAAGGTTGGGAAGAAGAACAAAATGTTCTACGTGCCGATGATCTTCATGATGTGTGTCACGGTCACATCCCTGATCCAGACGGTCATCAAGAATGTAAATGCGCTTACGTCCGGTGCGGCGACAGACTTCGGATGGGATGTCGCAAGAACCGTTATTGCTGTTCTTCTTGTTGTGCTGGCGCTGATTCTTGCAGTGGATTCCATCAGAACCATGAGAAGGCAGAGCCTTGAGAAGAAAGCAAGTGCGGCTTAACAACTGGAATCATTTCGTACCATCCGGTTGTCAGGTTAGGGGTGTTAGGAGTTTCAAAGTATGCCAAGGGTACGCCAAACCTACACCAGAACTACACCAAAGCAACCGGAGCAGATCTGACCGGAGATTGTGGTTGTACAAAAACTGTGTCAGAATCTATATCCGAGAATTGAAAGAACAGGGAAGCGCATCGTTTCCCGGAGAGAGGCACGGAAGCGCTCCGTGCCTCTTTTTTGTGAAAGCGACGAGCCAGAAGCCATGATGCAAGCTTGCTTGCAGATCATGGCACCTGGCGACCGCACATCATCGAGTGCGAAGCACGAGAGGACGGCGGCGAGCCGAAACGTGTAGGGCAGGGATAATCTGCCCTGCTCGAGCAGCTTGCATAAAAATAGAACCCCTGGATTGTGCAGATTTCATGAAAATGAACAGAAAGACATGAAAATATATTGACAATTAAAACAGAATAACGTATATATTCAGTATGCAATCGGTTGCACGATTGCATATATTTTACAACGTTCGTGCAAACGGTTGCATTAAGAGGTGAGATTCGGACGCCAGACAGAGACAGACAGCAGGAGGAAATCAATATGGCAGCGACGATCAAGGATATTGCAAAGATGGTTGGTGTGTCTCCTTCCACGGTGTCAAGGGTGGTCAACCGGACGGCTCCGATATCGGAGGAGACCCAGGAGAAGATCAGGGAGGCGATGAAGAAGCTGAACTACCATCCGAACAGTACAGCCAGAAACCTGGCAAGCGGTGCCTCCTGCACCATCGGGCTTGTGATTGACGCAGCGGACGAAGGAACCTTCGCGAATAGTTTTTTCAATCGGAGTGTATATGCAATCGAGAAGGTTGTCCAGGAGCATTCCTACAGCCTTCTGATCACAAACAATCGTCCAGGCTCTTCGATCCGGACGCTGGTCTATGAAAAGCGGGTGGACGGGCTGATTATTCCCCCGGCAAGCCTCGATGAGGAGACTGTAAGGTTTTTGGAGGAAGAGCATTTTCCTTTTGTTGTGCTCGGAGAGCCGGCAATCGACCAGATGCGGATGACCTGGGTGGATGTCGATAACCGGAGAGGGAGCAGGGAGGCGGTTTCCCACCTTAGCCAGCAGGGGTTTCGCAGGATTGTCATGATTGTCAGAAACGACAGGACGGTTTTTGCCAGAAATCGTATTCGCGGCTATCAGGACGGTGTGGCAGAAATATGCTCCCCACAGGTGATCTGCGTGGAGGAGCCGGACGGGCGGAGGAGCCGGCCTGAACAGGAAGATGCTGAATTCTGGACGGACGGACAGGCAGCGAAGATGGAACAGCTGGCTGTCAGACTTGTCAGCGAGGGGAAGGCAGATGCCTTTTTGTGCGCTGACAATGAGATTGCGTACCATGTGCTGCGCGCCCTTCACGGAGCCGGATGCCGGGTGCCGGAGGATGCCGGAGTGGTGACTTTTGATAATTATCCGCTGGCGCCTTTTATGGATCCGCCGCTTACGGCGGTGGATGTGGATACATCCAGACTTGGGAAGGCTGCGGCAGAGCTTCTGATACAGAGCATACATGAGGCAGACAGATCGCCCAGACAGGTGCTGGTCGGTACCAGCCTGATCAGGCGGATGTCATCAGCGGGAAAGGAGGTTCAATGATCAGAGAAGCAGTCAGGCATACCGGGACATACCCGGATGTTTATCTTCAAAACCGCAGAACGCTGGTTTTCAGGATACGGACTGCCAGAGCAGATGTACAGCGCTGCACTTTGTTCTGCTTTGCAAGGACAAAGCCGGAAAGGATCCGGGAGATTCCGATGCTGTGGGAGTACCGGGATGAGCTGTTTGACTATTACGCGGCAGCCGTCACGTTTCACCAGATTGCCCGGTATCAGAAGTATTATTTCCGGTTTGACGATGCCTTGTACTATACAGCGCATGGTTTTTCGCAACGCTGTCCGACGGATGGCTTCTTCGAATTCCTGTACGCGAACACGACCGATGCCGTCACAGTGCCGGCATGGGCGAGGGGACAGGTATTCTATCAGATCTTTCCGGAACGGTTCTGCAACGGAGATCAGGGCAATGACCCGGATGGGTGCATGCCGTGGGGCAGCTCTCCGGACAGAGAGCATGACATGGGAGGTGATTTGAGGGGAATTATCAGGAAACTGCCGTACCTGAAGGAACTTGGCGTGGATTGTCTCTATCTGAATCCGGTCTTCAAGGGTGATTTCAACCACAAGTATGCAACGACAGACTACTTTGAGGTCGATCCGCAGTTCGGAACCAATGAGGATCTGAAGGAACTGGTGGAGCGGGTTCATGCGTCCGGGATGCGGATTATCCTGGATGGGGTGTTCAATCACTGCGGGATTCATTTTGAGCCATTCCAGGATCTGCTGAAAAACCAGGAGCACTCCCGCTACAGGGACTGGTTTTTCGTCACGGATTTTCCATTTGACATCACTCATCATGACTATGAGTGTGTTGGTGCGTACAAGTATATGCCGAAGCTCAACAGCGGGAATCCGGAAGTTCGGGCGTTCATCCTGCGCGTGATGGACTTCTGGGTATCGGAATTCAAAATCGATGGGTGGCGGCTGGATGTTGCTGATGAGGTCGACGAGAGCGTCTGGGAGATGGCGCGGATCGTGCTGAAGGAGAAGTATCCGGATATGCTTCTATTAGGGGAGACCTGGGGGAGCGGACTGCGGCTGATGAACGGCACGCAGATGGACAGCATCATGAATTATGTGTTTCGGGATGCGGTCCGGGACTTCATCGCACTTGGAACAATCCGGGCGGAGGAATTTGACGCCAGAATCCAGAGGATGCTGTCCGACTATCCGGCGGACATGGATCTTTCGATGTTCCTTCCACTCGGCAGCCATGACACAGAACGGTTTCTGACGCTTTGCGGCGGCGACCGGAGGAAGATGGCGCTGGCGGCCGTCCTCCAGATGAGCTTTATGGGCTCGCCATCTATCTATTATGGTGATGAGTGCGGTATGGAGGGGGGAAATGATCCGGATTGCCGCAGGTGCATGATCTGGGAGGAAAGCCGGCGTGACCGGAAACTTTATGAGCTGTACAGGAAGCTGATCCGCCTTCGGAAGCAGGAGATGGCTCTTCGGACGGGACGTCAGAGAACCATGCTTTGCGGGAAGGATGTATACGGGTATTTCCGGGGTGAAGGACGGGATGCCATCTATATCCTGATCAATGCAGGCGGGACTGACCATGATCTTCGGGTCCCGGTCGTGTCAGAAGGACGTTACAGGGTACTGCTGCAGACCGGTGCGGGGCAGCAGGAAACGGAGCCTTTCCAAACGGAAAAGGGAGGTCAGCAGCATTTTTTGAATGAAGAAGTGATCCATTACAAGGGATACCTGAATGTGACACTGGCATCGTATTCGGCGGTCATGTTCAAGGAAGAACAGACAAAGGAGGAAAACTTATGAAGAAGTGTTCAGGCAGAATCCAGACAGCCATCCTCTCGGCAGCGATGTGCATGGCGCTGGCAGGCAGTATGACAGCAGGAGCGGCTGAATCCTCAGTGAAGGATGAGGATTCAGTCAAAACGCAGGCATCCGGTACAGAAGCTGCGGCTCCGTCTGAAGAAGTTACGCTGAACTTCTGGCACCATTATAGCGCACAATCGCCGGAGAATGAAACACTGATGAAGGACCTGATTCCGAAGTTTGAGGAGGAGAACCCCGGGATTACAGTCAATGCGGTCTCCCACGAGTGGGCGGATCTCCATGACAAGATCCTGATCAGCGCCCAGTCCGATACCCTGCCGGATGTCGCAAGGCTGGACAGCGCCTGGGTGCCGGAATTCCAGAAGATGGGGATCCTGGTACCACTGAACAAGGAAATGAGTGACTTCGGAGATGTCTCCGGCGGGCTTCTGGAGAGCGCCATGACAACAGCGCAGATCAGGGAGGACTTCTATGCGCTGGCGCTGAATACCAACACGAAGATCCTTTATTACAACGTCCAGGGACTGAAGGATGCAGGTGTGGAAGTGCCAAAGACGATGGATGAGTTCGCAGAGGCCTGCCGGAAGCTTTCCGGAACCAACAAGAATGGCCAGCAGGTATGGGGGTATGACGAGCCTGGCCTGTCCGGCTGGAATCTCTGCCCGTTTATCTGGAGCATGGGAGGAGCCATCACGAATGAGGACCAGACGAAGGCAACCGGATATCTGAACGGGGAGAAGACGGTTGCGGCGATCCAGATGTTCGCAGATCTTGCAAAGGAAGGCGCGATTACCGGCTGGAACAGCGGAGACATCCCGATGACAGACGGGTTCGGCACAGGGCGCTATATGATGCTCCTGGAAGGACCTTGGAAGGTTTCGGAGCTTGCCGGTGCATATCCGGACTTTGAGTATGGCGTCGCACCGGTTCCGGCAGGAGAGGGTGGTTCGGTCTCCGTCCTGGGCGGTGAGGACATCGGAATGTTCAAGTCAGCCCACAAGGATGCTGCGTGGAAATTTATGAAGTTTATGACCAGTGAGTATGCACAGGAGGCCATGGCAAAGTGCGGGCAGATCCCATGTAACAAGGAAGCGCTTGAGAGCGATACGGTGAAAAAGGCGGACTTTGCGCCTTACATCGAGCAGCTGAAGACGGCAAAATCCCGCCCGACTGTGGCAAGCTGGTCTGAAATCGACAGCAAGCTTTCCGAGGCTGTTACAGGTGTGGTGAATGGGGACACCACGGCGCAGGATGCGATGGATCAGCTGGCAGCTGAGGTGGATGAGCTGCTTGCGGAAGAATAACCGGCAACCCGCCTCTCCTGGATTGCGGGTTATATGATATCCGGGGCAGCCGCAGGGCGCATTTAAACCTGCGGCTGCCCCATTTTAAAGGAGACTGCAGCATGATGAAACTGAAAGGCTGGAATAAAGTCCGGGTTCTTGCGCTTTTGCTGCCGGGACTGCTGATCTTTGGTATCTTTACCTTTTATCCGATCGTCAGACTCTTCTGGATGAGCTTTTTTAAATGGGATTTCGGTTCATTTTTCGACCAGAAATTCATCGGATTTGAAAACTATCGAACAGTTCTGAGTGATCAAAACTTCAGGGTGGCGTTCACCAATACCATCGTCTATACACTTGTGACCGTCCCGGCGCAGATGATTCTCGGACTGCTTGTTGCGATGCTGATCAACTCGATCACCCATGCGAAGATCTTTTTCCGTGTAGCATACTATCTTCCGGTGATTACTTCCTGGGTCATTGCCTCCCTGGTTTTTAAATATGTTTTTAATACGGAAGGCATGCTGAATTATTTTCTGACAAATGTGATTCACATAACTTCTCAGAATGTCCACTGGCTCGATTCCAGGTGGGGTGGCATGACGGTTGCCATGCTGCTGGGAATCTGGAAGGGGATCGGCTGGAACATGGTTGTCTTCCTGGCGGCGCTGCAGCAGGTGCCGCAGTCCTTGTATGAGTCCGCGTCGATGGACGGCGCCGGAGTCTGGCAGCGGTTTGTCCACGTGACGCTGCCGGGAATCAGAGGAACCATCCTCTTTGCGCTTGTTATGCTGACAATCGGAGGGTTTAACGTCTATACATCTACCAAGCTGATCACGGACGGAAAGCCGGGGCATGAGACGGAGGTTGTTCTGACATGGATGTATTACAAGGCGTTCAGCAGCGGAAAATTCGGCTATTCGGCAGCGCTGTCCTTCATCATTGCACTTGCCCTGGCGGTTTTGGCAGTTGTACAGTTCCGGCTTATGCAGAGGAAGGAGGATGACTGAACCATGAGGAAGAAGAGAACAGCTCTGTGGATGTATGTCCTTCTGATCGCCGGCATGGTAATCGTTGTCCTGCCGATGGTGTATATGATCAGTACCTCGCTGAAGCCGAATGGGGCTCTGTACGAGTATCCGCCGAAGTTCTTTCCGAAGCTGAAGGAAATCACGCTGGAAAATTACAGGTACGTCCTCTCGCAGGGCAGATTCCTGCACAACTTTCTGAACAGCGTCCTCGTTTCTGTGAGTACGGTTGCCCTGTCGGCAGTTGTATCCTCCGCGCTGGCGTTCTGTATCGCACGTTTCCGGTTCCCGGGAAGGAGATTTTTGTTTGCGTTCATCATCCTGACGATGATCATTCCCGGAACGACGATGATTGTGCCGCAGTATGAGCTGGCCGTGAAGCTCCATACGATCAACAGCATTGGCGGGCTGATCCCCTTTTACACTGCTTGGGTCATCCCGTATTCAACATTTATGATCAAGGGATTCGTGGAAAACATTCCGCGGGAACTGGATGAAGCCGCCTATATCGATGGCGGGAATGTTTTTACCGTGTATTTCCATGTAGTGCTTCCGCTTGCAAAACCCGGGATCGCCTCAATCTCGATTTTTAATTTTCTGACAGCATGGGAGGAATTTCCGTGGGCGAACACGGTCATCAATGATGACATGAAGCGGACACTGCCAATTGCCATCTCCGGGTTCTTCGGCCAGCACCAGTTCACGCAGTGGGGATATGTGTTCGCCCTGTCGGTCTTCAGCCTGATTCCGATCCTCATTGTCTTCATTTCCTGCCAGAAGTTCTTTGTGAAGGGGCTCACAGCAGGAAGCGTGAAAGGATAATTATGTTGCTATGACAACGTAAAAGTTATTAATTCCCCATTATAATGCCACCATACAGTTGAGACATACAGGTGACAGCGGAAAATGCAGAAGAGGTGGCATATGATGGAAAGTAAGTTTGTAGATGAGACGACACTGATCGGTGAGCTGGTGAGCCAGTACCCGGAGACGACAGATGTTCTGCTCGGAATCGGCATGCACTGTCTTGGCTGCCCGGCATCTCTCGGGGAGAGCCTGCGGGACGCCTGCATGGTCCACGGTGTGGATGCGGAGGCGGTCGTGAAAGAGGTCAACAGTAAGATTGCAGAGAGCAGAGGGTGAGAAGCAGATGAGTGCATATCTGGGGCCGGTTCACTACTGGCTGTATCATAAAATCGGGAAACAGGAAGAGCTGGCTGGAAAACTGGCTGCATACTCGGCAGAGAAGGGGTGGATCGGGAAACCAGAAGACTTTGCGGTGCGTCTCCCGGAACTGGAGAGCGTGATCGATGTCACCAATATCCACGGATGGCTTCAGAGCCGTATCGCAGATTCGGAGACAAGGCTTGCTTCTCTGGTGAAGGGCGTGCTTTCCGGGCATCCGGAGCGTCTGGAGGAACTTCTCGGCGTCGCGTATGCGTTCGGACAGATGAACAGACCGGATGCCGCTTCTGCTTCCGGCATCTACCGCGCATTCGAGGATTTCTTCTTAAACGGGATGCCATGTGATAGGGTGAATGTTGTCGACGGCAGCTCCGATGACCAGGTCTCCTGGCATATGGCAGAGGATATCCATGCAGCCGGGTGGGACGGCGATGCGGCTGTCTACTATAGGATCCGCAGCAGTGTGATGGCGGGAATGCTGGATGGCACACCGTTCGCGCTGGATGAGAATGGCGGGATGCATTACACAATCCGAAAAAAATCATGAACGCCGGTCAGGCTGCAGTGCGGACTGACATGGAGGAAAATCCCCGCAGGGTCTTTGACTCTGCGGGGATTTTTGTGAAGGCGGCGAGCCGGAAGCCATGATGCAGGCTTGCTTGCAGATCATGACTCCTGGCGGCTGGCTTCGTCAAATTGCACGAAGCGTGTGCAGCAGCCGCTGAAATCCTGATATGTTCGGGATCATCAGCCGCAGCGCACGCCGTCTGTCAGCGGGGAAGCGTTTGGAGAGTTGCCTGATTTCCGCGTTCCTGAAACGTCCTGCGGAATGACCTTCGAGAAAGGCAGTCAGGAGTTTGTCTATTTTGCCATGTTGCAAAAGGAGTACTGCTGCGATATGATAGCAAGGCACAAACATACAAGATATTGTGAAAAAGAAAACATACATGCCTATATCTGGATAAAGCAAATGAAATATGAGCGGCTGCTGACAGAATAAACAGACAATCTGTGCGTGTTTGCAGAAGAATTCCGGCAAGGATAAGGTATTGTATGATGAATCAGTGGGAAGGGGCGGAGCTATCGTGGAAGAGAATGTACAGACAAACGTGATCAAGCGCAACGGAGAGGAAGTTACGTTTGACATTGAGAAGATCTTCAATGCCATTGAGAAGGCGAACAAGGAGGTGGATCCGATCCACCAGATGAGCGATGTGCAGATCCGTGCGGTGTCCGAGAATGTCGCCCGGGAGGTCCGCAGGGCGCCTCATGCGGTCAATGTCGAGGACATTCAGGACATGGTCGAGACCGGTATCATGGAGATGCGCGGCTTTGAGGTGGCGCAGAAGTATGTCCGCTACCGTTACAAGAGGACGCTTGCGCGCAAGTCCAACACGACCGACGACGGTATCCTGGCGCTGATCGAGCAGAACAATGAGGAAGTAAAGCAGGAGAACTCCAACAAGAATCCTGTCATCAACTCCACTCAGCGTGATTATATGGCCGGTGAGGTCAGCCGGGATCTGAGCCGCAGAATCCTGCTTCCGGAGGAGGTTGTCCGGGCGCATGAAGCTGGGATCATTCATTTTCATGATTCGGACTATTATGCACAGAAGGAACATAACTGCGATCTGATCAACCTGGAGGATATGCTTCAGAACGGGACGGTCATCAGCGAGACGCTGATTGAGAAGCCGCACAGCTTCTACACAGCAGCGAACGTCACGACGCAGATTGTCGCGCAGGTGGCATCCAACCAGTACGGCGGGCAGTCCTTCACGCTGGCGCATCTGGCGCCGTTTGTCGACATCAGCAGAAAGAAACTCAGAAAGCAGACGGCAGATGAGCTCCGGGCGGTCGGGGAAGAGATTGACGAGAAGAAGGTTGAGTCGATCGCCGAGATCCGCCTGAAGGATGAGGTTACAAGGGGAATCCAGACGATTCAGTATCAGCTGATTACACTGATGACCTGCAACGGTCAGGCGCCGTTTGTGACGATGTTCATGTATCTGGACGAGGTGCCGGAGGGGCAGACCCGGGAAGACCTGGCGATGCTGATTGAGGAGGTGCTCCGCCAGCGGATGCAGGGCGTCAAGAACGAGAAGGGCGTGTGGATCACGCCGGCGTTCCCGAAGCTGATCTATGTGCTGGATGAGGACAACATCACAGAGGATTCCAAGTACTGGTATCTGACGAAGCTGGCTGCGGAATGCACGGCAAAGCGGATGGTGCCGGATTATATCTCTGCGAAGAAGATGAAGGAGCTCAAGGGCGATGTCTATCCGTGCATGGGCTGCAGAAGTTTTCTGACACCGGACAATGAACAGCAGCCGGAGGGACTTTGCAACGCTGGCAACAAGGCAGAGGCAGGAGATTACACGCCGGGGCAGCACAAGTACTATGGCCGCTTCAATCAGGGGGTTGTCACGATCAACCTCGTCGACGTCGCCTGCTCTGCTGTCCGGGAGGCGGAGAAGACCGGAACGGACAAGTTCGACGAATTCTGGAAGATTCTTGATGAGCGCCTGGAGCTTTGCCACAGGGCGCTCCGCTGCCGTCATGAGAGACTCATGGGTACGCCGTCAGATGTGGCACCGATTCTCTGGCAGTATGGCGCGCTTGCAAGGCTGAAGAAGGGCGAGAAGATAGACAAGCTGCTGTTCGGAAACTACTCGACCATCAGCCTCGGCTATGCCGGCCTGTATGAGATGTGCGTGGAGATGACCGGAAAGAGTCACACCGATGAGGAGGCAAAGCCATTTGCACTGAAGGTCATGCAGACGCTGAATGATTACTGCATGAAGTGGAGAAAAGCGGAGAATATCAGCTACTCGCTCTACGGTACGCCGATGGAATCCACAACATACAAGTTTGCAAAGTGCCTGCAGAAGCGGTTCGGCATCATCAAGGATGTCACAGACCATAACTACATCACCAACAGCTACCATGTGAATGTCAGAGAGAAGATCGACGCATTCCGCAAGCTGGAGTTCGAGTCGGAGTTCCAGAAGCTCTCCCCGGGCGGCGCAATCAGCTATGTGGAGGTGCCGAACCTGCAGGACAATATTCCGGCAGTGCTTTCGGTTATGCAGTTCATCTATGAGAACATCATGTATGCGGAGCTCAACACCAAGAGCGATTACTGTGAGGTCTGCGGGTATGATGGGGAGATTCAGATCCACGAGGATGAGCACGGAAAGCTGATCTGGGTCTGCCCGAACTGCGGCAATACCGATCAGACCAAGATGTCCGTTGCAAGACGTACCTGTGGTTATATCGGAACCCAGTTCTGGAATCAGGGAAGAACGCAGGAGATCAAGGACAGGGTACTGCACCTGTAATCGCAAGCACGCAGGCGCGGGGGATCAAAAGTATCTGAATCACCATATGAATGATGGGAACAGGCGTCCGATTGAAGCGGGCGCCTGTTTCTTCAGGCTTGAAAGGTGCCGGCTTAACATGAATCGGATGCCGCCTGGCTGAACCGGGAAGGTGGAGAGGTGCGGCAGCTGTGAAAAATGCAGTCTCATGCGCAAATGGACGGCAGCCGGAAGACACAAGAACAACGGGATGGGAGAAGCAATATGTACTACGCGAATATCAAAGGAGTCGATGTTGCCGACGGACCAGGCGTGAGGGTCAGCCTGTTTGTGTCAGGCTGCCGGCATCACTGCAGGGAGTGCTTCAATGCGATGGCCTGGGATTTCCAGTATGGAAAGCCTTATACGGAGGAGACGCAGGCGGAGCTTCTGCGGCTGCTGAGCCCGGTGTACATCCAGGGGCTGACGCTGCTGGGCGGAGAGCCATTTGAACCGGAGAACCAGCGTGTGCTGGTGAAGCTGCTCAGAAAGGTCCGGGAAACGTATCCGGAAAAGGACATCTGGTGCTATACAGGGTATACATACGAGAAGGATCTTCTGAGTGACAGTGTATCCAGCACAGGAGTGAAGGTCCGGACTGAGGTGACGGACGAAATGCTTTCCTATATTGACTGTCTGGTGGATGGCGAGTTTGTACTGGAGAAGAAGGATTCCACGCTCCTGTTTCGCGGGAGCAGCAATCAGCGGCTGATCGGGCTCCACGGATATCAGGTCCCGGATGAGCGAAAGCGGGATCATGAGATCAAGCACTATAAGGGTGTTTACATTCCGACCAGGACTGCGCCGTAAAGAGATACGGACTCTGAAAGGACCGTCCGGGAAGGACTTTGCGGAGGCTGCAGCTGATTTTACGAAGGTTGCAGCTGGCTGGTTTACAGAAACCGGCAGAAATAGTAGAATATCCGGAGTGTGAAAATTCAAGGCGGGGGTTCTTTCAGGTCGTCAGCAGGGGCGTCTGTGCGGAAGTTCAGGCCCGCGTCAGGAGGTAGAGTATGATGCAGTCGCGTACGCATACATGTGGCGAGCTTCGCATTGGGGATGTTGGAAAGACGGTCACGCTTGCAGGCTGGCTTGAGAATATGCGTGTTGTTTCTGCCGGTCTTGCGTTCGTTGTCGTGAGGGATTTTTACGGAACCACGCAGGTCGTTGCCGAGACAGAAGAGATGGTAAGACTCTTCAGGGATATCACGAAAGAATCCACGATCCAGGTGACCGGAACGGTCCGGGAGAGAAGCTCCAAGAACAAAAAGCAGGCAACCGGCGAGATCGAGGTTGTCCCGCAGAAGGTGACAGTGCTTGGAAAGTGTTTCCACAGCGAGCTTCCTTTTGAGATCAACCGCAGCCGTGAGGCGGATGAGTCCCAGCGGCTGAAATACCGTTATCTGGATCTCCGCAATCCGGAGGTGAAGAAGAATATTATACTCCGCTGCCAGGTTGTGGCAGCGCTCAGGCAGGCGATGACGGATCATGGCTTCATGGAGATCACAACGCCGATTCTGACGGCCTCCAGCCCGGAAGGCGCGAGAGACTACCTGGTTCCTGCAAGGAAGCATCCAGGAAAGTTTTATGCGCTGCCGCAGGCTCCGCAGCAGTTCAAGCAGCTGCTTATGACAGCGGGCTTTGATCGCTATTTCCAGATTGCCCCCTGTTTCCGCGATGAGGATGCCCGCGGGGATCGTTCACCGGGCGAGTTCTATCAGCTGGATATGGAGATGGCGTTTGCAAGCCAGGAGGATGTATTCCAGGTGATGGAGGACGTCCTTCCGCCGGTGTTTGCGAAATACGGCACCTATGACAGGGCGTCTGAGGCTCCATTCCTCCGGATTCCATACAGGGAAGCGATGGACAAGTATGGAACAGACAAACCGGATCTGAGAATTGATCTGTATGTCCAGGATGTGACCGATGTGCTGGGCGGCTGTGGCTTCGGACCGTTTGAGAACGGCGTCGTCAAGGCAGTCGTGGTGAGCGGGTTCAATGAGACCAGAAAGTTCATCGACAAGACGCTGGCAGGCGTTGAAGTCCAGGCAGGTGACAAACCATACTGGTTCCGTGTGGACGAGCAGGGAGAGCTGGTCGGCGGCATCTCAAAGTTTGTCAAGCCGATCAGGGAGCAGGTATTTGCAAAGCTGAATCTGAAGCCGGGTGACTTTGTTGCGCTTTCGTCAGGAAAGCTTTCCCAGGCGCAGAAGACGGCAGGTGTTCTGGTCAAGACGCTTGGCGCGGCAGTTCCCGGCCATATGGACAAAGAACAGTATGCATTCTGCTGGATTGTGGACTTCCCGATGTATGAGATCGGCGAGGAGTCCGGAGAGCTGGAGTTCTGCCATAATCCGTTCTCCATGCCGAGCGGCGGGCTTGAGACCCTGCTGAAGGCGGAGAGAGGTGAAATCGATCCTCTTTCGATCATGGCGGACCAGTACGATATCGTCTGCAACGGCATCGAGCTTTCATCAGGAGCGGTCCGGAACCATGATCCGGAGATTATGGTCAAGGCATTCGAGATGGTTCGTCTCGGCGAGGAAGATGTCAAGAAGAGATTCCCGGCGATGTACAATGCCTTCACTTACGGGGCACCGCCTCATGCCGGCATCGCGCCAGGCATTGACCGCATGGTTATGCTTCTGGCAGGGGAGGATTCCATCCGGGAAGTCATTCCGTTCCCGATGAATAAAACTGCGCAGGATGTCATGATGGGAGCGCCCTCCGAGGTAACGCAGCAGCAGCTGGATGAGCTTCACATCCGGTGCACGGCTGAGGAAGACGAAGAAGCGGAGTAACAGGAAATACGGAAGACATGAAAGCGGCAGAGAGAATCAGGCTCTGCCGCTCTGTTGTCTGTGGTGGAGCGGCAGTCCCACAGGAATGAAGGAATCATGGTATGCAGAATCAAAATGAAGAGCAGACAAGGAAGCAGTACATTCGGATGACGCAGACACCCATCGGGAAGCTGATCGGAACGCTGGCGTTCCCGACGATTATCAGCATGCTTGTGACAAACATCTACAATACTGCAGATACGTACTTTGTCTCGCGGCTCGGGACATCTGCCTCAGGGGCGGTTGGGATTGTCTTCGCGTTCATGACCTTCTATCAGGCCATCGGATTCATGTGCGGACATGGCGCAGGAAGTTTTGTTGCAAGGTTTCTCGGGGCGAAGAGCCCTGAAAAGGCAAAGATGTTCGCGGCAAGTACATTTTTCCTGTCCTCCCTTCTGGGAACGCTTTTGTCACTGGCCTTCTATCTGAATCTGAACCGGGTTCTGTATTTTCTGGGCAGCACCAAGACCATCCTTCCGTATGCCCGTCAGTATGCCGTCTGGATTCTGATTGCCGGCCCGTTTCTGTCCGCAAGCTGTACGCTGAACAACCTGCTTCGCTATGAGGGCAGGGCGATGTACGCGATGATTGGCCTGACAACCGGCGGAATCCTGAATATGATCGGCGATCCGATCCTGATGTTCGGCTTTAGGATGGGGGTGTCCGGCGCCGGGCTGTCTACCTGCCTTTCTCAGATCATCAGTTTTCTGATTCTTCTTTCAATGTTCTACATCCATATCACCGTTACAGATGTCTCGCCGCACCGTATCAGCACGGAGCTTTCAACGTACTGGGAGATCATGAAGGTCGGATCGCCCAGTCTTCTGCGCCAGGGGCTGAATGCGGCCAGTACCATCCTGCTGAATCAGCAGGCGAAGGTGTACGGCGATCCGGCCATTGCAGCGATGAGTATCGTAGGCAGAATGAGCTTCTTCATCGGCGCCTGCGCGATCGGGACGGGGCAGGGCATGCAGCCTGTCATTTCCTTCAACTATGGAGCACGGAAGTACCAGCGTGTGCGCGAAAGCTTCCATTTCACGGTGAAAATGGCCGCAGGCCTGTTGTCCGTGTTTGCCGTCGTCTGTATGATTTTTGCTCAGCCGATCATCACCTGGTTCCGCAACGATCCGGAGGTGATTGAAATCGGAACCATTGCCCTGAGATGGGCCTGTGTGTCCGCACTGTTTCAGCCGCTGTCGGTTCCGATTAACATGATGTTTCAGAGTATCGGGAAAAGTGGAAGGGCGCTTTTTCTATCCGCGCTTCGAACGGGGCTCTGCTTCATTCCGCTGATCGAGCTCCTTCCGCTTTATCTCGGTCTGACAGGAATTGAGATCGCACAGCCGATTTCAGATATCACCGCAGCCCTGATCTCAGTCCCGTTCGCGGTTTCATTCCTGAAGCAGCTGAAGGCAAGGAAGGAGCCGGGCGAGATTCCGGCAGCGCCGGTATCTGAGAAGAAGGAATGCTGACGTAGGGGTGGAAGACAGGTTGAGGGCATATTAAGGACAGATCGAAGCAGATCGAGAGCAGGCGGAGGGGATCGAAGGCAGCAGAAGGGTGCAGTTTGCCCCCGTCTTGGAATGATGGTAGAATGCTTTTGTCGGTGCAGGTTTGGGTTCGCAGAGAGGAATAGAGATATGGTAAAGATTGGAGTCCTCGGAGCAGGTACATGGGGAATGGCGCTTGCCAGAATGCTTTCAAACATGGGCTATGATGTGATGGTGTGGTCCGCCCTTCCGAAAGAAGTGGAGGAATACAGCAAGACGAGAAGACACCCGAATCTGCCGGGCATGATCATTCCGGATTCGATTGTCTTTACAAAGGACATCGAGGAGGTATGCACGGGAAAGGATATTCTTCTTTTTGCAGTGCCCTCTGTCTTTGTCCGGTCAACAGCAAGGAAGGCGGCTCCGTATATCCCGGATGGACAGGTGATTGTCGATGTGGCGAAGGGAATTGAGCCGGATACGCTGTTTACCCTGACGCAGGTGATTGGAGATGAGCTTGGCAAAGACGGAAAACATACGTCTGTCAGGCTGGTCGCGCTGTCCGGCCCGACCCATGCGGAGGAGGTCTCACTGGATCTTCCGACGACGATTGTCGCGTCCTGCACAGATATGAAGACGGCAGAATATGTCCAGAAAGTCTTTATGAATGATGTCATGCGCGTCTATACGAATGACGATGTACTGGGCATTGAACTCTGTGGCGCCCTGAAGAATATCATTGCACTTGCGTCCGGGATCGCACTCGGGCTTGGATATGGTGACAACACGAAGGCAGCACTGATCACACGCGGCATGCATGAGATTACGATGCTTGGCCTGAAGATGGGATGCAAGGCGGAGACTTTCTACGGTCTGGCAGGAATCGGAGACCTGATTGTCACAGCGACGTCCGAGCATTCCAGAAACAATCGCTGCGGGCACCTGATCGGGCAGGGAATGAAGCCGGACCAGGCTGTGAAGAAGGTCGGGATGGTTGTCGAAGGCATCAATGCCATACCTGCAGCGCTGGAGCTGGAGAAAAAGTATGGCGTGGAGATGCCGCTTGTTGACGCCGTCGATGCTGTGATCAACCACGGTGCGGATCCGAGGGAGACGGTTCGGAACCTGATGACCCGGCCGCCGAAGTCTGAGCAGGACTATATCCGTTCCTGACAACGGGGAGGATCAGGGCTGCATCGCTGCCTGATGCCGGGGAGGCGTACACGCCTGCATGGCTTCCTCGGAGAGCAGTCTTCGGACATAGCGCCCCATATCACTGCTGATCAGATGGTCCAGGAATTCGCTTCCGCCCCCGCGGACGGAAACTTCCGGAAGGTACAGCCGGACGGTTCTGTCCATCAGCGGACTGAAGGACAAGGCTTCCATATCCTTTTCATACTGTGAGATTTTTGCCCGGGATAGTGGATCGGGAAGCACAGGCATGTAGATGTGGGCGGCGGATGAGAGAAGGTCGGGGATACCGGACGGCTCGCTTCCGATATCGAGGACAATTGCCCGATACTCCATAAAAGCAGCGGTGGAAGTGAGAAAGGAGATCCATTCTCCGGCATGAATCTCTCTCAAGTCACCGGGGAAGAAAGCCGGAGGAATGTAGTCGGCGTTCCGAAGCGGGCGGATGACATGTTCAAGTTTTAGAGGAAGACTCCCTTCATTTTTTCTGGAAAGGTAGACGAGGTCGGTCAGGTCAGACCGGTATGTCTGACCGAAAAGGGCTTCAAAGCCGCTGTAATTTTCCAGATTCAGGTAGAGGGTCTTCTTTTTTTCGCCCAGGATTTCCGATAGAGTCAGTGAGAACAGCGTTTTTCCGCAGCGGGCGATCGGGGAGTGGACAGCGTAGATGGATGTGCCGATTTCCTGAAGCTTCTTGGAAAGTCCCAGGCGGCCCTCCGTGTAATAGCTCATGACTTCCCTGGCGATGTTCTCGGAGGACTGGAACTTCCGGATGGACGGGTAGGAAATGGATGATGCAGTGTCTTCCTCATCAGGGATATGAAGGAAGTCATCCGGAGACGCTGCGAGCTGGCGGTCAAATTCATCGCTGTCGCTTAGCAGCAGAATTCGTCTGATATTCAGCTCCTTGACCTTTTCATTCAGCGCCTGCCGCGAAATCAGGAGAATTTCGATTGGGTGTGCCCCGGCATAGATCGCGAGACTGTCAAGGTTTGTAAAGGCAAGTATCTCGAAGGGAACAGCCTTTTTTTCAGTGAGGTAGTTCGCGAGCCGGACGACATAATGTTCATCCAGATCGCAGATCGCAAAGATTTTTTTGGTTTCTGTCATAAGACCTCCTCTGGTGATGGTGAAAGACGTTCATGGAAACTGCGCCAGCAGGGTGTGAAAAAGAAGTGCCAGAAAGATCGGGACGGAGAAGCAGAATTCAGCATCTGCCGTCCCTGCGCTGCGATAGCGGCGCAGGCGGGGATGAGAGAGCAGAGGGCCGGCATGTGCTGCCCCGGAAGGATGGATATTTGAAAGGGACAGGCTGGGGTGCGAAACGGCAGGAAGACTGGCCGGGGGAGTTTGGCGGCTGCGGAGTACAGATGCCACCTCGCAGAGATAGTTCCGGAGAAACATAAACCGCTGATATCCATTGCGGTGACGAACCAGAATGAACCCCGCATAGACGGCACCGATCAGGACAGAGGTCTGGATCACGTTCCATACGGCTTCTGCGCCTAGAAACAGACCGGCGACGGACAGCAGCTTGACGTCGCCTCCGCCGATCATACCGAGGAGGACGGGAAGTCCGAAGAGGAGGTATGGCAGCAGGAAGCCCAGGATGCAGCTGGCTGGATCCGGCTGAGCGAGATTGAAAACAGGAAAGCGGATCCGGAAGATCGTGCTCAGGGAGGCTCCGGCACAGGATAGAAGCAGTGTGGCAGAGCCGCACAGAAGTCCGCAGAGCACGAAAAAATTCGGGATCTTTCCGGTTTTCAGGTCATAAATGGCGCAGCCCATTGAAAAGGAGAGCAGGAACAGCAGATCGGGTGGGAGCATGTCTGGTTACCTCATATCGATGTTTGACGCGATTTTTCAGCGGTGCGATAATGGACTGGCCTTAACAGGTATAAAGGGAGGGAGTATCGAACGATGAGCAGAGAGAGCAGCCCGGAGCAGGAAAAGTATCGGTTGTACAGCCGGTATGCAGCGACAAAACCCTACAAGGACATGGGTTGTCTGAAGCCCAGACATACAATGAGGAATGTGCTGATCCTTGTGGCGGTTCTGGTGGCTGCATTTTTCTGCTGGGAAGGCCGTTCGCAGATCTGTACGGTCCTGGAAAGCGGATGGGAAGGCGCCTGGAATCTGATCCATCAGGCGAAGTATAACGCAGCCGGTACTCACTTGGGTGAGACGGGCGGAATCGGGACGGAAAGCGGCATGATGTCTGGGGTGGAGACAGAGTCGGAGCCGGCGGCAGAACCGGAGACAGAGGTACCTTTTTCCCCGCATGCGGTGGAATCGACCAGACCTTCTAATCTGATTGCATCGACAGGAATCGAAGTAAATGGGAAAGTCCTGGATGATCCGTCGACGTATGTATCTGATACGGACATTCAGTTCGGGATGCCGCAGGATTATACGGATGTGGACGGGATTGTGACCTTCCGGGGAAACAACTTCCGTGACGATCCGACGTATGGACATGCAGACATCCGGGATGCCTCCATCGAAGGAGTCTGGACCCAGCAGACCGGTGGCCTGACTGTCGGCACAGCTACCTGGACCGGGTCCGGATGGACTGGACAGCCGCTTCTCAGGCGGTGGAGCCGAAATCAGAAAAAGAACATGGCAATGTACGACTGGGCGAAGGAGAAGGACGATCTGGTCGAAGTCATCTATGCCTGTATGGACGGATATGTCTATTTCCTGGATATGGAAACGGGGGAGAAGACAAGGGACCCGCTCTATCTGGGGTGGACCTTCAAGGGCGCGGGTGCGCTTGATCCCAGAGGATATCCGATCCTCTATGTCGGTGCCGGATATGACAGCAATGAGGGAACAGCTCATGCATTTATCGTGAATCTGGTAGACATGAGCACCATGTATGAATTCGGAGCGATCGATGAATTCTCACTCAGGGGAAACCTGAGCTATTTTGATTCGTCTCCACTTGTGGATGCGGAAACCGATACACTGATCTGGCCCGGAGAAAACGGCATCCTGTATCTCTTCCATCTGAATACTGTATATGACCAGACGACGGGACAGATTTCGATCAATCCGGACAAGGTGGTCAAATGGCACTACATGGGAACAAGGACGAGCGTTCAGCAGTACTGGCTTGGTATGGAGGACAGCTGCGACATATACAAGGGCTATTTGTTTGTGGCGGACAATGGCGGGAACCTGATGTGCATGGATTTGCATACGCTGCAGCTGGTCTGGGTCCAGGATACGCTGGATGATACCAACGATACCCCTGTACTGTCGGCTGAGAATGGGCATCTGTATCTGTACATATCGACATCCTTTCATATAGGGTGGAGGAGCAATACGACCGCTCCGATTCCGATCTGGAAGATTGATGCGGAGACGGGTGAAATCATCTGGAAGCGGGAATATGACTGTTATTCTCAGAAGGGGGTCTCCGGCGGTGTCCAGTCGACAATCGCGGTTGGCCGGGACAGTCTGGATGACAACATCTATGTGACAGTCGCGATGACGGGCACGCCTTCAGGTGGTGTTCTGGCCTGCCTTGATAAAAAGACAGGAGAGGTAAAATGGGAACACAAGGCATTCTATGCATGGTCGTCCCCTGTCTGTGTTTATAACGAGGATGGAACCGGATATGTGATCTATGCAAGCTGTGGCGGTCGGATGTATCTCCTGGATGGGAAGACAGGCGCTCAGTTCACACAGTTCGAACTGAGCGAGGGGGCAATTGAGGCGTCCCCGGCTGTCTATAACAACTATGTCATCATCGGGACGAGATCGAGCAAGATATGGGGTCTGAAGCTTCACTGATATGACTTTTGGAAGAGGCGCACCTGCGGGTGCGCCTTTTTGATTTTTGCTACCCTGTGGGGCTGCTGTCAGACAGAGGAGCGGGATAGATCCGGGTCGGACAGACGGGTCAGCATGAAGCGAAACGCGTCAAGATACTGCTGCTTGTCCATGCTGCACAGGATCTGGGAGGTGCAGGCTTCTCCGGAAACGGCAGCCGATGCGACAGTCTTGCCAAGCGCGGGACCATCCTCTGTCACACAGGACAGATGGGCGGAACGTGCCTGGGCGGCGTCCGGATGAAGGAAGCAGACAGCGGTAGCCAGATCATAGATGCAGACGTTGTGGTGTCCTCCCCAGCCTTTTCTCGAATGGCGAATAAAGCGGATGATCGGAACGGCAAGGCTTTCAGTCACGCCGCCGCGGTTTTGAAAGGTGTTCATCAGGGCATCCAGCTCCGGAAACTCCAGGGCTGCAGGCTGAAGACCATCCAGCCCGCAGAGCAGAAGCGGGATACCGGAGTGAAGCACCTCATCGCAGGCGTCCGGGTCGACCCAGGCATTGAATTCTGCCTCTTCTGTCACATTGCCGCTTCCTGCGCTTCCGCCCATAATGACCAGGTTTTTAACCAGACTTTTCAGGTCCGGATGCTTCCGGAGCGCGATGGCCAGGTTGGTCAGCGGGCCGAGTGCCAGAATCTCGAGATTCCCTTTCTCCTGGACGGCAGTCTCGTAAATCCGCTCCCATGCCGGTACGGCGTCAGGGGACGCTTTCGGGGCCTTACTCAGTCCGCCGAGGCCGTCATTTCCATGAACTGTTGTGACGCGCCCGGGGGAAAGAACCAGTGGACGATCCGCCCCTTTCGATACAAGGGTATGAGAAAGCCCGAGGACTTCCTTCAGATACAGAGCATTCTCCAGTGTATGGTTCAGACCGACATTGCCGGCAACAGCCGTGATGGCAGTGATTTGAACCGATGGATCGGCAGCGCAGAGCATGATTGCAAGCGCGTCATCCACGCCAGGATCTGTATCGATCAGGATCTTCCGGACAGGATGAGTGCAGAAGTCCGATTCTTCGTGCTGACGAATTGTATTGATTTCTTCAAGCATCTCTGATTTGTCTCCTTTTCGTCATTTTGGCATTATTGTAGCGTGCAGTCTGCACATCGTCAAACAATCAGGGGTGTACCCGTCTCAGAAACTGAGCATAGCCGGAACCATCATGATGAGCATGACATCGACAAACATCAGAAGCATTGGAAAGAGCATCCGCATAGATGCCCGCTCGCCCATCTTCCTGGCGGCGGTTCGGTGCTGCTGCAGCGAGAGAAAGGCTTCTTTTTCAAGCAGGGCGGTCAGACCGCTGGAGCCTTTGCGGAGATTCTGGGCGAGCAGGGAGCCAAGCTTGATGTAAGTCGGAAGTCCGCAGCGCCGGCCAAAGTTTTCGTAGGCGGTTTCCTCCGGCACGCCATCCGTTATCTCGCGCAGCAGAATCCGGATCTCCCCATATACCGGATGGGCAGATGCAGGACGGGATCCCTTTATCTCCCGGAAGTGCCGCCGATTGCTTTCATGCCGCCTTTTTCTGCTCGTGTTCTGTGTATACGTGTTCTGAGAGCCGATGTGACGCGGATGTTGGATGCAGCCTGTTCCGGTTCCGGCTGGCATAGATGAACCGTTCTGCAGAGTGTCTTGCTGGCTGCAGATCCGGGAGAATGCACCTTTAATGGTCAGACCTGCGCCGATCAGCAGCGTGAGTTTAAAGAGAAGCTCGGAGTAGTCCAGGTCGAGCAGTTCACGTCTCTTTTTTGCCAGTTCTTTCATCTTTTCATCTTTCTGAAACCAGAAAAGGGCGGGAAGGAGGATGGTGAGGATGGAAAGAATCGTGAGAAAGGGACCTTTCGGGCGGCTCCAGGACAGGGGAGTATCTCCGGCATAAGCGGGCAGCTGGATCTGGTCGGAAGTGGGATCTGAACTGTCAGCCGTCCGAAGGGCTGTATCCAGCTCGGCGGAAAACTGTTCCCTGTCTGTCAGAACAGGAGGAAAGACAACCGCTGCATAACGGCATATCCGTTCAAGTTCCTGCACCTTGAGGGTCGCTTCGATGGTTACAGGCGTACCGTTTTCGGTCAGATCTCCGACGATCGCACCGCTGGTGTCATCGATCACACCGTAGGGAGAGATGGTGTACTCCGCTGAAATAGAGCCATCCATCAAGGCCTGGGGAAGCTGCAGTGGGAAACGGACATCGTCCAGTGAGTCATTTCGCCCCGGAAGCTGTTTCTGAAGCTGTATCTCAGCCTGATCCAGAAGAATCTGAGCCTGCTTGTAAGTGTATGCCTTTGGACTGACCCGGACTGTTACGCTCTCCGATTCCCCCTCTCCGGCCGCGGTCAGATTCAGGGTCTCCTCAAGGACCGCTTCTCCGTAGCCAGGGCGTGTTATCAAGTTGGATGGGATGCTTCGATTCTGCCGGGCGCTGTACAAAGCTCCAAAGAGAAGAGCCGCACCCATCAGAGAAGAGATAAAGAGTGTGGAAGAAATTTTCTCCAGATAGTAGGTGCGGGTACTGTCCTTCTGATGGCAGGACACAGCGTCCAGCTCATCTGTCAGCCGCAGCTTTCTTCCGCGGGGAACGAAGCGGTCATACAGAATGGCAGAAAACGTTCGGAGGGGATGAAGCTGTGAGAAAAAACGGGCTCTGTTCTTCATTGGCTGTTCCTTTCAGGAATGAGCTTATACCTGGATCTTCATGACCTTCCGGCCCCAGAGAAAGGCAGCTCCATAGAGACCGAGGCAGGCAGTCATAACCAGTCTCCCAGCGGCTGTAACGTAGCAGACTTCCAGGAAATCGGGGGATGTAAGGTTGACGTAGGCAATGATCAGAATCGGGACAAGGCTCATGATTTTCTGTTCCAGTACCTTTCCGGAGATGTCTGCCTCGATCTGCTCACGAGTCTCTGATTTTTCCTGGATGTCGGAAACGGTGTTCCGGATGATCAGCATCAGGTCGCCGCCGGTTCGCTTGGCTGTCTGGAAAACCTCCGTAAAGTTCCGAATATCATCGATATGACTGCGCGCTGACAGGTCCGACAGCGCATTCTCAATCGGAATGCTGACATCAAGCTGCGAGCCGATCCGCCTGAATTCGCGGACGATAAAGGAGTCGGAGGGGTATATTTTCTTCAGCTCCGGGAGGGATTCCCGGAAGGCATTTTCAACTGCGTATCCTGCCTGAAGAGAAGCATTGACCAGCTGCATGCCGGTTGTGAATTCGCGGAGCATCTGGATTTTCCGCTTCTCAAGCAGGCTTTCCTTCCGGGCTTTCAAGAAGACCGGGATGCCTGGCAGGAAGAATGCTGCCGGCAGGAGCGAGTGGTAAAACAGCCAGGAGATCAGGAAACACAGGCACAGATATGCCAGAATGTTTGTGAGGCGTTCACGTCGGCTGAACAGATAGGTCCCATAGTCACAGGGCTTCCGGACGGGAGATGGGGCAGCCTTAGCTCTGAACACCGGTGCGCACCGGCGGGGCGGCAGTGATGAAAGACCGGCTGGATATGGATTGCCGCGGTTCTCGGCTTGCCGGGCGGCCTGCCGGGACCTTTGGGGAGGAGAGCTGTTCTTCAGAATACTTCGGGAGCGCTCGGGCATGGGGATCCACTCCTTTCTGTGTATACATCGTCTACATATCTTCAGCACGGATGCCGGCCCGGTGAAGCTTCTGAGTATGGGACAGACATCCGACCTTTCGGAGCCTGCCGGTCAGTCTGCCGTCTTTGTCCATTCCGCTTTCTTCGAATTCAAAGAGCGGGTGCGTCCGGATTTCACCGGAGGGAATGTCATACCCATCTATTTCAAGAATCTCCAGAACCTTCCGGCTTTTATCACGCATGCGGGAGAGGTGCACCATGATGTCGATGCCGGACGCGATCTGTCTGCGGATTGCCGGTATTGGAATGGACAAGCCCATAAGAACCATGGTTTCAAGGCGTGAAAGCATGTCCTGCGGACTGTTTCCGTGACCGGTGCTGAGGCTGCCGTCATGACCGGTGTTGAGACTCTGGAGCATATCGATGGTTTCGGCGCCTCGTACCTCCCCCACTATTATCCTGTTCGGACGCATTCTCAGGGACGCTCTGATCAGATCACGGATGGTGACTTCCCCGCCGCCCTCAGCATTTGGCCGGCGTGCTTCCAGCCGGACGAGGTTCCGTACACCCTGGATCTGAAGCTCTGCATTATCCTCGACCGTAATGATCCGTTCATCTTTCGGGATGAAGTTGGAAAGTGCGTTTAAAAATGTCGTTTTTCCGGATCCGGTTCCGCCGGAGATAAAGATGTTGTAGCCGGCTGTCACCAGCTTTTTCAGATAGTCGGCCGCCTCCCGGGAGACAGAGTTCCATTCAATCAGCTGCTGCATGGAGATGGGGTGGTCGGGAAATCTCCGGATTGTGATGGCGGGTCCGTCGACAGCAACGGGATTCATGACAATGTTTACGCGTGCGCCGTTCTCCAGACGGGCATCGACAATCGGGACAGCCTCATTTGCCACACGGTTGGAGAGCGCGACGATGCGCTGTATGACATCCTGGAGCTTTTCCTGTGACGAAAAATGCTCGGGGCAGCGGAACAGGCGGCCAGAGCGTTCAATAAAGATGCTCTGAAGGCCGTTGACCATGATTTCCGTGACGGAATCGTCATCGATGAAATCCTGAAGAACATCGAGCCGGCGGACTGAATTGAACAGCTCCCTGCGCATTTCCCAGCGGTCAGAGAGGCGCATTCTTCTGCGCGGATCACTTTCCTCGATCAACTCGTCAATGATGGCATAGATTTCCGCATCAGACAGATCACGGGTCACTTCGATGCGATCCATAAGCTGGCTGCGGCATTCCTGAAAGCGTTTCTGATCCATAAGAAGGTACCTCCGGGGCTGAACGGACGAGCCGGGGCTGACGGATGAAAGGGAAGAGAAAGGGAGCCGGCAGGCGCCGGAAAAGATAAGAGCCGGAGAGGGCAGAAAGACAGAAAAAAGAACAATAAAATGAACAATAAAAGCAAACCGTAATAGAAAACGGCAGCAGGTATGGGGCGGCAGACCGATTAGCCCCGCAGCTGCCGGATATAGGATGACAAAATCTGTGCGGCTGCCTGATGCGCAGCGCGCCCGGGATGCTGCCGGGCACCGAACATGCCTGGCTTTGTCGGAGGAAGAAGCAGAAAATGGGTGTCCGTATCGCCGGATTCTGTGCGGTATGTACGCACGGCGCCGGCGATTTCATGGGACAGGAAGTCTCCCAGCATCCCATAACACCAGATGATCTGCGCATGTGGATTGCACCTGCGGATTTTCTGAAGAAATGCGACGATAGCCCCCTGAAGCCGTTCCGCATCCTTCATCTGGGGACGCCCAAACTCATCGAGCCGCTGGCAGAAAACAGACATTGTCTCCGGATCAAAGTAGGGGTCTGCGTGAAAGGCTCCGTCGTCATTGGTACCAAGATTTACAACGACAATGTCGGAAGGGTCGGCAGAGAAATCAAACATGTCATGGGCATGCGCCAGGATATTCTCCCGGCAGCATGTGACACCGCAGATCTGCTCATAGAAGCGCGGAAGGACACAGTGCGGATTATTCTGGTAATCAGACACAACCCCCCAGCCGCTCTGGGAGATACAGCTGAATCTGGCATTGAGGATGTCGGCTGTCATCCGGGCGTAGTTGTTTTCTACTCCGAAATACGGACTGATCCAGTCTTCCTCCATCTGGGCACCACAGCTGCCCTCCCCACTGGTGATGCTGTCGCCTACAAATTCAATGGTCAGGCTGGATTCCGGGGGAGCAGTGATCTCTCCCTCATACTGGAGACAGTCCAGAGTCAGAAAGCAGGCATTGTCATCCGGAATCATCTGGACCTCTCGGAAGAGGCGGATCCGGTGCATCACACCGGCGTCCAGTCCCTGTAGAAGGTCGATCCGGTTTTCGCCGCGGTGAAGCGGCATGCGGAGCAGGAAGAAACCATCCAGCTCCATCGAGATCCACTGTTCCATAGAGGTAAAACCAGCCGTAAAGACCACGCTGATGCGTTCTCCGCGGAAGCAGAAATCGATCCCGGAGGCTGTCCAGAACAGATAGAGTTTTCCACTTTGAATGGTCGTCCGCCCCATTCTTCTGACCATGGGCAGCAGGTCAATCGTTCGGTTTTCCATAGACAGCTTCCCTCCGTTGGTATGAATCAGCGCCGTACCAGTTATTCAAAGAGATCCAGAATTTCTTTCCGGTCCTCATCGGTCAGCGTGCCGGGCTTCCAGCCGACATGCACACTGTCGCCCTCATAGCGGGGGATCAGGTGGATATGAAAATGAAAAACCGTCTGCCCTGCCGGCTCTCCGTTATTCTGGACGATATTGAAGCCGATCGCGCCGAGGCCTTCCGACAGCCTTGAAGCAACCTTCTTTGCGACCACAAAAGCCTTTCCGGCAAGGCCCTCGGGAAGTTCAAAGACGTTCGCGTAGTGTTCCTTCGGAAGAACCAGCGCGTGCCCCTTTGAGGCGGGGTTCAGGTCAAGAATGACACGGAAATCCGGATCCTCATAGAGTGTGGCCGAGGGAATCTCTCCATTGGCGATTTTACAGAAGATGCAGTTACAGTCTTTCATATTTTGTGCTCCTTTTCTGATGGTAAAGAAGAATGCCCAGAAGAAAACCGCTGATCAGTCCTCCAAGATGGGCGGAACCGTCAACACCTTTGTCAACCGTTCCCTGCATGATCATCAGGACGACCATGAAGACCAGCTTTTTTATGTTCCGTTCTCCGAAGGTGCCTCTGTTTCGCAGGGCAATGTAAAGCAGTGCTCCGATAACGGAGAAGATTGCACCGGAGGCGCCTGCTGAGACAGCGTAGCTCCCGGTTCTCATGCTGACACCCAGTGACAGAAGATTGCCCCCGACTCCGCCGGCCAGATAAATGACCAGGTAGCGGACAGGTCCTGCGATGGTCTCCAGAATGTCGCCGAGAAAGATCAGACTCAGCATGTTGTAGACAATGTGGTAAAAACCAAAGTGCAGGAACATGGAGGTAAACAGCCTGTAGTACTCACCGTTCAAGACAGCGGGGAGATAACAGGCGCCGTGTCTCAGCATGAATGCGGAGTCAGACGGGTCCCCTGTCAGGGCAAGGACGATGTAGACCACGACATTGATGATGACGATGGTCAGGTTTGCCTTTTTTCTGGTTTTAAAAAAATAGATCAGCTCATTCATAGCGCCATGATAGCACGTTTGCTGCCGGTGGTGAACCGCTTTCCTTTACAGATTTGCACGGTAACGGTACCCGGCGATCCGGATCTCCGCGCCAGGCGGGATGGGGGAAGCATGGTTGGGCTCCAGCTTGCGGCCATCCAGGAAGGTGCCATTCGTGGAGAACAGATCGGTCAGATAATAGGTGTCCGAGACGCGTTCAATTCTGGCATGAATCCGGCTCACGGTGTCGGACTTCAGACAGATATCACACTCTCTGGGACTCTTTCCGATGATGAGAAGCCGCCTGCTGACCGGGATGTCATTGTATTGTTCGGGGGAGAGGCTTTGAAGGCAGAGTGAGCCCGACAGCGCAGCATTCGCAGGGAAGGACGGAGGATCCTGAGAGATACTGTCTCCGGAAAATGATGGAGGATCCTGCGGGGTGCTGCCTCCTGGGAAGGGCGGAGGATCCTGCGGGGGGCTGCCTCCAGGGGAGGGCGGAGGATCCTGCGGGGTACTGCCCCCTGGAAAAGGCGGAAGACCCTGTTGAATGCCTTCTCCGGGAAAAGGCGGGCCGCTTCGCTGAGCAGTACCTGTGGAGGGGGACTGATCCGCATACACTTCGCTCAGAAGAGAACGGTAGAACGTATCATCGTCTTCCATCTCCTGTTCCTCATCGGACCAGATATTCTGGAGCTCACTTCTCTTTTTGACCTGCTGCTGTCTGACGAGCCAGATGACGGAGGCAGTCAGAAATCCGATTCCGCCGATCTGTGCAGCGTCCATTTTCAGAGCAACTGCGCAGCTGATGCCAAGCAGGGAGGCGGCCAGAAGCAGCAGGATCAGGTTTTTCCGGTCATGTGCCAGCCTTTCCCGGATGACCTTCGGAACCGCAGGCCGGGGCGCCGGGCAGTCAGAACCTGGGGAGGATGGCCGGGGACGAGGGACGGAGGAAGGTTTCGCTGCATGAGAGGTCTGCGCTGTGTAAACGTTGGATTCAGAAGGGTTCTGAAAAACAGGTGCGGGACTTTCTCTGGGTGGGCAGTCCGCCATCGGGGTGGAAGAAGCGGCAGATTCCGGATTCAGGCCGGAACCGGGCGGAATCCGGAGCGTCTGGAAGAGCGCATCAGACAAAGACTGGTTGTTTTCTGATACCTGATCATAGAACCGGTATACCAGGGCGGAGGCGTCCTGGTCCGCATGGTCGGTACGTTTCAGAAGAAATTCTGCAAGCAGCATCCGGCTGGAGGAAAGTACGGTTGGGAGACCCGGGATATAGCATACATGGATCTTACTGCTGCCGGGACGAATGAACAGCTTCTCCGGATCGAGGAGAAGGTCCTCTGAAGTAAGCAGATATTCCGGAAGCCGCTGGCAGATATCGCGGAGTGTATAGAGGATGTTTCGGATGTCAGACAGCCGAAGCGGGCTGTCACTGAAGCGTTCTGACAGGGATGTAAAACCGGTGATGCGGTAGCGAACAAGACTTTTTCCGTCGCAGAAAAAGATATGGATCGGCAGAAGGCTTTCGAGGGGACAGTTCTGTGCCATGTTGACTGCGTAGCCATATTCCTGTGGATCAAATCCGTCCAGCGAGAGGTATGTCTGGTCTGTTTCTTTGATAACGGTGATATTCACGATGCAGCCTCTTTTCCGTTCAGCCTGGAGCTGAGATACCGCAGTCCCCGGATTTTCCGGATGGCGGGAGCGGGAGAAAACAATTTCCTTGAAAAGGTCCGCCCGGTCGAGAGCGTTTCCCTGCCGAAAAGCCGAGGAAGAAGGCCAGGGACCTTCATGCTTCCTGTGTAGGAAACCTGAACAAGATCTTTGCTGAGTGAAAAAGAAGACTCCAGGCTGCGGGACACAAGAACGGCATCCTTTCCGATTTCTTCTGTGAGGGTACGCAGTTTTTTCTCACGGGCTTTATCCGGAGCACTGTTGTCGGCCAGGGAGGCAGCCTCGCAGGCAGCGCCCTGCAGGACACCGCGGTCATGGTCCAGGAATCCCATATAGATCAGACTGAGCAGGACAGGAAGGATCAGGGCCATCAGAAGGGCGGCTTCCACGGTGAAGACTGCGGAAAGGCGTGTTTTGGCAAAGATAAAAGGTACAGAAAACAGTTTCGGCATGAATTGGATCCTCAGGTGATCAGATTGAGCGTGAAGACAGTCAGGTGCCCGGCAAACAGGAAGGGCAGAAATGGAAGCGTGTCCTTTCTGCCGGCTTTTTTCCGCAGAAGAAGGGAGAAAGACCAGATGGCGCAAAGCAGGAAACCTGAAGTCATGCAGGCAATCTCTTCGGAGAAACCGATCAGAAAGCCGCAGGCGGTGATGGCGAAGCAGTCTCCAGCCCCCAGAGCGAAGTGACTGGCAAAGGAGATCAGAAACAGGAAAGCGCCGCCGACAAGCAGATATACAAGCTCCGCCGGCGGGTACAGCCCGGTCAGCAGATTGAAGGGCAGCGCTGCAGCAGCGGTCAGGATGGCGTGAAGTGGGCAGATCGAACGGTACTTCAGGTCGCTTCTGGCGCTCAGAAGGAGATAGACCAGGGCTGCGAGATAGGAAATCAGCAGGTTCCAGGTCATGCCGCAGTCCTCCTTTTCGCACAGTCCAGACACTCACGCAGGTCATGGACATCATCCGCATGGACAGTCCGGATGCTTCTCTTCAGTCCCGGACAGGTGGAGCTGGTGTGCCAGGCATCGCCGTAGGGGTTCACAAGAACGGTGCTGCTTCCGGGATTCTTCGAGCCGCAGTACCGGCAGCTTTTGTAGATTGACCCCTTATAATTCCGGACGGTTTTCAGCTGCGGACGCGTGATCTGCGCGACCGTCAGTTTCAGGTGGGAGCAGTCGGCATCTGTGTGGTAGACCGTACCGGAGTCCGTCACATAAACCTCCCGGGTTTCCTCTACACTGTCTTCACCGCCTTTCTCGCCCGAGACTCCTTTACGGCCGGTAAAGCCGCGAATGGTGATCTTCTGAACAAAGACTTTCCAGGGAAGCCGGATGACCGAAACGGGTGCTTTGATCTGATAGGTGAGGACAAGGGATATGCGGCTGTCCTCCTTCAGAAAGGATGAGAGCAGAAAGGAGGGATGCTGGATGGCCTCCCTGTCTGCAGCCTTGGGGATGACCTGGCTGTGTACCCAGACATCGGAGAGCGCTCCTCGAAGCAGGTGGTTGGAGTCCTCATAGGCACGGGAGTAGGCGAATAAGGACAGCTGTTCCGCTGCCTGGGTCATTCTTCCGGAGAATTCCGCAGCGGCTCTGAAAACGACGGACAGGTGCAGAATCAGCATCATGCAAAGGAAAAACAGGGGAAGTTCCAGTGCGGCTTCAACTGTAAGTGAGGCGGGAGAGGATGTCCTTCTTCGGCGCGGTTCAACCCGGCGGACTGAGGGGAATCCTGACCGCTTTATTGTGGGAGAGAGTGCGTTTTCCTTTCCTGAGTGTGTTGGTTGAATGCTTCCGCAGCTGCATTGATTCTTTGCAGCCGGCGTCAGCATGGCAGATTTGTCTGGGTTCTCAGCCTGGCGTGCAGAGCTGCCGCCTGTAGATGGGATGGAGAGGGGACTGAGAACACATAATTGTAATTCGGATTGGATTCTGCCTGGAAAGGACATCCTTTCTCACCTCACTTGCGTGGTCAGTGTTGATGGGACAGAAACAGGGTGCGGTCTGGCGGCCGGAAAGCCTCATCAGTATGCAAATCCGCCTTCAATCCTGATCTCTCCGCCGGAAAAGCCTGTACCAAGGAAAGCCCTCGGAATGGCAGAGAAGACGGGACGGATGCGGAATGTACAAACATTCTTCATGGCGATGACGCAGGTATCTGCCCGGAACGTCTCGCAGCCTTCCTCACTCTGCAGATTGAGTTCGAGAAGATCGAGAGCCCGCTCTTTCTGAACCTTTACAGACTGCATATTCAGAAGAAGCCGCAGGTAATCAGCATAGGCAAGCCCTCTTCCGGATGTCCGGTCAGCCTTCTCCAGCCGTGACGGAAGGTCATGGAGCTGACGTAAGGGGACGTGCCAGTCAGCAGCGGTCTTGATCAGGGGAACCTTGCCCTTGTGCATCAGAATCCGGACATCGTACAGAGATTCTCCGTATGCCCAGTAGAACACGAGCAGCTCCCGGAAGGATTCAATCAGGGCAGCATTGCCGGTCCAGCCCAGGATCAGAGCAGCAAGGGTGGAAGTCTCTTTCAGTGCCTTCGGGTCTTTTTGAAGATGGAGATAGTTGTATGCCTCGCGAAGAAGGATCAGCCGTTTTACGGTGTTTTTCAGGTTTTTCGAGTCGGAGGCAGTCCCGCTGATGAGATATTCAATCTGATACTTCAGGCGGGCTGCCGGCTCGTCGGAATGCCATCTTGGAAAATGATCGAGCAGGTATTCCCGAAAGAGCAGGTTATCCGCCGTGCCGCCGCGTTTCTGCTCAAGATCGAGCGTACCGGACTCTTTCCGGCGTTTGGACAGAAGTTCCTTTCCGGGAAGTTTTCCGGCGGAGACGTCCAGATCTCCGCAGACAAGCGGAAGAACATTCTTCCAGCTGAGCGCGATCATCTTCCAGAGGGGGTTTTTGACCCGGGAGGCTTTTTCTTTTTCCGCCTTCATCTGCTGCTGAGAAGGAGACAGACCGCCGGAGGAGGATCCCACAGAGGCGGAACCGTTCGGGCCGATGATGACGACGGAGCCCGCCGGAGAAGAACCGGCATCCGGATCGGCCTTGAGGGTCCCTTCAAGCTGCTTTGTCTTCTCCCTGAGCTGCTTAGCCTTTTTGTCAGCGTCTTTTTTTGACTGTTCATAGGTTTTCAATGCCTCCTGTGCGTCTTTTGCGGATTTTGAAGCGTCTGAAAGCTTGCCAAGCGCGTTCATCCATGCAGTTTCATGCATGAAATCTACTGCCTGCTGGTAGAAATACGCGCCTCTTTTGTCTGAGAGAAGAGCATACGCGGTGATCTCGGTCGATTGGACTGTTACCTGGAAGGGGTCAAATGTCAGCCCGGGCAGCTTTTCGCTGATCGATCCCCGGACATCAGCGTTTTCATCCATCCAGGATTTCAGGGATTCATTCAGCTTCGGGATGGACAGGCTTGTACCGCCTCCCGCGCTGTGGATGCCGAACAGGTCGAATTTTTCAAGCAGCCGGTTCTCAAACCCGGAGAATACCGACCAGTTGCCGACCGCCGTCAGATTGGCGCAGTGCGCGCGCGCACCGCGATATCGGACCGCCTCGGCGCATGTGAACATCAGACTGAGAAACAGAATACTCAGAAGACTGAAAAAAACGGTGATAACCGCACGTGAGCGCCTCATATGCCCTCCGGTTACGCATATCAGGATGCGTTCTCAGACACTCCCGGCAATCTGCCGGCGTGTGGGGTGAAGTGCCATCAGACGCCTCTGGCGTCTCTTGCAGCCCGGTCAAGGATGTCCTTGACAATATTCGTAAGCTGCTTTCGGAAGATGACAACGAGTGAAATCAGAACAACGAGTACCAGGATGATTTCAACAACGGTGACACCGTCCTCATCCTGGACGAAGTTCCTGGCGGCAGAACGCGCGAGAGAAGAGAAATGGGTGAGACGGGCAGCCAGTCTGTTCATACGGGAGCCTCCTTTCTTTGGAATTTTCCGCCAGGATCTTTCTGCGGAGCGGGACTCTTCAGATGCCTGTGCAGTGAACGGCGGATCTGTGCCTGTACACATCAGCGTAAGAGGTTTATGCGTCTCCGGAGACAGACCTGCTGGAAGCGTGGAGAAACATCAGGATCCATCGGCCTTCCGGCGGAGATCCGGAGATCTTCATGTGATGGAAGCAGATGGATGCTCAGAGGGGCTTTCAAAGAGAGGTGTAAAAGAAAAGTGAATTGGGAATGATGGATTTATATCATCTAGGATGCGGGCTGTAAACCCTTTCAGAGGCAGAAAAAAGAAATTCGGAGGTCTGCACAGAGAACCTCCGAATGAAGTGAAAATGTATCATGCACATTTATGTGACATTCGAGCAGGATTCGATCAATCCGCAGATAATGTCGATGGCATTGCTCTGGGCTGCGCTGCTCATGGCGTCGATATAGCGCTGCCTGTTTTCATACAGAGCCTGAAGCTTCTCCGGCAGAATCTCCGGCGTGAGCTTTTCCTCCTCCAGGACCATGCTGTAGCCCTGTTTTTCATAGGAGCGCGCGTTCAGGATCTGGTCTCCTCTGCTGGCCGCCGCGGAGAGCGGAATCAGGAGATTCGGCTTGCGCAGCGCGAGCAGCTCGCAGATTGCGTTGGCACCGGCTCTCGAGAGAACCATGTCGGCGAGCGCGAAGAGATCCTTGAGCTCGCTCTCGATATACTCATACTGGACATATTCGCCCGGATGCCGGATGGACGGATCCAGATTGCCCTTCCCGCAGAGATGGATGATCCGCATCTGTTTTAAAAGCTCCGGGAGGCAGGCGCGCAGTGCAGCGTTGATGCAGGCCGCTCCCTGGCTTCCGCCGATGACCAGGAGAACGGGTTTTCCGTCATCCGGAAACCCGGTAAACCGAAGTCCGTTTTCCCGGGTACCCTCAAACAGCTCCTGACGGACAGGGGAGCCGGACAGGACAGCTTTGTCCTTCGGGAGGTACTGCATGGTCTCCGGAAAGGAGCAGCAGACCTTTTGCGCTGCCGGGATGGCCAGTCTGTTGGCCAGTCCGGGTGTCATGTCCGACTCGTGGATGATGGTCGGGATATGGAGGCTGGCGGCGGCGCGGACAACAGGCACGCTGACAAAGCCGCCCTTTGAGAAAACAACATCGGGCTTTGTCCGTTTCAGGATGTGTCTTGCCTGAAAGTAGCCGTGCAGGACACGGAAAGGATCGGAAAAATTCTTCCAGTCAAAATACCTGCGGAGCTTTCCGGAGTCGATGCCGCTGTATGGAATGCCCTGCTCTGTGATCAGCTTCTTTTCAATTCCGTTGTAGGAGCCAATGTAAGAGACCTCATACCCAAGTTTTTTCAGCGTCGGGAGCAGCGCAATGTTCGGTGTAACATGGCCGGCGGTTCCGCCGCCGGTCAGAACGATTTTTTTACTCATAGTGAAACAATTTCCTGTAAATTCATGAATCGCTGTCAAAGAGCAGTTTGCTTACATCCCCGAGAAGAGGTAGTCCCAGACGGTTTCCATGATCTGTCCCAGATTCTGGATGTCCGTCCGGAAATCGCCGATCTCCAGAGAGTGATTTGCACCATCAAAGGTAAAGAGCGGAACGTCGCACTTGCGGCAGGCATTCAGGATGGCATCATTTTCCGCCCAGGGGTCTTTTGTGCCGTGAAATGCGATTCCGGAGCCCTTCAGAAAATCAAAGGTTTCGGCAACGGGTGTGTACAGGATATGCCGGACTTTCCGGTCGAGGTGGTGGTCATCGGCATAGGACGCACCGATTGCTGTCCCGATGCTCTTCGAGAAGAAGATCAGGTCGTCGCAGGCTTCCAGCTGTGAGTTCTCCAGAAGCGATTCCGCCCCTGCTCTTCCGACCTGAAATGCCTTCAGCAGCATATCGTGACTTCCTGCCTGTTTTTTCGGGAAGCCTGAATACGGTACTGGGATGACATCATATCCCTGTGCCCTTGCCATTTTTCCGGAATAGTAGAGCAGCGGCCGCTCGACGCTGTAGCCGATTCCCGGAAACAGAACAGCAGCTTTCCTCATCTGTATCCCCTCCGTTTCAGCAATTTCTTTTCAGACACATGGCCGTCCTGTGATCTTATACGCGCTGCCTGCCTCAGGCCTTTCTGCCCTGCATGACCAGCCAGCCCTTTTCCTTGTCCCAGTCATACGTTACGTCGGTGAACCCGGCCTGTCTGTAGACTTCAGCGAGCTGCTCCGGCGCAAGTACATTCATGTGAAGGTGCTCGGTGATCTTCTCGAATCGATCGCTCATGTCCCCGGCAACCATTTCTACGATGATGGCGAAGGTGCCGCCGGTCTTCAGGACGCGGCAGATTTCCCTCATGTCGCCGGGAAGATCCGGCCAGAAGAAGTAGCTTTCAACCGAGTAGACGGTGTCGAAGAAGCTGTCCCTGAAGGGCAGACTGCTGACAGAGGCTTTCTTCAGGCTCAGCCGCCCGCTCATTACGGCTTCCCCGTTGAAAGAGGTAGCCTTTTCAATTGATACGTCGGAGTAATCGATGCCGAAGAATTCTGCACCGGGATCCTGATGCATGGCGAGGCGGAGCGCATTGCCCCCGCCGCAGCCCACGTCAAGGACGGTGCTCCCAAAATGAAGGTGTGAAAAGCCCCATTCGGTAAGGGCGGCATGACTCTCGTTCATGTCGTCCAACACTGTTCCGCCCAGCTCGCCGACCGGCTTTCTGGCGTTCTCAATGTAGGTAAAGTCGATCGGTTCCGATGTGCTGTCCTGGGGGACAGCCGTATTTGCCGCTGCCTCTATTTCTTTTTCTTTGTTTTCTGTATTTGTATTCACGATTGTTTGGATTCCTTCTGGTGATCTGCGATGTATCTTGCAACATACACGCCGCTTGCGGAGGCGTGTGAAAGGGAATGCGTGACTCCGCTGCCGTCCCCGATCACAAACAGACCCTTGTGGCAGGTCTGGAGATCGTTGTCGATATCGACGGTCATGTTGTAGAACTTGACCTCGACGCCATACAGCAGGGTGTCATCACTTGCGGTACCTGGCGCAATCTTGTCAAGGGCATAGATCATCTCGATGATGTCGTCCAGGATGCGCTTCGGGATGACCAGCGACAGGTCTCCGGGGACTGCCTCCAGTGTCGGGTGCGTGAAGGATTTGGAAATACGCTTCGCCGTACTCCGCTGACCGCGGATCAGATCGCCGAATCGCTGCAGCATGACACCGCCGCCCAGCATGTTCGACAGGCGTGCGATGCTCTCGCCGTACCCGTTGCTGTCGGTGAAAGGTTCGGTGAAGTGCTTCGAGACCAAAAGCGCGAAGTTTGTGTTTTCTGTCTGGCGGGACGGATCCTCATAGCTGTGCCCGTTGACCGTGACGATGCCGTTGGTGTTCTCCGTGACGACAGCGCCCTTGGGGTTCATGCAGAAGGTACGCACCAGATCCTGGTATTTTTTTGTCTTGTAGACGATCTTGCCCTCATACAGCTCATCCGTGATGTTCTGGAAGACCGGAGCCGGAAGTTCGACGCGGACTCCGATATCGACACGGTTCGATTTGGTCGGAATATTCAGGTCGGAGCAAACCGTTTCCATCCATTTGGAACCGGATCGTCCGACGGAGACGATGCAGTCGTCCGCCGTGAATGAGCCCCGCTCCGTCTGGATGGTAAATCCGGGCTCATCCGACCGGATGCTGCTGACAGGCGTATGAAAATAGAAGTCCACCTTATCCTTCAGTTTGTCGTAAATGTTGCCCAGCACCTGGTAGTTGATGTCCGTCCCGAGATGACGGACGGAAGCGGAGAGCAGGTGCATGTCGTTCTGCAGGCAGCGCGTGCGGAGCTGCGAGTTGCCTGTCGAGTAGAGCTTCGTCTGGCTGCCGCCGTTCTCCATATTGATCTGGTCGACATACTTCATCAGGTCAATGGCCTTTTCCCGGCCGATGTACTCGTAGAGCGTGCCGCCAAACTCATTTGTAATGTTGTACTTTCCGTCGGAGAATGCGCCTGCGCCGCCGAATCCGCTCATGATGGAGCAGGTCTTGCAGTGGATGCAGTTCTTGATCCGATCGCCGTCAATCGGGCATCTTCGCTCCGGGAGCGGCCCGCCGTGCTCAAACACGGCGATTTTCATATCCGGACACAGGCGGACCAGCTCATAAGCAGAAAAAATGCCGCCGGGACCTGCGCCGACGATAATGGTATCGTAATGATTCATATAGATCCCCTCTTTATTCTGTAAACTCTGTGAATGATCAGGTATCTGGTGCCGTGCCTGTATGAACTGGGATGCAAGACTCGGACAGGCACGTCGATTGCACACAACCGGTTCTAGGATACCACAACCGGGGACAGGTTTGTACCTGAAAATGTGCGGAAATGAGCGCCAAAAACGGTTGAAACCGTTTGACCGGCTCATCTGCTGCATGTATCATATTTCTGCCGTATAAAAAACGGAGGTATTGTCATGAGTCCCTTAAGCCCGGAGGTATTGTCATGAGTCCCTTAAGCCCGGAGGTATTGTCATGAGTCCCTTGCATACACTTGAGCAGATGGTGGTTGTGCTGATGATCATTGCTGTCGGTTTTGCCGCCTACAGATTGAAGATGATCTCGGATTCGGGGCTGAAGACGCTGTCCAGACTGACAGCGGATGTCTTCAATCCCGCAATCATATTCTCAAGTATGGTGATTCATACGGAAGGAAAGCGCCCTGAATTCTCCAGAGGGATCTTTGCTGTTGCGGCACTGATCTTTCTCGTCGCGATTCTGACTGGCTGGCTGTTTGCCCGCTTTCTGTCGAAGGACCGCGTCAGGAGACTGATCTATCAGATGATGTTCATATTTTCCAATCTGGGGTTCATCGGGATTCCGGTTGTCAAAAGTCTGCTCGGGCCTGAGTATGTTTTTTACGTTGCCATTTATATCTTTGAATACAATCTCCTGTTCTATACGCTTGGCATCTATTATCTGGACCAGATGGAACCGTCGGAGCGGAAGGCGGAGAAAGGGTCTCTCTGGAAGAAGATCCGGCCGATGATCAACATGGGGACGATCGCCTGTATGGCAGCTCTCATTGTATTTGTCTGCGGCGCCAGGGTGCCCAACGTGGTCGCCTCTCCGATCTCGTATCTGGGTGACGCGGCGGTTCCGGTTTCACTGATCATCATCGGTGTCAGCGTCGGACGGGAGAAGAACCTGCTGGCAATTTTCAAGGACCGCCGCATGTATCTCTTCATGCTGCTCAAGATGATTGTTCTTCCGGCCATCTGCGTCATCGTTCTCCGGTTTGTACCGATGCCGGAGAAAATCCGTCAGCTCAGCATGATCATGATGGCGATGCCGGTCGGCACGATGCCGCTCGTGATGCTGTCCGAGCGGGGAATCCGGTCAGAGGAGTGCTCCAACGGGATCATCTTCACGTCGGTCGTTTCCATCGTGACGCTTCCGGTCATGGCAGCTGTCTATCAGCTGATCATGAGCATCTGAAGCCGGCTTCGGGCAGATTCAGGTACCGGGTTCAGTGAACTGCACAAGCTGCCGGAGGGCGGCTGCAAGCTCCGCTTCGCTGTGGACGGTGATGCCGGCATCTGCGCACTGCAGACTGCCGGCATTTCTGTTCATCCAGATCGTATGCCATCCCGCAGCATGAGCGCCTTCAATGTCGTGTTTCAGGGAGTCTCCGACAAGCCAGAGGTCTCTGGGCATCAGACCGATTGCATCTTCCGCTGCGCGGAAGATGCCGGGCTCCGGCTTGGATATGCCGACGTCCCCGGAGACGGTTACATACGCCTTCGGGATGCAGCTCTCCAGCCCGAGCTGCCGGTATTTCTTCCACTGATGGCCGGATGCCCCGTTGGTGACGATGCCAAGCCGCAGCTGCCCGGCGGATTCTCTGGCGCACCGGGCCAGATCCTCCAGCAACCCCCTCATGGTCGGAGAGAGCACCATCTGATTCTGGAGCTGCGTGTACCGGTCTGTGAAATGCGCACCCTGCCATGATTCCGCGGGCAGCCCCATTGCCAGAAATGTCTGCTGAAGACGCCAGATGTTCGACTCTCTGGCCGTGATTTGACCGCTCTCCACAAGCGCGAAATTCTCGTCGCTTTTTTCGTAGAAAATCTTAAGAAAAACTTCACCTGAAAAAGACATCCTGTCTGACATAATAAAACCATCTGTCCGCCGGAGCGTTTCCTCAGCCGCCTGGATCAGCAGTGCCCCGCGGCTGTAGAGCGTGTCGTCAATATCAAAACAGATTCCGGTCATGTTTTTCCCTCCATCCTTCTTAAGGCCGGCCTTCCGGGTGCCGCCAGCGGTGCGGCCGCTTTAAACCCGGACACAATCGATACCCTGATTATACCGGAAAACGTTCATCAAGTCCCTCAAATAGGCTATACTGTCATTATCTGAAATATTTGGCGAAAGGGAGGATTTGTCCATGAAACTGACTTTTCTTGGAGCTGATCACGAAGTCACAGGAAGCTGCTACTATCTGGAAGCTGCCGGAAAAAAGATCCTGATTGACTGCGGGATGGAGCAGGGACCGGATTTATATGAGAACAAACCACTTCCGGTGGCGGCGGGGGACATCGACATGGTCCTGCTGACGCATGCGCACATCGACCATTCCGGGAATCTGCCGCTTCTGTACAGACATGGGTTCCACGGCCAGATTTTCTCGACCTATGGGACGGCAAACCTGTGCAGCATCATGCTGCTCGATTCAGCCCATATCCAGGAATTTGAGGCTGAGTGGAAGAACCGCAAGAACCAGCGGGCCGGCCGTGAGCTGGTCGAGCCGCTGTACTCAATCGAGGACGCGCAGGGAGCGGTCAAGTGTTTCGTGAATCTGAACTATGAGGAAGAACGCTATATCGCCGACGGAATCAAGGTCCGCTTTTTTGACGCGGGGCACCTGCTCGGGTCCGCCTCAATCGAGGTGACCATCACGGAGGGAGACACGACGCGGTCTATCATCTTTTCCGGGGATATCGGAAATACGAATCAGCCGCTCATCCGGGATCCGGTCTATCCGAAGAAGGCGGACTATGTGGTGATGGAATCTACCTACGGCGACCGTGCGCACCCCCGCCCGCCGAGATCGGACTATGCGCAGGCGCTGGCGGAGGTCATCCAGCGGACCTTCGACCGGGGCGGGAATGTTGTGATTCCTTCATTTGCTGTGGGCAGAACCCAGGAGATGCTCTATTTTATCCGGGAAATCAAGGAAAAACATATGGTGTCAGGCCATGATGGGTTCAAGGTTTATGTGGATTCCCCGCTTGCAAATGAAGCCACGCAGGTTTTTCAGAAGCGGATGTATGAAGATTTCGACGCAGAGGCAACGGAGCTGCTTCAGAAGGGGATTAACCCGATCGGTTTTGACGGGCTGAAGACGGCTGTCACGGCGGACGACTCCAGGGCGATCAATTTCATAGAGGAGCCGAAGGTCATCATCTCCGCAAGCGGCATGTGCGACGCCGGACGGATCAAGCATCACCTTAAGCACAATCTGTGGCGGCCGGAGTGTACCATCCTGTTTGTCGGTTATCAGGCAGCGGGAACACCGGGGCGGGCGCTCCTGGAAGGGGCGGACCATCTCCGGCTGTTCGGCGAGGACATCGATGTCGAGGCGGAGATCTGCCAGCTGCCGGGGGTGTCCGGACATGCTGACAATGAGGGACTCATGCGCTGGATTTCCTCGATGGAGGAAAAGCCGCAGAAAGTCTTTGTCACACACGGCGAGGATTATGTCACCGAGATATTCAGGGACAGGCTGAAGAATGAGCTTGGGCTGGATGCCTATGCGCCCTATTCCGGCGCAGAGTTTGATCTGGCCAGCGGCCAGATCACGGTTGACGCGCAGCCGGTGCTGCTCTCGAAGGAAAGACAGAAAGGCCTTGCGGAGGCGAAGGCAGCCGGGGGTGCATTTGTCCGCAGAAAGGGCTCCGACAGGGGCGCGGCTGTGCGCGTGACCTCGCAGACCAGGAAAGCAGCCCAGGTATATACAAAGCTGGTTGCAGCTGGCTCGCGGCTGATGAGCGTGATCCGGGACAGCGAGGGCGGAGCCAACAAGGATCTCTCGGAGTTTACGCAGGAAATCCTGAGGCTCTGTGAGAAGTGGAAGCGCTGAGCGGCCGCATGGCTGTACATATTATGAGGTTTGAATGGAGAAAAAAGAGAGAAGCCGGGCAGGAAGGCCGGAGACTGAAGGAGCCCGGGGGCTTCTGAAGAAGGGAGCCGTCATCCTGCTGATGACCTTTGCGGCACTGACGCTCTGCGGCTGCGGAGCGCGGCATCTGGCAGTCTCCGCCGGTCTGGAGAAGAGCCCGTACTACCATCTGGGAGATACGGAGTGGGATCACGGAGGCATTGAGGAATACTACTTTGACCACCTGGACAGCAGCTACAATGAAATCTACAGAGAACTGTATTCCAGGCTCAGCAACCGGGAGGACAGCGGGGATCTGTATGCGCAGGTCAGCGCGGACGACTTCTGGAAGGCATACTTTGCCGTCCTGGCAGACCATCCGGAGCTGTTCTGGGTCGGATCCAGCGCGCAGACGGTTGTCAGCAATCTCACCGGAAAGGTGGTCAGCTACCAGATTGAGTCAACCGTCCCGGAAGACCAGCGCGATGAGATGAAACAGCAGCTGGACGCTGCAGCGGATGCGTGTATCGCCCAGACGGATGAAACCTGGTCAGACTACGGACGGATCAAGTCGGTCTATGAGTACCTGATCAATCAGGTTGAATACGACGTGAATGCACCGTCCAGTCAGTGCGCGCAGAGTGCGCTTCTGTATCATAAGTCTGTCTGTGCGGGATATGCCAAGGCTTTCCAGTATATCCTCCACAGGATGGGCTATTTCTGCACTTATGTAACCGGGAAGATCAAAAATGGCGGTGACCACGCCTGGAATATCGTCCGGATCGGCGATCAGTATTACCATGTCGATGTCACCTGGGGCGATCCGGTCTTTGCGGACGGTCAGGAGAGCGGAACCGGCATTACCGTCATGAATTACAATTATTTGTGCTGTACGGATGATGAGATCCTGCCGACTCACATCCCGGACGGGAGCATCGCGCTTCCGGCCTGCACGGATGATTCCTGGAACTACTATAAAATCAACGGCATGTATTATGAGACATTTGACTATGATACGGTGTATAATGCGCTGATGGACTCCGTGGAGAGCGGCAGACAGAGCATCGTTATGAAGTTCGGGTCAGCCGATGCCTACAGCGAGGCCAAAGAGCAGCTGTTCACGGACAAGATGTACAACGACGCTGTTCAGTACCTGATGCAGCAAAATGGCGTGGATACCTGGAACACACGGTATTCCTGCGATGACTCTTTTCACGTGATCACGATTCAGTGGTCCTGACACTGACAGACGGGGAGAAACCCTTGAGAGAGAATGTTCTGTATATCCGAAACCTGCTGATCCGGATTGTGCTTCTGACGGTGCTGTTCATCGTCAGTGTCATCGGATTCAGCCGTATGATCAACAAGGTGACGCCGGACACCGCGACAGTCATGAGCAGTTCTACATTTCCGCTGGTCTGCATGCAGAAGGATGGCATAGACTTCAATGAGCTGCACGGGTACAGCCGTGAGATCAATGCTTCAGAGCTGCGTGACAGCATCACACCGCTCTCGGACACGAGAGGGATCACGATCAAGATAGAGACCTTCGGGGCAGCGGTGGATTCCGTGTCCTACGAGGTATCCACAATCGACGGGACCAAGTCGCTGGAGAATACGAAGGTGATCAAGCTGAACCAGGACGGCGACACGATCACGGCAGATCTGACGCTGATGGACAAGATTCTGATGAACCAGGAATATGTTCTGAAGATCCAGGTCGCCACGGGCGGGCGGAACATCTATTACTATACGCATGTGCTTCTGGCGGACGGACTTCACACCTCCGATTACCTGAATTTTGCCGCCGGATTCTGGGATAAATGCATCAACAAGACGGACCTGGATTCTGTCGGACAGGCGATCGAGCCGGACGATACAACCGACCAGGATGATACGCTGGCGTACATGGACATTCATGACAGTGTTCAGCGGCTGACATGGGGAAAGCTGAATCCGCAGATTTTCTATAAACCGACGCCGAGGCTGACGGAGATCAACGAAAACACGGCGACGATGACGATGGATTACCGTATCTCCGCGGCCTCGGAAGCCGGGGCGCAGGAGGTTTATGATGTACATGAGTACTACAGGCTGCGATATACCGACAGCCGTGTCTATCTGCTGAATTTTGAGCGGACGACGGATCAGATTTTTGATCCGGAAAACAGCAGTGTCCTGACGAAGGATGGAATCGATCTGGGCATCACCCAGAAGGAGGTCGAGTACAAGGCGGATTCCAAAAACCGCTGCATTGCATTTGTTCAGGAGAATGTACTCTGGACATATATGACGCAGAAGGGCTCCTTCACACGCGTCTTCGGATTCCCGCAGACAGAGAACATGGATGCGCGGGACTTCTACAGGCAGAACACAATCCGGATTATCCGGGTGGATGAGAACGGGAATGTCACCTTCGCGGTCGGCGGCTATATGAACCGGGGCAGTCATGAGGGAGACAACGGCATTGCGCTGTATTACTACGATGCCGGATCCAACATGGTGTCGGAACTCGCATTTCTCCAGAGTGACGGCAACACGGAGCGGATTCAGCTGGATATGAAAGACTGCCTGTACCTGACGCAGAACGACAAGACCTGCTATGTCTTTCTGTCAGGGGTGCTGTATGCAGTCGATGTGACCTCGGGTGAAGTGAGGGAAGTCCAGAAGGGGATCAGCAATGAGTGCTATGCAGGGTCGGAGTCCGGCCGGTATTTTGCCTGGCTGAAGGAGGGGAAGGTTTATGGCTCCTCCGAACTGGAGGAGATCGATCTTGAGAGCGGCGAGACCCGGGCGTATTCGTGCGGACAGGATGAATATCTGCGGCCGCTCTCCTTCATGAAAGATGATCTCGTATATGGCATCGCAAAGCAGGGAGACGTGCAGGTCCCGCATGGCGGCAATGGCATCTTCCCGATGTACCAGCTCCAGATTGTCGATGCGGACGGGAAGTCAGTCAAGACCTACCAGGCGGACGGCATCTATGTCAAAGGGGTCCAGAAGACTGGAAATATGCTGAAGCTGAGCCGCGTGACAAAGAAGGACAGCGGCTATGAGGATGCGCCGGAAGATCAGATTGTCTCGTCGGATACAGCGGCGGATGTTGAGCTTGGGATTGCGACGCAGGTCGACGACAGGAAAAGGACGGAGGTTCTGCTTCGGGTAGGCGGAACGATCAGCTTTGAGAAGGCAGATACGGCTGCAAGCAGGCTGGTGACAGGTACGTCGAAGACGGCCGTGATCCCGGTGAACCCGGATATGCAGGAGCTCTATTATGTCTATGCATCCGGCGGCCTGACGGCGATGTATACATATCCGAACGATGCCATTGTGAAGGCGGACAGTGTGTTCGGTGTTGTCATCAATCAATCGCAGGATTACGTCTGGGTCAGAGGCGATAAGGTGGACCAGGTGGAGATTCCGATGAAAAAGATTCCGGAGGCGGTGAGAAGCGGGACGACAGACGTCTCCCAGCTTCAGATCGGTATCGGAAAACAGGTGGTCGACCTGAGCGGATGCACGCTGGATGAGGTGCTCTACTTTGTGAGCCATGGAAGGCCAGTCATTGCGCAGACTGCAGAGGGGGTCAAAATCATCGTCGGGTATGACAAGTACAACACCTATCTGCTGAATCCGGGTGAAACAAAGTGGACCTACTTCGGAATGCAGGATTCCACGGATCTGTTTGCCGCAGCCGGAAATATCTTCTACAGCTATCTGGATTCAGCAGCTTGAGCCGGGGAACAGCCGGAGCCGGGAAGCAGCCTGAGCCGGGCAGCAGCCGGAGACATCGGCAGACAGGAGGACATCCAACCTCGACAAACGATGCCGCAACACTCTGGCCGGAGCCATCAGCAGGCAGGAGGACGAAATGTCGAGAACTTCAAAATACCAGCAGGTGGCAGACTGGGTGCGCGGGAGACTGGATGCAGGAACGCTGCACCCTGGAGACCGCCTGGAGACCGAGACGGAGATTGCGCAGCGGTTTTCCTACAGCCGGCAGACGGTCCGGCAGGCGCTCTCAAAGCTGGAGCAGGAGGGGATCATCGAGAAGATTCAGGGCAGCGGGTCCTACATCCGGGGACAGGCCTGCGGAGGCCGCCGGGAACCGCTGTCGAATTCCGTTACAATCATTTCATCCTATACAGATTCCTATATCTTTCCGAGGATTCTCCAGTCGATGGCGACAACGCTTCAGAAACACGGGTATGCGACACGGATCATGTTTACGAGCAACAGGCGGGAGACGGAGCGGAGAATCCTTTCGGAGCTGGACAGGCAGCAGGCGAGGGACCCTCTGATCGTGGAGCCGGTTGCATCAGCGCTGCCGAACCCGAACCTGGTCTATTATCGGAAACTCAGGGAGAGGGGAATCCCGGTCATCTTTTTCAATACCTTCTATCCGAGTCTTGACATTCCACATGTTTCGTTGGATGATGTGGCAGTTGGGAAAGCGGCAACCGACTATCTGCTCTCACTGGGGCACAGGAAAATTGGCGGTATCTTTAAAAATGATGATGGTGAAGGACTCTGCCGTTACCAGGGGTATCAGGATGCACTGATCCGGGCCGGGCTTCCGATCGAGGAGGATCATGTCAGCTGGGTGGATACGGTCATGTTGAAGGGCATGCTCAAAAGGGACGACTGGATTCTGGACCGCCTGGAGGGGTGCACGGCAGCAGTCTGCTACAATGACGAGGCAGCCTATATGCTGACGGAACTGTGTGCGGAGCGGGGCATCCGCATCCCGCAGGATCTGTCAATTGCGAGTGTCGACAACTCCAGGCTGGCGGAGCTGTCTCCGGTTCCGCTGACATCGGTTCACCATCCGATGGAAGCGCTGGGGGAGAAGACAGCCCTGACACTGCTTGAGATGATTGATCATCCCGAGAAGCCATCATCAGCCTTCACCTATGAATTTCAGCCGGAACTGACGGTCAGAAAATCGACCGGGGCTCCATCAGGCAGAACAGGAGGAAGGGCCGCTTTACAGGTATAAGTGGGTTTGAAGCCATCCCCACTCTAATCAAAACCAGGGAGGTAACTGAATATGAGAGACAAAAAAGTCCTGTACATCACACAGGCTGCCGTGATTGCGGCGCTGTATGTGGTGCTGACGGTGCTGTTCGCTCCGATCAGCTTCAAGGAGGTCCAGGTCCGGATTTCCGAGATGCTGACGGTGCTGCCATTCTTTACGCCGGCTGCAGTGCCGGGGCTGTTTGTGGGCTGCATCATCGCCAACATGCTTGGCGGTGCGATCCCGCTTGATATCGTGTGCGGAAGTCTGGCAACACTGGCAGGCGCATGCGGAACATGGATGATCGGGAAAGCAGCCAGAAAGAGGAAAGCGGACGGAAGCAGGGTGTCGGCCCTCACAAGAACGGTTTCGACCCTTCCGCCGGTGATCGCGAACATCATTGTGGTGCCGCTCGTTTTATACTATGGATATGGGGTCAATCTTCCGATTCCGCTGCAGATGGTGACGGTTGGAATCGGCGAGGTCGTCAGCTGCACGCTGCTTGGAGGCATCCTGATGACCGTGCTGGAAAAGTACAGGAATCATATATTTCGGACCGCGAACATAGAGGGATGAATAAACATCGAAGCCGGGGATTCCAGACAGGATCCCCGGCTTTTTTGGAGGCGGCGTGCCAGAAGCCATCATATCGATTGAAGAATTCCTTAAGGAAGTCCGACTTCCATTTCGGCACATTCCTGTTTATAATAAGAGACCAAAGCAGCACCCCCGGCGCCGGAAGACTGGCGCAGCGCGAGGAAAAAGGCTGCCAGATGATTCTTCCGGAGGAATATATACATGGATGTAAAGTTTACAACAGTCAAGGAGATCTACAAGGACAGGGAAGCTTATATCGGAAAGACGATCACCGTCGGCGGCTGGGTCCGCTCGATCCGCGCATCGAAGACATTCGGATTCCTGGTGCTTCACGATGGAACATTTTTTGAGACGCTGCAGGTTGTATTCGGAGAAAAACTTTCGAATTTTGCGGATATCTGCAAGTTTAATGTCGGCTCTGCTGTTATTGTGACGGGCGAGCTGGTCGCGACGCCGGATGCGAAGCAGCCGTTCGAGATCCAGGCTGAGGAGATTGTGCTGGAAGGCGCTTCCACACCGGACTATCCGATACAGAAGAAGAGACATTCCGTGGAATTTATGAGAACGATCCCGCACCTTCGCCCGAGAACCAACCTGTTCCAGGCGACCTTCCGCGTCAGATCGCTTGCGGCCTACGCCATCCATCAGTTTTTCCAGGAGCGCGGCTTTGTCTACGTTCACACACCGATCATCACGGCATCCGATGCAGAAGGAGCAGGTGAGATGTTCCGTGCGACGACGCTGGATATGGAGAATGTCCCGAAGAACCCGGATGGAAGCGTTGACTATTCGCAGGATTTCTTCGGTCAGTCTACGCATCTGACCGTGTCCGGGCAGCTGGATGTAGAGCCATTTGCACAGGCTTTTCGGAATGTCTATACATTCGGGCCGACCTTCCGGGCGGAGAACTCCAACACGACCAGACACGCAGCGGAGTTCTGGATGATCGAGCCGGAGATTTCGTTCGCGGATCTCGAGGATGACATGGAGCTGGCAGAGGCAATGCTGAAGTATATCTTCCGCTATGTCCTGGAGAACGCACCGGAGGAGATGAATTTCTTCAACAGCTTCGTGGATAAGGGACTTCTGGAACGGCTGAACCATGTCATGACCTCTGATTTCGGACGCGTGACCTATACGGATGCGGTGAAGATGCTTGAGGAGCACAACGATCAGTTCAGCTACAAGGTGTACTGGGGCTGCGATCTGCAGACTGAGCATGAGCGGTATCTGACGGAGCAGATTTTCAAAAGGCCGGTGTTCGTCACGGATTATCCGCGTGAAATCAAGGCATTTTATATGAAGCTGAACCCAGATAAGAAGACTGTCGCGGCGATGGACTGCCTGGTTCCCGGGATCGGCGAGATTATCGGCGGCTCTCAGCGTGAGGAGAACTATGACATCCTCAAGGCGAGGATTGAGGAACTTGGGATGGATGAGAGCGAATACTCGAATTATCTCGACATCCGGAAGTACGGGACGACCCGGCATGCCGGTTTCGGCCTCGGCTTCGAGCGGCTGGTCATGTACCTGACAGGTGTCGGCAACATCAGAGATGTACTGCCGTATCCGAGGACAGTCGGAAACCTTCAGTAAAGATCAGGGAGATCATGATAAAGGAGGTGGCAGCAGGTTGGGAAGACGCAGCGACCGCAGAGCGTACGATGAACGATACGAAGAATCATATCCAGCGGCTCCGGGTAAAGGAACCCGGAAGAGAAGGAGGGGCGGCTTTGGTTCTTTTCTGACCACGCTGCTTCTTGTGATTGCAATCGGGGTATTCGGTTATTCAGCCTACAAGCTTTATGGCTACTGGAGGGAATACCGCGCCGGGGAAAGTGAGTACAGTGACCTGAACAAGAAGTACGTCCAGATTGAGCCCGCGCCGGAAACTGCGCCGGACAGCCAGTCGAAGATAGAGGGCGGTGAAACGGGCGAGGGCGTGACCCTGTCCGATGTCCGGGAACTGGAGACCGAGGCGACCCTTCCACAGAAGATCGAGGCAGCGAAGAAGGAAGAGGTTGAAGAGAACGGGACGACACAGATCCTCCCGGAGATGTATAATCCGGTTGATTTCAGAGAACTTCAGTCGATTAACCCGGAGGTGATCGGCTGGATCCGGGTTGGAGGCGCCGGGATATCGTACCCGGTGGCGCAGACGGACAATAATGATTTCTATCTGCATCATACATTTAAGAAGGAAGCCGTTTTCTCCGGCTGTATTTTCCTGAACTGTGACAATTCAAAGTATTTCACAGACCAGAATACGATCATCTACGGGCATAATATGAAGGACGGCTCGATGTTCGCATCGCTGAGAAAGTTCTGGGAGGAGAAGGGTGCGACGGACAATCCGTATTTCTGGGTGTTCACACCCGATTTCATCTATCAGTACCGGATCTTCTCCAGCTCGATTGTGAGCAAGGTCGGGGATCCGTACCGGACAAGATTTCTGACGGAGGACTTCCAGTCCTTCATCGACACATGCAAAAGGGCGTCGGAAGTGAACTGGGGCGACGTGTCTGTTACGACGCAGGACAGGATCGTGACGCTGTCCACCTGCACGGGCGATGACAATACACGCCGGATTGTACAGGGAAAGCTGCAGCAGGTGTATGTGGCAAAGTACAGGGAATAAACAAAAGGCTGCTGAAGCGAAGGCTTCGGCAGCCTTTTGTGAAGGCGGCCGCTCATCATCGAGTGTGGAGAACGAGATAAAGGCGGAGCCGCCAAATCGGGAAGGGCAGATGAAAAGATTTTCAGGACGGGAGCATTTCAAGCAGGGAGGTATGGGATGGATCTTGAAAAGGTAGAGAAGCTTCAGAGAATTGTGGACGGGAGCAGCAATATTGTCTTTTTCGGCGGCGCCGGGGTATCGACGGAGAGCGGTATCCCGGACTTTCGAAGTCAGGACGGGCTCTATCATATGAAGTACAAGTATCCGCCGGAGACCATCATCAGCCATTCGTTCTTTCAGGCGAACCCGGAGGAGTTTTACCGATTCTATAAGGACAAGATGCTGGTACTCGATGCGCAGCCGAACGCAGCGCACAGAAAGCTCGCGAAAATGGAGCAGGCCGGGAAGCTCCGCGCAGTGGTCACACAGAACATCGACGGTCTTCATCAGAAGGCCGGAAGTCAGAATGTTTATGAGCTGCATGGCTCCATCATGAGAAACTACTGCACGCGGTGCGGAGCATTCTATGATGCGGAATATGTGAAGAATGCCGAGGGGATCCCGAGATGCAGCAAGTGCGGAGGAATCATCAAGCCGGATGTCGTGCTCTATGAGGAAGGTCTTGACGAGCGGATCCTCACTGCCTCCATCAGGGCAATCTCGGAAGCGGATGTCCTGATCATCGGCGGAACCTCGCTGGTCGTCTATCCCGCAGCGGGTCTGATCGATTACTTCAGAGGCAGATATCTGGTTCTGATCAATAAGGGGGCAACCGGGCGGGAGACCAGGGCGGACCTGGTGATCCGGGATCCGATCGGGGAGGTCTTCTCAAGGATTGCCGTCTGAGCACTTTTCCGGCACGAGATGAACGGTACAGTCAAGGCGTTTCAGTCAGGGCTGTAAAAAAGTGGTTGCGCGGGATAGAAAGCCAGCGTATAATACCACAACGTGATGTATCATTTTGCCTTGCTCACCCGCGTGCAAGGGTGGGCCGAGACCATAAGGAGGTGCAAGGAACATGAATAAGTATGAACTGTGCGTTGTTGTCAGCGCAAAGCTCGAAGACGAGGAGAGAACTGCACTGATCGAGAAGATCAAGGAGCAGATCATCCGTTTCGGCGGAACGGTTTCCGACGTCGATGAATGGGGCAAGAAGAAGCTTGCTTATGAAATTCAGAAGCAGACGGAAGGCTTCTACTACTTCGTACACTTCGAGTCTGAGGCGTCCTGCCCGGCAGAGGTTGTCGACAGGGTCCGCATCATGGACAACGTTCTCAGATATTTATGCGTTAGACAGGATGCATAAATAGAAGAAGAGAGGTATTCGTATGAACAGAGTCATCCTCATGGGACGTCTGACAAGAGATCCCGATGTCCGTTATTCAGCTGGTGATCAGTCGATGGCCATTGCAAGGTATACCCTTGCGGTCGACCGCAGGATGCGCAGGGACAACAATGACCCGAATGCGCAGACAGCTGATTTCCCGAGCTGCGTGGCGTTCGGGCGTCAGGCGGAGTTTGCCGAGAAGTATCTCCGGAAGGGCACGAAGGTTGTGGTGTCAGGGAGACTTCAGACTGGAAAGTACACGAACAAGGATGGCCAGACCGTCTACACGACCGATGTCGTGATAGACGACCAGGAGTTTGCAGAAAGCAAGGCGGTGTCTGACAGGAACGCCTCGCAGGCTGTGTATCCGGGAGCTCCTTCAGCAGGTGCCCCGGCGCCGGCTTCAGCGGCTCCGGCGATGCCCGCCCCGGCAGGTGCGGACGATGGATTTGCCCAGTTCCCGGAGGGAGTTGACGAGAAGCTTCCATGGGATTGACCGTTTGATTTGAAGAAGTGAACAGATGGAGGTGTGAACAATTATGCCGTATTCAAAGGATAGAAGTGATTCTCCAAGACGCAGACCGATGCACAGAAGAAAGAAGGTCTGTGTGTTCTGCGGAAAAGAGAACAATGAGATCGATTACAAGGATGTTGCGAAGCTGAAGAAGTACGTTTCCGAGAGCGGAAAGATTCTTCCGCGCAGAATCACCGGGAACTGTGCAAAGCACCAGAGAGCGCTGACCGTTGCTATTGAGAGAGCACGCCAGGTAGCTTTGATGCCGTACGTGGCAGAGTAATTCTGATCCAGAAGATTGAATGTTATGAAAAAAGGGAGCCGTTCCAGCCGGAACGGTTCCTTTTTTGTGACAGAATCGAAAGAATGCAAAGTTTACATTTTTTTCGGGGCAGTCTATACTATAGGGAAGTGCAGTCTTTTTAAACATACAGCGCAATGATGATGTGTGGAAGTATGTCCGCTGGGGAGCAGGGGCTGCGAGGAGATCGAAGTATCACGATGAGGGGGATTGTTCTATGAAGATCAGATCACGCAGGCTGATGGCACTTATGCTATCGGCAGCGATGGTATTCCCGGCAGCTCCGGCAGCATCCGCAACGGAAACGCAGGAATCGCTACAAAGTCAGGCACCTGCAGAAACACAGGCTCAGCCTGCCCCGGAGACACAGCCACAGACAGCAGTGGAAACGCAGGCACAGACGGCTGCTGAAACACAGCCGCAGACGGCAGCAGAAACACAGGCGCAGTCTGCTTCTGAGACTCAGGCCGCGCCGGAGACGCAGCCACAATCCGCTTCCGAGACGCAGCCAGCACCGGAGACTCAGCCGCAGGGAGGGACAGAACCAGGCACTCAGGCATCGGAATCTTCCAAGGAAACAGAAACGCAGAAAGAGACAGAGACAGATCAGGCAGAAAAGGGAAGCTTTGAGGCAAAGTCGAATGGCGTTTCATTGAAGCTGATGCTGCCGAAAGGAGAAAAGCTTCCGGCTGACACAAAGCTTACCCTGAAGGAATCGGATGCCAAGAGCGGTCAGAAGCAGACGGCGCTTGTCCGGAAGGCGCTTGAAAAAGCGCAGCGTTCGGTCGAAAACGTTTGTCTTCTGACCATCACAGCAGTTGATAAGGACGGAAAAGCTGTCACGCTTCCAAAAGGAACAACCCTCAGCTTTTCATTCGGGAACGGGCTTGATCTCGGAATCGCAGAGAGAAGGGAAGGCCAGATTCATTTTCTGGAGGTGGGAGATCAGGCATCGGATGCCGGTGCTTCGCTGAAAGTATCCCAGGATCAGACAAAACTGGTTTCTGCATCCGTCAGCCTTGGCAGCGAAGGAAAGGAAAGCCTGACCTTCGCAGCCGCGAGTCTTCAGGACAGGGAAAACAATGGCGGAAAACTGTCGGCTGGTGACGTGAACGACTTTGCCGGAGCAGGTGCGTATGCGGCTGTCGCAGAGCACTTTGATGGAAAGAAGGATGAGAAAACACAGGTTCTCGCGGGAGACAACGGAAAGGATGACAAGGAAAGGGCGGAGAATCTGAAAAAGGCTCAGAGCCTTCTGGGAGGACTTGCATCCTATTCGGCATCGCTTGCAGATGCGCAGGATTCGGACAGTGTGCGCGTGGTGAATCTGTATGCAGATGATAACGGTGATGTGAACACAGCGGCTGAGGCCGTCACCGACCCGATGTACGGCGTGAAGGCCGCGGACGGGACAATCGACGTTACTTCCGGCTATGTTGTCGTCAATATTATTGCGAAAAGCGCGGATCAGACCATCCACATCCCGGACTTTGCCGTCACGTATGCAGAGAACGGGAAGTCGCAGGCGGTGACAGCCGATGCGCATCCGGAGCTGGCTCAGCATCTAATCGTCAATATCGCTGCGGGAAATGGCAGGGACGGGAAGGATTTTAGTTTCGTTTCCTATACGGGAAAGGCTGACCGGGGCGGCGCAGCCGGGGTGTATCTGGCACCGGCGGGAACCATTCGTTTTGCGGGCGCACTGACGGGAGCCGTGTATGCGAAAAATGCAGCGGTGGATGGGAAGCTGACTCATGCCGCTGAGGCGGGGCAGACAGGAAAATCGAAAGAGGATGCAAATGAGGCCGCTGCAAAGAAGGGCACGGCAGCTTTGATGGCAGAGACAGCGGCGGAAGCCAGCCAGAATGCCGCGGACAAGGACAGCGCAGATGACAGTCGGCAGGCATTCTCCGGAACGCTGAAGGTGAGCGCTGCCAGTAAGAACACGGACGGCACAAAGACGGAGCTGGAAGGCGTTGTCTTCTCCCTTTATGAAAGGACAGAGGGACAGACTGACGGACAGAAGGATCAGCTCGTATACAGCTGGACATCAGGTAAAGCGGCAAAGCAGATCCCGGCAGGCCTTCTGAAGGAACGCAGGACCTACGTCGTCCGTGAGGAGGCGATGCCAGTTTCTGAGAACAGTACAGGCAGTACTGGTACGGTTACCTATGCGAAACTGGCGGAGACGGTGTTCACCGTAACAGCGGCAGACACAGGGACTGCAGCAGGAATTAAGCTAACGAAAAACAGTAACGGAGATGCTGTGAAGCTGCTGAAGGAAGGCGCCAGCGATTATGAGCTGGATTACATGCATGAATCCAGTCAGACGCCTGAATCATCTCAGAATCTTGTCACCATCGAGTCGAAGGATCCTTCCGGAACAGACGTGCCGGGTTCTCAGGTTACGATTGAAAGGCAGACGTCGGAGACAGCTGCGTCCGGAAAAGCTCAGTGGAACCAGGTGGCGGCATTCACCATGCAGGGGAGCGCAGTGTCTTTCGATTTCGGAAGCAGTCTGCCAGGGAAGAAGGATGGCAGTCAGCCCCAAAATGGGGATACTGCGGTCTTCCATATCACCGAAAGTGCACCGGCGGGACTGACGTCCCTAACACGTGGAGGTACTTCCGCCGCTGAGCCTGCAGACAGGGTTTCAACAACGCTGACCTTTACCTACCATTCGGAGCAGACACAAGGTCAGACAACAGAGCATGCAGGGTGGCAGCTGACTTCCAGGACGCGTGTATATGCTTATGGAAGTTCGCAGGATACAGAACAGGAGATCAAAGGTCAGGCAGCTGCTTCTGTCACCTTCACGGACGCCTATCTCGTATCCCTGACTTCCAGCCAGGTCAACTATTCAAAGGAGAGCGAAAATACGCTTGTCCAGAATCTGAAAGGGGCATCCATTACGCTTCAGTCGGACGGTGGGCTTCTGGAAGCCGGTGCTGATTATCTGGTCTATACGATAAAGGATGGGAACGCGGATCAGAAGCAGAATGTCTCCGGTAATAGCTTCACGATGCCGAATAGTTCGGTTCAGCTGGTTCTTCTCAGTAAAGGGACCGGAACCGGCAGCACAGTCAAGGTATCTGGAAAGTGGGGAGAAAAAGATTCCTACCATTTCATCAGCGGTGGAAATGGGGCTTCCGATACGCTCACAGCACCGGTGGAGGGCCAAAATGGAACCTATTCCAGAGAGATCCCGGCCCTGAAGCTGAAGAGCCGCATTCAGGCAGTTGTAAACCTCAGTTCAGTCGATGATGCCGGAAATGCACATCTGTCGGGAACATCCGGAATCGTCAAGGCAAACGTTGCGGGGACAGAGGGAGAGATCAAGTCGAATCCAACAAAATTTGTTCTGAACGATCCCAATCTGGATGATGTGGTCACCGGGATGCTTCAGACGGGGACGACACTCTACATCGTTGGAACGCAGAACTGGAGCGGCTACAGCTTCAGTTCGGTGAACGGTTTCATCTCAGCAGTGAATCAGCCTCAGGACGGAAACACAGTGACGATTGAGGCGAAGCTGACCAGTGTCCAGACGCCTGTCACTGTTGATGGAACGATTGTCGTGACGAAGGAGCTGTACCGGGCATCCACTGGAAAACGCCTTCCGGTTACAGTTCAGAAACAGTATCAGGTGCGGGTCTTCATGGATGCAGGAGGAACCCTTCCGTATGGGGATGCCCAGACGCTGACAGTGCCGAAGAATAATTCGACCTCCGGGACGATTGGAAGTGCGCGGTTCACCGTTCCGGTCGACGCGCTGCATGGAACGACCTACTATGTATTTGAGGTCGATGCAGAGGGAAGGTCAGTCAAAAACAACAGTGACATGAAGATTCAGATCCAGGGCGGCGATCGTGATGGTGGAAACGGTGCAGCTGTCACGATGAAAGCGCTGGCGTTGGATGGGTATGGTGCCGGAACCGGAAAGACCTACGTCGTTGCGGATAAGACCATCAGACTTCAGACTTTTTATACCGAGGCGTATTACAATGCACACCGAAGCGAGTTCATGTCAAACGGAACGTTTGACATTCAGCTGAGAGTGGTCGATGCCTCCGGCAATGAACTTCCGGTTGACAACCTGGTGGCAGAATTCAGGGTGCGGACCAGGGACGGGAAGCTGGCACTGAAGAACAACCAGAAGATTACGCTGAAGAATACATCTGTCGGAGAACGGAAGAATATTTCTTTCCCGGTTCCGATTGATACCGGAAAGCAGGCGATGGGGGTCACGCTGATGTCGATCAGGACGACGGCAGGTGTGAGCCTGGCGAAGGACTACACGCTGCTCACGGCATCGTATGACGGGAATTTCTCGAAGGTTGGGAGCAGAACCGGCGAACGGACATTTACAATCAACGCAGACGCCGAGAATCAGGGACCGGTCGTCTTCGTTCTGAGAAAGAATGAGACGAATGAGAAGGCTTCGCTGACCCTGACAAAGTCGGTGATGTATAAAAAGACGCCGATCAGGGTCAATGCGACCTATTACATCGGGATCTTCGCAGATGCAGCACACACAAAGCTGCTGTTCAAGAAGGCGATGAGCCTGAAGGATGCCAGCTCGATGTCCGATACGCTGAAAGTCAACATCAACTCTCAGAAGGGCAGAACCATCACTCTGTACTTTGCGGAGACGGACAGAAACGGCAAGGTGGTCGAGAGCGGAAAGAAGACTGGTTACAATATTTCGATCAGCTCCCCCCAGGTGACGCTGTCGCAGTCGAACATGAATGCAAATGTGACTGTTACAAATGAGATTCTTGACGGTTCCAGGGCGGCGGAGCGGCTGACCGATCCGGATTCCGGGTTTGCGGGTGATTCGGCTGCCCTCGCAGATGCGCAGGCGCTAGCCTCCAGTTCGAATCTGAACAGCAAGACCGGCGATGATTCGCCGCTGACGCGCTATGTGCTGCTGCTTGTGATCGCCGGTGCCGGTGTGGCTGCGGGCCTTTATCTTGCTCTTAGAAGACGCAAGGTCTGAGTGTTTCAATGTCTGAGGAAAAGGTGCCTTTGACCGTTTGGCCGGGTCGGATGCTCGAACTGACCCGGCTCATGAGAGACCCATGAGAGAAAAACAGATTCGTGTCTATTGCGAACCGGATTCAAAGCAGGTATAATGCGGGTGGATGCGGGCAGAAAAGCGTCTGCCCGCCCGCTAACAGATTTTATCAACTCAAAAAGGGAGGAAAAATCATGTCATTAGTCACATCTACCGAGATGTTCCAGAAGGCATACAAGGGCGGATATGCAATTGGCGCTTTCAACATCAACAATATGGAGATTGTCCAGGGAATCACCGAGGCAGCTGCTGAGCTGAATTCTCCGGTCATCCTTCAGGCTTCCCAGGGAGCAAGAAAGTATGCAAACTCCGTCTATCTGGTAAAGCTTGTAGAGGCTGCTCTTGAGATCCATCCGGATCTGCCGGTTGTTCTTCATCTGGATCACGGTGCAGACTTCGAGGTCTGCAAGGACTGCGTAGACAACGGCTTTACTTCTGTCATGATCGATGCTTCCTCCAAGCCGTTCAAGGAGAACATCGAGCTGACAAAGAAGGTTGTTGAGTATGCACACGCGCATGGCGTTGTCGTCGAGGCTGAACTTGGCACCCTGGCAGGCATCGAGGATGCTGTCGCTGTCAAGGCGGAGGATTCCTCCTACACCAATCCGGACGACGTTGAGGAGTTTGTCGGTGAGACCGGTGTCGATTCCCTTGCAATCGCAATCGGAACCAGCCATGGCGCATACAAGTTCAAGCCGGGCACAAAGCCGCAGCTTCGTTTTGATATCCTCGATGAGGTTGTCAAGAGACTGCCGGGCTTCCCGATCGTCCTGCACGGAGCTTCCTCTGTCCCGCAGGAGTATGTCAAGATCATCAACGCAAACGGCGGTGCTCTGAAGGATGCCATTGGTGTTCCGGAAGATCAGCTTCGTCAGGCTGCACGCAGCGCTGTCTGCAAGATCAACATCGACTCCGATCTTCGTCTTGGCATGACCGCTGGTATCCGCAAGACCTTTGTTGACGATCCGTCCATCTTCGACCCGCGTCAGTATCTGAAGGTCGGCCGCCAGAACGTCCATGACATCGTTGCACACAAGATCAAGGATGTCCTTGGATCCGATGGCAAGGCTGCTGAGCTGTCCAAGAGATAAGGATCAGGCTGCCTGATGAAGAAGGCCTGAATAACCGGAGGGGGTATCCTCAGGATCTGAGAAGATCCCGGGAATGCCCCTTTTGCTGTATCCGGAGATATGATGTAACCAGCGGCGGATGCCGGAGATCATGGCGTCCTCATGTACGAATACAGGAGAAGATATGGAATTATCTGAGAAGGGTGTATACCTGGTCAATGGAACCGATATCGTACCGGATACGGAGGAGGCCTCGGCCCGGATCCGGCAGATGACCGGAAAGGAACCGGACAGGCAGCAGGCGCGCAGGGAGACGATGGCGTGGTCGATTCTTCACAGCCATAGCCTGTCCGGAGATGATGAGAAGCTCCAGATCCGCTTCGATAAGATGGCATCTCATGATATCACATACGTGGGCATCATCCAGACGGCGAGGGCATCCGGACTGGAACAGTTTCCGATCCCTTATGTCCTGACAAACTGCCATAATTCGCTCTGTGCTGTCGGCGGCACAATCAATGAGGATGACCACATGTTCGGCCTCTCAGCGGCGAAGAAGTACGGCGGCATCTATGTTCCGCCACATCAGGCTGTCATTCACCAGTTCGCAAGGGAGATGCTTGCCGAGTGCGGCGCAATGATCCTGGGGTCTGACTCCCACACCCGCTACGGGGCACTCGGGACAATGGCGATGGGGGAAGGCGGCGGCGAGCTGGTCAAGCAGCTTCTCAGCCAGACCTACGACATCGACATGCCCGGCGTCGTCGCAGTTTATCTGGAGGGAGAGCCGGCAGTTGGGGTTGGACCACAGGACGTCGCACTGGCCATCATCGGCGCGGTGTTTGAAAAGGGCTATGTCAAGAACAAGGTCATGGAGTTCGTCGGTCCGGGTGTCGGACGTCTGAGCGAAGACTTCCGAATTGGTGTCGATGTGATGACGACGGAGACAACCTGCCTGAGCTCGATCTGGCGGACAGATGAGAAGACAAAGAACTTCTATGAGATCCACGGCAGGAGATCCGCCTACAGGGAAATGAACCCGGGCAGCCTTGCCTTTTACGATGGCTGTATCCGTGTGGATCTTTCTGAAATCCGGCCGATGATCGCGATGCCGTTCCATCCGAGCAATGTCTACGCCATTGAGGATGTGCAGAAGAACCTGAAGGACGTGCTCCACGATGTGGAGGAGCGGGCGAAGGTTTCCTTCGGCGGCAAGATCAGCTATTCGCTTCAGGACAAGATTGTGGACGGGAAGCTCTATGTCGACCAGGGCATCATCGCCGGCTGCGCAGGCGGCGGATTTGAGAACATCTGCGCGGCTGCAGACATCCTCCGGGGCCATTCGATCGGTAACGACGAGTTCACGATGAGTGTTTACCCGGCTTCCATGCCGATCTACATGGAGCTGGTGAAGGATGGCCGCTTTGCTGATCTGATCGAGGCTGGGTGCGTTGTCAAGACCGCTTTCTGCGGACCCTGCTTTGGTGCGGGCGATACCCCTGCAAATGGGGCCTTCTCTATCCGCCATTCGACACGGAACTTCCCGAACCGGGAAGGCTCGAAGGTGCAGAATGGCCAGATCGCTTCGGTTGCGCTGATGGATGCGCGTTCCATCGCGGCGACAGCGGCAAACAAGGGCTTCCTGACTGCTGCGACAGAGGTGGACGTGAAGTACAGTGAGCCGGAGTACCATTTTGACAAGGCGATTTACGAAAAACGCGTGTTCAATGCCTGGGGGAAGGCGGAGCCGGAGGAAGAGCTGGTGTTCGGGCCGAATATCAAGGACTGGCCGGCGATGAGCCCGCTGCCGGAGAATCTTCTTCTGCGCGTTGTATCCGAGATCCATGATCCGGTGACCACGACCGATGAGCTGATTCCATCCGGTGAGACAAGCTCTTACCGTTCCAATCCGCTGGGACTTGCGGAGTTTACACTGTCTCGAAAGGATCCGGCGTATGTGCCGCGGGCAAAGCAGGTTCAGCTGGCGCAGAAGGCGATTGAGGCTGGGGAAGATCCCGCATCCGCGCTTTCCGCGGCGGAGACACAAGATGCGGGCTCGAAGCCGCTTGCGGATTCCTATCAGGACGCAGTCAGTCTGATCGCGGAGAAGCTGCCTGGTGTCGTTGAAAGCTTCAAGGACCCGAAGGCATTCGGTGTCGGTTCGACCATCTTTGCTGTGAAGCCGGGAGACGGCTCCGCGAGAGAGCAGGCCGCTTCCTGCCAGAAGGTGCTCGGCGGATGGGCGAACATTGCATTTTCATATGCGACAAAGCGCTACCGCTCGAACCTGATCAACTGGGGCATGCTTCCGCTCGTGATCGAGGAGGGCGATCTTCCATTTGCAAATGGAGACTGGATCTTCCTTCCGGATATTCGGGCGGCTGTCGCTGAGAAGCGCGACCGTATCATGGGCTTCGTCGTGAAGAACGGCGCCATGAAAGAGTTCTATATGACACTGGGTGAGCTGACCGATCATGAGCGTGAAATCATCATGGACGGCTGCCTGATCAACTACAACCGGAAGCTGCACGAGCGCCAGGGCTGAGCAGCGTCCCGCCGTGCGCTGAGCAGGATGGGCCTGGTTGAACTGTCTGGATTGTATAAATTATATACACAATAATAGATCAAGACGGACATAATACAAAAATAATAAAAATATAACCGAATCGTATTGACAATCAGGAGGACCTTTGCTAGTATGTAGTTACACAAAGAACACCGGTTGCAATAGCCGATGGATCTGATCGCAGAAAGGAGGGCTGGACCGATGGAAATCGACAGTGGAACACCGTACAGTTCAGTTCAATATAACAGAGGCAGAGTGACAGGTCCCTGCGAAAAAGATTTCTGATGATCGGTTTTCTGGAATCGCAGTATAGAGCGAGAATCGGAGAAGAAAAGTAGAGAACCGACAGAAGCGCCTTTCACTTGTTATATTGAAAGCAAGCTGCCGGAAAAAGATTCTATCGTTAAGAATTCTTGCAGTAGAAAGTTGGGAAGATGATTTTCAGAATCCGTTCCTGACGAGAAAGGGAACGAAGATCGATATCAATTATTTATTTTATGCGATGGTGCTGTAGAGCACAGCATCTTGAGTCATAGAAGAGCAGGGAAGAATCCTCCGATTCATAGGTGAGAAAGTTCACAACTGAATAGCTACTAGAAGTGTAGATCGTTCAAGTCAATCGTTCCGGAGCCGGTGAGATGAGTCACCGGCTCCTTTTCTGGTGTCCTGGTATTCACAGCGGCGAAGAAGAGAGCTGTTCTGCCTGCCGGATCAGCATCGGGAGCGTTGCCTCGAATTCGACTCCATAGCTGTCCGGTTTGCCGGACGCCTGTGTTACACGGATTGTTTCCCGGACGTAGTCGACCGCGAGCCGCAGGGCTTTCTTCAGCGGAAAGCCCCTGGTCAGGGCGCCGGCGACGACGGAGGCGAACAGATCTCCCGTGCCATGATAATTCCCCGGAATACGGTCTGTAAAACAGGAGACAACCTCCCCGGTTCTGCTGTTTTTTGCCATGGCACCCGTCCGGCCTTCCCTGAGGGAGACACCGGTCAGCACAGCCCACTCCGGGCCAAGCGCGCATAACGCCTTCAGCAGGTCGAGAATATAATTCTCCCCATATCTTTCGAGGTAGGGAAGACCTGTCAGGTAGTGTGCCTCTGTCAGGTTGGGCAGGATGATGTCCGCACAGCCGCAGAAGGCGGCGTACTGTTTTGCAAAGGCTTCGTCAAAACCGGTATAGAGCTTTCCGTAATCCGCCATGACAGGGTCGATGATGACGAGCGGACTCTGAGAACCCTGGAATTTCCGGATGATATCCTGGACAATCTCCATCTGTTTCACAGATCCCAGATATCCGGAATAGATGGTGTCAAATGTGAATCCCAGTCTTTTCCATTGATCGGTGATGGGAGCCATCTGGTCCGTCAGGTCCAGAAAGGTGAAGCCGTCAAACAGGGTATGGGTGGAGAGCAGTGCGGTCGGAAGAACGGCCGTCTCGATACCCAGCGACGAGATGACCGGGAGCGCAATGGTCAGGGAGCATTTCCCGATACAGGAGATGTCCTGTATCGTCAGAAGCCGTTTGCCGGAGGGGGTCTCCGGTTTCGTATGGCCCTGACCTTCTGCCCCGCTTCTCTGATCCGGCTGATCTGGATAATGCATCGTTCATATCCTCCTTCTGCCGTTAGTCTATCATCAGCATTCAGGACATACAACCTGGACGCACCGTCCGTTCACACTGTTTCCCTGAGATTGCCACTCATCGACAATCGTGGTATAGTTACTGTGCATTTTTGTCTTCTGTACAGGCGGCCGGGACGGCACCTGCAGACAGCCTGCATCGGGCTTCAGGGCAGGATACAGAAAGACGGACGAACTACTGAGGCGCAACAGGAAAATCGGAATCTGAACAGATTCCAGCGGACGATATGAATATCATAGTTGTAGGGTGCGGGAAGGTCGGAGCGAAGCTCTGTGCCGATCTGTGCCGGGAAGGGCATGATGTCACAGTCGTGGACAAGAGCGATTCTGTCGTGAATCAGATCTGCGATCGTTTTGATGTCATGGGTTTTTCAGGCAATGGGGCAAGCTACCAGGTTCTGCAGGAAGCGGGGATTGTACAGGCCGATCTGGTGATCGCGGTGACAGGCGTGGACGAGGTGAATCTGCTTGTCTGCCTGATTGCTCGAAAAGCAGGCCATTGCCAGACCATCGCAAGGGTTCAGAACCCGGAGTATAACCAGGAGGCCGGGTTCCTGAAAGAAGAGCTGGGCCTGGCGCTGGTCATCAATCAGGAATTCGCCTCCGCACAGGAGGTGGCGCGGGTTCTGAAGTTCCCGAGCGCGATTGAGATCAACACCTTTGCAAAAGGAAAGGCAGAGCTGCTTCATTTCCGGATTCCGAAGGATTCTGTGCTGGATGGAATGAACCTGAACGAGCTTCATGAACGGCTCAAGTGCCATGTGCTCGTATGCACGCGGGAGCGTGACAACGAGATGGTTATCCCGCAGGGGAATACGGTGCTGAGATCGGGGGATGTTATCTCGATTGTAGCCCCCGGAGATGAGCAGACCGAGTTCTTCCGAAGAATCGGACTCAATACCCATGCGGTCAGAAATGTGATGATCGCCGGGGGAGGGGATATCGCGTATTATCTGGCCCGGATTCTGATCCGTTCCGGGATTCAGGTCAAGATCATAGAGAAGGAGCTTGCGCGCTGCGAGCAGCTTGCGGATCTTCTTCCAAAGGCGATCATCATTCACGGCGACGCTTCTGACAAGGAGCTTCTGGTCGAGGAGGGAATCACCCGGACGGAGGGCTTTGTCGCGCTGACCGGAATTGATGAAGAGAATGTCATCCTCTCGCTGTTCGCGCGGTCGATGGGCATTCGGAAAATTGTCACGAAGGTCGACAGAAGTGCATTTGCGGAGGTGTTCGATCAGCTGGATTTGGACACGATGATTGCGCCGAAGAACATAACGGCGGAGCACATTGTGACCTATGTCCGGGCGATGCAGAATTCCTTCGGAAGCAACATCGAGACGCTTCACCGGATGATGGATGACCAGGCAGAGGCGCTGGAGTTTCTGATCAAGGATTCATTTGCCCACAAGAGTATCCTGCTCAGGGATATGAAGTTCCGGAAGGGGGTGCTGGTTGCCTGTATCTCCAGAAAGGGGAAGGTTATCCTTCCGAGAGGAGATGACCGGATCGAGGTGGGAGATACGGCAGTGGTCATCACATCCCTCAAGGGGGTCAGTGATATCGATGATATTTTTGAAAAGTGATATCTCATGAATTATGCAATGATGTTCCGGATTCTGGGGTGGATGCTGATCTTTGAGGCCGGTTTTATGGCACCATCCATCATCGTGGCGGCGATCTACCGGGAGACCAGCGTGATCTGGCTGTTTGTCTCGATGGGGATTGTGACGGCGGCGGGGCTCTTCCTGAGAGCCGTTTCAAGACCGCGTCACCACAGGATTTATGCGCGGGAGGGGGCTGTCATCTGCGCGCTGATCTGGTTTCTGTACAGCATCTTCGGGGCACTTCCGTTCAAGCTGTCCGGCTATATTCCGGATATGTTTGACGCTGTGTTCGAGACGGCATCCGGCTTTACGACAACCGGAGCCTCCATCCTGTCAGATGTCGAGGCACTTCCGCACTGGCTGCTGTTCTGGCGTTCCTTCACGCACTGGGTGGGGGGAATGGGCATTCTGGTTTTTGTCATGGCCATCATTCCACTGGCATCCGGGGGAAGTGCGATGTACCTGATGAAGGCGGAGAGCCCGGGACCGAGCGTCAAGAAGATGGTGCCGAAGGCAAGCCAGACGGCCGGCCTTCTTTACAAGATGTACATCTTCCTGACAGTCCTGCAGCTTCTGATCCTGGTGCTCGGGCGGATGCCGCTGTTTGACGCGCTCTGCATTACCTTCGGGACAGCCGGGACAGGCGGGTTCTCGGTCCTGAATTCGGGCTGTGCAACATATACGATCTTCCAGCAGGTTGTGATCACGGTTTTTATGATCCTGTACGGGACGAACTTCAGCGTGTTCTATCTGATCATGATGGGCAGGATCCGGGAGGTGCCGAAGGTATCGGAGGCGATGACCTACTACGGAATCATCGGTGCAGCTGTTGCTCTGATTACTGTCAATATACGGGGATCGTATACGAGCATCGGGCTGGCGATCAAGGATGCGGCCTTCCAGGTCGGATCCATCATCACAACAACCGGATTTGCAATCACAGATTTTAACATCTGGCCTGCCTTCTCCAAGTGGATTCTGATTCTCCTGATGTTTGTCGGCGCCTGCGCCGGAAGCACGGGAGGCGGCATCAAGGTGTCCCGTGTTCAGGTGGTGTTTAAGGCGATCATGAAGGAGCTGGACAGTGTCATTCATCCGAATGATGTCCGCAAGATCCGTTATGACGGAAAAGTGCTGGATCACGCTGTATTGAGAGGAATCAATGTCTTTATTACAGCATACTTCATGGTTTTCGGGCTTTCGGTTCTGCTGGTTTCGGTCGACAACTTCGGACTTGAGACGAATTTTTCCGCGGTGGCGGCGACACTGAACAACATCGGCCCGGGGCTTGGAGGAGTTGGACCGGCTTCAAATTTCAGCGGCTATGGAGCATTTTCCACCTGTGTGCTGATTTTTGATATGATTGCCGGAAGACTGGAGATCCTTCCTGTACTGATTCTCCTTTCTCCCCATACATGGGTGGAGGGGGCTGTTCTGAGAGGAAAGCATGTCAGAAGAAGCCGGGAGGCGGAAAACGATCTGATGATGAGCGGAAGCCTTGAAATGGAGCTGGGCTGATGCCAGTGAGGTGACAGAAGTGGATAAAAAAGAGTACCAGGAGAAACTGAGTGAGATCAACCGGCTGATTGCCGTTGAGGACTACAATTCTGCGGCGCAGGTGGCGGATTCGATCGATTGGAAGAGAGTCCGGAATGTCCAGACACTTCTGATGATCAGTGAGGTCTATGAGGCGGTGAACCGCTATGACATGAGCAAGAATCTTCTGCTCAGGGCATACCGCAGGAGTCCGCTCGGCCGGACAGTTCTGTACAGGCTGGTGGAATGTACCATCGCTCTGGGACAGTTTGATGAGGCGATCGAGTATTATTCCGAGTTTGTTCAGGCGGCGCCGAGGGACAATAACAAGTACATCCTGAAGTACAAAATCTACAGGGGCAGGGGTTCGTCACTGGATGAGCAGATCAATATTCTGAAGGAATATCTGGCACAGGAAAAGGACAGCGAGCGCTGGTCCTATGAGCTGGCGAAGCTCTACAAGGAAGCCGGGAGAACGCAGGAATGCATCAACACCTGCGACGATCTGGTGCTCTGGTATCAGAGCGGCAAGTATGTCATCAAGGCGCTGGAGCTGAAGAAGAAGATCGCGCCGCTCACCCCAAGGCAGCAGGAGATTTACGACAGCCGCTTTGATGAGGTGGCCCAGGATGATGACCAGGACGAGGAGTCCGAGGCTTCCTATCTGCAGCAGGCAAGGGCGGAGCGCGCAACGATTCAGCAGGATGCGATCAAGTCGGAACTTGCGGAGGATATTTCGAGGGCAGCGCGGGCAAAGCAGCAGGCGGAGGCTGAGACGGCCCGGAAGGAAGCAGAACAGCCGCTCGGTCAGCCCGCCGCAGAGAAAACGGCAGGGACAACGCAGCAGATGCAGCCGGCCGGGCAGTCAGCTGAGCAGCCATCCGTTCAGCCAGGTGAACAGCCGGCGGCGCAGAAAACAGCGGCTTCCGCACAGGAGGACCGTGCGGAGGTGCTGCAGCAGGAAGCAGAGAACGCCATGCGGCCCGAGGTGGCAGCCTCTCCGCAGACACTTTCTGCGGAAAGTGCTGATGTGCAGCCTGCAGCAGACCAGCTGTCGAGGCCGGTCGATGAAGGCGTACATTACGATGAGAAAAATCTGAAGCAGAATCTGTCGGAGAGCATGAAGAAAATCATATCTGGCATCGGCCCCAGAGATGTGGTCGATGAGGAGGAGCAGCAGCTTGACCGTGTGATCGAAGAGTCGAAGGAGGATCAGGAGGAGGCTGTTGTATCCAGGGGGCTCGGAATGTCCCTGGGGATCAATCAGGCGGATGAAAAGAAAGCAGAGGCACCGAAGCTGACGATCGACGATATCCTTCTGTCCATGGAGGACAAGGGAGATGCCGTCCGCAGAGCGGTCTCGGAGGGAAAAGATATGGATCACGTCACCATGCAGCCGCAGAAGGCAGATGGTGCGCTGTCTGAAAACCGGCCCGGTGCTGCGGCAGGAAAAGATGCGGAAGCAGTACAGCCGTCCGCAGATACAGCGGGGCAGCAGCCAGCGAAAGCGGCAGCGCAGCCGTCAGCAGCCGCAGAAGAACCGAAGCCGGCGGATACGGCCGCGCAGCCGTCAGCAGCCGCAGAAGAACCGAAGCCGGCGGATGCGGCCGCGCAGGCGGCAGCAGTCACAGAAGAACCGAAGCCGGCGGATGCAGCAGCGCAGGCATCAGCAGTCACAGAAAAACCGCAGCCGGCATCTTTCGGCTCAGATGACTGGAAGACCAGGCCGGTAGAGGATATCCTGGATGCGAAGACGAGAGTTCTTCCGACAGCGGAAATCGCAAAGCTCCACGAACAGTTCCGTCAGAGAGAACTGAAGGCACAGACAGCCGGGGAGAGAGTTGCGGAGCAAATTGCATCGGAGGCTGAAGCGCAGGTCAAGGAAGAGGTCGCAGGAAAAACACCGGTATCGCAGGGGCAGCCGGAAAATGGGATTCAGCCTTTTGAGCAGGCAGCCGCAGCCCGCGCGGAGTCATCAAGGCAGGCACCGGAGGTGCAGCCGTCTGTGGACAGTCATCCGCTCGGGATGTCGGACAAGCGGGAAGAGCAGCCGCATGCTGTCTCAAAGGAAGAGGCTGTCGGGCTGACTTCTGAGCAGTCCATGCGCGAGGTCCTTCCGCAGACGGATGTCAGAGAACCGCAGGTGGCAGCCGGCAGATCCTATCTGAAGCCTTACCAGAGAGAGCTGTTCTCGGGATTTCTCGGGATCGGAAATCTGGAGGAACAGATCGCAAAAGCGATCGAGCAGGCAGAGAGCCGGAATGGAGACCGGACATCCCGCACAGGCAATGTCCTGATTCTGGGCGGCCATGGCTGTGGAAAAACGACGATCGCGACGGGCATCGCAAAGGCCGTCGCGGAGGACATGGGAACGCATTCGGTCAAGATGGCGCGGATTTATGCGGCTGATCTGAACCGCAAGGACATTGCGGCAACGATCGCAAAGATTGCGGGAGGGGTTCTGATTGTCGAAGAGGCCGGAGATCTGGAAGACAGCATTGTCGACCAGCTGACGACGGCGATGGAATTCCGGACAGACGGGATGATTATGATCCTGGAGGATGAACAGCGGTATATTCATGACCTTCTGATGCGGCATCCGCGCTTTACGATGAAGTTCACGGCGCAGATCTACATTCCGGTGTTCAGCAGCCAGGATCTGGTGAACTTCGGTCAGCTTTACGCGGAGAGCCAGGACTGCACGCTCTCGGAAGACGCAAGGGAAGCGCTCAGGGCAAGGCTGGATGCAGCAGCCAAGTCGGGCGAACAGGTATCGATCACCAATGTTGTTGAGCTGACGAGCCGTGCAATCCGGAATTCACAGAAGTTCTTCCGCAGGATCCAGTCTGCGAAAAAGCGCTACGACGAACAGAACAGGGTCATCCTGAGAGCAAAAGATCTTCGGTAACATCTATATAATACCAGAATCATTGCGAAAGATGGCAGACAATCCGGAATGATTCTGGTTTGTGCATTCGGACAGAAAATATTAAGATATTGGGATGATAATCTAACATTTTGTCAGCTTATATAAAAATATTTTGAATTCATGGTGATATCGTTCATTGACACTGACAAAACCCGCTGTTATACTTTAGCTAGTTCCTTATTAATTTTGCGTTTTTGCTGACGCCAGGAGGTAGTGAGGATGAAAAAACAGATTGCTGTGTTTCTGAGTTTGGCAATGGCTGCAACGGCCTGCAGCCCGGCATTTGCGGGGGAGACAGAAGCCCAGACGGAGGGCCAGGCAAGCGGCGGCGCCTTTATTGCGGGAGCTGAGACGGAGGCGGATGTAACGATTCCATCCGACATGAAGTTCGGCTTCATTTTCCTTCACGATGAGAATTCAACTTACGACCTGAACTTCATCAACGGAGCGAAGGAAGCAGCAAAGGAGCTCGGTCTTTCAGATGACCAGATTATCCTGAAGACCAATGTCCCGGAAGGCCAGGAGTGCTACGAGACGGCGGCAGATCTTGCAGATCAGGGATGCGCGGCAGTCTTTGCGGACAGCTTCGGACATGAGGACTACATGATCCAGGCAGCCCAGGAGTACCCGGATGTCCAGTTCTGCCATGCAACCGGAACGAAGGCACACACCGAAGGCCTGAGCAACTACCACAACGCTTTCGCTGCCATCTATGAAGGCCGCTATCTGGCTGGTGTCGCAGCAGGCATGAAGCTCAATGAGATGATCAAGGACGGCAAGATCACCGAAGACAAGGCGAAGATCGGCTATGTCGGCGCTTTCACTTACGCAGAGGTTATCTCCGGATTCACATCCTTCTTCCTTGGTGCAAGATCTCAGTGCCCGAGCGCAACGATGGAGGTCACCTTCACCGGATCCTGGTATGATGAGACGGCTGAGAAGGAAGGCGCAAAGAACCTGATCAACGACGGCTGCGTGCTCATTTCCCAGCATGCAGACTCCATGGGTGCTCCTACAGCCTGCGAGGAAGCAGGCGTTCCGGATGTCTCCTACAATGGTTCCACGCAGGATGCATGCCCGAACACATATCTGATTTCTTCCAGAATTGACTGGGCTCCGTACATGAAGTTTATGATGCAGTCTGTTGCAGAGGGCAAGGAGATCCCGGCAGACTGGACAGGAACACTTTCAAGCGGCTCTGTCAAGCTGACAGATCTCAATACGAATGTCGCTGCAGAGGGAACCCAGGAGAAGCTTGACGAGGTTACCAAGGAGCTTGAGGCAGGTACCGTTCATGTATTTGACACCTCCGCCTTCACGTTCAAGGGCGCAGCACTTGACGACAGCTATCTGGCGGATGTAGATACCGATGACAATTACACGCCTGATACCAAGGTCGTGTCGGATGGATATTTCCACGAGTCTGAATACAGAAGTGCTCCGTACTTCGATCTGGTTGACGCGGACAATGCAGCCGGCATTGATGGCATCAAGCTTCTGGATACCAACTTTGGCTGATGACACATTGAATACCAGGCAGAGAGATCGTCTCTGACAATTAAGAGGAGGGCAGTACGGGAGCAAGACCTGTGCTGCCTTCTTCAGTGAAGGGAAGGTGAGACAGTGGATAACAAACAGCCCGCCGTCAGCATGCGCGGCATTACCAAGACATTCGGAAAGGTAGTTGCGAACGATCACGTGTCGATCGACATCTACAAGGGGGAGATTCTCTCTCTTCTGGGGGAGAACGGAAGCGGAAAGACAACGCTGATGAACATGCTTTCCGGTATCTACTACCCGGATTCCGGCCATATCTACATCAACGGCAGGGAGGAATTTATCCACTCTCCGAAGGACGCTCTGGATTTGGGAATCGGCATGGTTCATCAGCACTTCAAGCTCGTGGACGTCATGACGGCGACTGAGAACATCATCCTCGGGCTGAATGAGGGAAGGTTCGACCTGAAGGCGGCCTCAAGGCGGATTTCTGAGATCTGCGACAGGTACGGCTTTGAGTTGGATCCGAATCAGAAGATCTATGATATGTCTGTCTCTCAGAAACAGACGGTTGAGATCGTGAAGATGCTGTATCGCAAGGCGGATATCCTCATCCTGGATGAGCCGACAGCCGTTCTGACGCCCCAGGAGACAGAGCGTCTCTTCGATGTCCTTCGGAACATGAAGAAGGACGGGAAGGCGATCATCATCATCACGCACAAGCTGAATGAGGTGCTGGAGATCTCCGACTGGGTGGATATCCTGAATAAGGGAAAGTTCATCGGTAACCTGAAGACCTCAGAGACCAACACACAGGAGATGACCGACATGATGGTCGGCCATGCCGTGAAGCTGGACATCGAGCGTCCGGAGCCGAAGGATGCGAAGCCGAGGATCGTTGTGAAGGGCCTGACGGTCAGCAGTGCGGACGGCATCCGGAAGCTGGATGACGTCTCCTTCGATATTCGCTCGGGGGAAATTCTGGGAATTGCGGGGATTTCCGGGAGCGGCCAGAGGGAGCTTCTCGAGGCGATCGCAGGTCTGCAGAAGATCGATTCCGGAGAGATTACCTATATTGATGACAATGGCAAAAAGAGCAGCCTTGTAGGGGAAGATCCCGAGGCGATCGCCGAGATGGGCGTCGCGCTTTCATTTGTCCCGGAAGACCGGCTCGGTATGGGACTGGTCGGGAACATGGATCTGACAGACAACATGATGCTGCGCTCCTTCCGAAAGGGCAAGGGGCCGTTTACGGACCGGAAGATTCCACAGAATCTGGCGAAGGAGGTCGTCGAGGAGCTTTCCGTCGACACACCCGGCCTTTCCACTCCGGTCAGAAGACTTTCGGGCGGCAACGTCCAGAAGGTGCTTGTCGGGCGCGAGATCGCATCCAATCCGACCGTCCTTCTGACGGCATATGCGGTGCGGGGACTGGACATCAACTCGTCGTATGTGATTTACGATCTCATGAATAAACAGAAGGAAAAGGGAGTTGCGGTTGTCTATGTCGGTGAGGACCTGGATGTGCTTCTGGAACTGGCGGACCGTATTCTCGTCCTGTGCGGAGGAAAGGTGTCCGGCATCCTGGACGGGCGAACGGCAAACAAGAATGAAGTCGGCCTGCTGATGACTTCACTGGGAGGCGCATCATGAAGAAAAAGACGAAAAACGGGACGGGACTTCATATTGTAAAGAGGCCGGCGATCTCCTGGTACAAGGCGATGGCGTTCAGAGCGTTTGCGCTTCTTTGTGCCATCCTTGTATGTGCGGTTGTCACCTGGGCACTGACAAGGGAAAGCCCGATTGGTGTTATGGTGACCATCTTCGGCGGGAGTTTTGCCTCGCAGAGACGGTTCTGGGTTATGATGCAGGATCTTTCAGTCCTTCTTCTGATCTCCCTGGCGATGGCGCCGGCGTTTCGGATGAAGTTCTGGAACATCGGCGGCGAGGGACAGGTCATGATCGGCTGCCTCGCAACGGCTGCCTGTATGATTACGCTTGGGAATCGCCTGCCGAACGGGCTGGTGATCCTGCTCAGCCTTGTCTCGGCGGTCATTGCAGGAGGCATCTGGGGACTGATCCCGGCGGTCTGCAAGGCCAAGTGGAACACAAACGAGACATTGTTCACTCTGATGATGAACTATGTCGCGATTCAGTTGTGCGCATACTTTATCATCCTGTGGGAGAAACCGAAGGGATCCGGAAAGGTCGGCATCATCAATCAGTCCAGCCATGCCGGATGGCTGCCGGTGATCGGGCGGTACAAGTACCTGCTGACCGTCATTGTCGCGGCGGCGGTGACTGTCTTTATCTTCTGCTATATGAAGTACAGCAAGCATGGATATGAGCTGGCGGTTGTCGGAGAGAGCCAGAATACGGCAAGATATGTCGGTATCCGGGTCGGAAGAGTCATTGTCCGGACGATGCTGCTGTCCGGCGCCATCTGCGGACTGACCGGTTTCATGCTTGTCGCGGGATCGGATCATACCATCACGACGACCCTTGCAAACGGACGGGGATTTACAGCTGTCCTGGTTGCGTGGATGGCAAAGTTCAATCCATTTGGCATGATTTTTACGAGTTTCCTGATTACGTTCATGTCCAAGGGGGCCGGCGAGGTAGCGACGAACTTTAACCTCAACGAGTCATTCTCGGATATCCTGACGAGCATCATCATCTTTTTCCTGATTGGATGCGAGTTCTTCATCCAGTACAGAATTGTCCGGAAGAAGGAGGCGAAATAAATGTTTAACTTTGTAGCGTTTATTCCAAGTGCGGTCAAACAGAGTATTCCGCTTCTGCTCGGCAGTACGGGTGAGACGCTCACCGAGAAATCCGGAAACCTGAACCTTGGTATTCCGGGCATCATGTACGTCGGTGCCATCTCGGGTGTCATCGGGTCTTTCTTCTATGAGAACCACCTGACGGCTGTGAATGCGTCCATCAATCCGTTCCTCGGGATCGCGATCCCGATTCTCTGTTCGCTCCTGGGGTCGTTCCTGATGGGACTGCTCTATTGTTTTCTGACGGTCAATCTGAGGGCAAACCAGAACGTGACCGGTCTTGCAATGACGACCTTCGGTGTCGGATTCGGTAACTTCTTCGGCGGGTCGCTGATCAAATTGACCGGGTCAGATGTCCCGTCCATATCTCTTCGGGCAACCTCCGGGTGCTTCCAGAAGACGCTTCCGTTTGCGGATAAGACGGGGGTGGTCGGAAAGCTGCTGTTCTCATACGGCTTCCTGGCGTACACGGCGATCATCATTGCAATCCTGGCTGCGCTGTTTCTGAGAAAGACCAGGCTCGGTCTTCAGCTGCGGGCGGTCGGGGAGAACCCGGGCACGGCGGACGCGGCCGGGATCAATGTCTCGAAGTACAAATACATCGCGACCTGCGTCGGATCCATGATCGCAGGACTCGGCGGCCTGTACTACGTCATGGACTATGCGTCCGGTGTATGGTCGAACAACGCCTTTGGTGACAGAGGCTGGCTTGCCATCGCACTGGTCATCTTCACAGTCTGGAGACCGGATCTGAGCATTTTTGCCTCCATCCTGTTCGGCGGCCTGTACATCCTGTATCTGTACATCCCGACCGGAACCAACATGGCCATCAAGGAAATCTACAAGATGTTCCCTTATCTTGTCACGATTGCGGTGCTCATCATCATGAGTATGCTGAACAAGAAGGAGAACCAGCCGCCAGCCGCTCTGGGGCTTCCGTACTTCAGGGAAGACCGCTGAGACGGCAGCATCAGAGACAGCTGATACAGTCTGCAGGACAGTACGCTGAATGACAGCAGACATACAGGCATCGGAAAAACGGGAGAACCCTTTTCCGGTGCCTGTATGCGTATATACCCTTATACGTCCGCTGCATCTATTTGAAAGCACGCGCAACTGGCAGACGGATGAGAGAATGCAGGAATACAGAAGAACCCCGGACAGGCAGGTTTGCCCGGAAATGGGGCTTTCGTTGACTTATGTTTGTGCAAATCATATAATTATTAGCAGGCTGACGGCAGCTCTTTTAAGTGGGTTGCTGAAAGTCCTGGGTGCTGTAAAAAAGCTGCGGAAAGTGCGGGAAAGGACGGGTGGCACCATTGAGCGAATGGTACAATAACACAGTTTTTTATCATATCTATCCACTGGGACTTCTGGGAGCGCCTCATGAGAATCATGGAGGAGAGGTGGTACACCGTCTCAGGAAGCTGAATGGATGGATTCCGCATCTGAAGGATCTGCATGTCGGGGCGATCTATATCGGGCCGCTCTTTGAGTCATCCAGGCATGGGTACGACACAATCGATTACCGGATGGTGGACAGACGTCTTGGAGACCAGGAAGATTTCAAGGCGTTCGTCCGCTCCTGCCATGAGGCGGGCATCCGGGTGGTCGTAGACGGGGTCTTCAACCATACGGGACGTGAATTTTTCGCATTTCTGGATATCCAGAAAAACCGGGAGCAGTCAAGATACAAGGACTGGTACAAGGGCATCAATTTTGGCTGGGACAGCGCTTATCATGACGGATTCTCCTATGAGACGTGGAGGGGATCGGGCGATCTGGTCAATCTGAACCTCAGAAATCCGGAGGTGAAGAACTACCTGTTTGATGTGATTCGTTTCTGGATCGACACGTTTGATATTGACGGCATCCGGCTGGACTGCGCGGACTGCCTTGATTTTGATTTTCTCCGGGAGATGCGCCATGTGGTTCTGGAGAAAAAGCCGGATTTCTGGCTGATGGGAGAGGTCATCCACGGCGACTATGCGCGCTGGGCAAATCCGGAGATGCTGCATTCTGTCACAAACTATGAGCTGAACAAGGGACTCTGGTCCGGCCATGAGTCGCACAATTACTTCGAGATTGCCCATACCATCCGGAGACAGTTCGATGAGAATGGCGGGATATACAGAGGCCGGGTGCTGTACTCCTTTGCGGACAACCACGATGTTTCGAGGGTCGTGGAGAAGCTGAGTGATAAAAAACAGCTTTTCCCGCTGTATACGCTTCTTTATACACTGCCGGGCGATCCGTCTATATATTACGGGTCAGAGTGGGGCATCGGCGGAAGGAAGGAAGACGGGGACTGGGGGCTTCGGCCTCAGATCGACCTGGAGAAGATCAGTCAGAACCCGCCCGTTCCGGGGCTGAATGAATTCCTGGAGAAACTAGGATGGCTCCGTCAGGAGTATCCGGTGATTGGAAATGGCCGGTACAGAGAACTGCTTCTGACAAACCGGCAGTATGCGTTTGCGAGAATCGGGGATCAGGAAGCGGTTGTGGTTGCGGTCAATAACGACAATCAGCCTGCCGAGCTGTGGATCCGGATTCCGGATATAGGAGATACCGTGGTTGACCTGCTGTCGCTGGATGAAGTTAAGAAGGAACAGGGACAGCTTCACGTCACGCTGCCGGCGGACGGCTGTGCAGTTTATCTGCTCAATCAGGGAGGAAGCAAAGCGATGAAAAAGAAACAGGCTGGGAAAACGGAGCCGAAGAAGGTGACGGCGGCAGCAGAACCGAAGAAGGTGACAGCGGCAGCAGAACCGAAGAAGGTGACGGCGGCAGCAGAGCCGAAGAAGGTGACGGCGGCAGCAGAGCCGAAGAAGGTGACAGCGGCAGCAGAACCGAAGAAGGTAACGGCGGCGAAAGAGCCGAAGAAGGTGACGGCGGCGAAAGAGCCGAAGAAGGTGGCGGCAGCGCCAGAGCTGAAAAAGGTGACGGCGGCGAAAGAGCCGAAGAAGGTGACGGCAGCGCCAGAGCCGAAAAAGGTGACGGCGGCGAAAGAGCCGAAGAAGAAAACGGCAGAGAAGGTTCCGGAGAAGGGTCCTGAGTTTATCGGGGATCTGGATCAGTATCTGTTTGACAAGGGTGTTCACTACGACATCTATAAAAAACTGGGTGCGCATCCCTCAACGTACAAGGGAAGGAAGGGCATTCACTTTGCTGTGTGGGCGCCTCATGCGGCGGCTGTCACGCTGATCGGAGAGTTCAACGGCTGGAATGAAAGCAATATTCCGATGGAGAAGAGAGAGCCCTCCGGGATCTGGGAGACCTTTGTCGAGTCGGCACAGCCGGGGCAGATGTACAAGTATCTGATCTACACACAGGATGGCAGAAAGCTGTATAAGGCTGATCCTTATGCGAATCAGGCAGAGTACCGCCCGGGGACGGCTTCCATCATCGCGGATCTTGGCTCGATCAAATGGACGGACGGAAGATGGATGAGGAGGCAGAATGACTTTGTCCAGGACAAGGCGCCGATTTCCATCTATGAGTGCCATATCGGGAGCTGGATGCGCCACCCGCACGGTGAGCATGAGGATGGATTCTACAATTACCGGTATTTTGCGCATTCCATCACCGACTATCTCCTGAAGACAGGCTACACGCACATCGAGCTGATGGGGGTCGCGGAACATCCGTTTGACGGCTCCTGGGGCTATCAGGTAACGGGCTACTACGCGCCGACATCCCGGTACGGGACCCCGGAGGATTTCGCCTATTTGGTGAATTACCTGCACAGCCACGGCATTGGCGTGATTCTGGACTGGGTGCCCGCTCATTTTCCGAAGGACGCCCATGGGCTGTCGGAGTTTGACGGGACACCGTGCTATGAATATGCGGACCCACGCAAGGGAGAACACCCGGACTGGGGAACGAAGGTCTTTGATTTCGGCAAGTCTGAGGTCAAGAACTTCCTGATTGCCAATGCGCTCTACTGGATCGAGGAGTTCCATGTGGACGGCCTTCGGGTCGACGCGGTGGCTTCCATTCTGTATCTGGACTATGGCCGCAAGGACGGACAGTGGGTACCGAACAAGTATGGCGGCAATAAGAATCTTGAGGCGATTGAATTCTTCAAGCACCTGAATTCCGTTGTCCGGGGCAAGCACCCGGGGGTCATGATGATTGCCGAGGAATCGACGGCATGGCCGAAGGTCACGGGCAGACCGGAGGACGACGGGCTGGGCTTCTCGATGAAGTGGAACATGGGCTGGATGCATGACTTCCTCGAGTATATGAAGCTGGATCCGTATTTCCGCAAGTTCAATCATAACAAGTTGACTTTTGCGATGACGTACGCGTATTCCGAGAAGTACTGCCTGGTGCTTTCACATGATGAGGTTGTCCATCTGAAGTGTTCGATGATCAACAAGATGCCGGGCCTTTATGATGACAAATTTGCCAATCTGAAGTGCGGCTACACATACATGTTCGGACATCCGGGCAAGAAGCTGCTGTTTATGGGGCAGGATTTCGCGCAGGAACGCGAGTGGTCGGAAGACAGGGAACTGGACTGGTTTCTTCTTCAGCAGCCCAGGCACAGGCAGATGCTTGACTTTGTGACGGAATTGTTGCATCTTTATAAAAATACGCCGGCTATGTATGATGCAGACTGTGACCCGCGTGGATTTGAATGGATCAATGCGGATGATGCAGACCGCAGCATCTACAGCTTTCTGCGTCATTCCGAGGACGGGAAGAGCAACCTGCTCTTTGTCATCAACTTTACGCCGGTAGCGCGGCCGGATTACCGTGTTGGCTGCGTGAAAAAGTGCACGTACCGGCTGGTGCTCGATGGGGACGAGGCACGCTTCGGCGGCCGCGGGACGAGCCATCCGGTGATGTACAAGGCTGTCGAGAGCGAATGCGATGGCAAACTGTATTCGTTCGCATATGACCTGCCGGCGTACGGAGTTGCGGTATTCCGTTATTGAGCAGGCGGCACCCGGCAGCGCGGGTGGCGGAATCTGCGGAAAGAATGGTAGGATATTGGCATGAAAAATAACCCACGGATCAGATACAGCGGGAATCTGGGGATGCACTGGAGCTGGAGCGTCGTGCTGTCCCTTTCCCTCGTTGTGCTGGTGGCGCTCAATTTCAGGATCAGTACAAACGCGGGCATCGTGACGCTGCTTTTTACCTGCTGCTACTTTGTGCTGATCCTCGGAGTTTATCTGTATTACCGGCCGAGAATCCTGAGGGGGCTGGTTGACTTTGCAACGAGCTTCGGACAGAAACAGGAGGAAATCCTGCGTCAGATTGAGCTTCCCGTGACGATTGTGTCGGCGGACGGCCGGATTCTGTGGATGAATGACAGGCTCTGCGAGCTGTCAAAGAAGCCTGAGGACTACGATAAGAATATCGCCACCCTGTTTCCGGAGCTTCAGCAGGATACATTTCCTGCCGCGGAGTGGGATAAGGATGTACAGGTCCACTATGAGAATATGGACTTTCGCGCTCACGTGCAGCGGATCGTGATCGATGATCTGATTGACGGGACGGAGCTGATCTCAAGGGAAGCAAGGGATGGCGAGAGCAGTTATTTCTATATCATCTATTTCCTGGATGAGACAGACCTGAATCGGCTGCGTCAGGAAAACCGGGATCAGCGGTTTGCAGTGGCCCTGGTGGACCTGGACAATTATGATGAAGCACTGGAGGGGGTTGACGAGGTGCACAGCTCCCTGATCAGCGTCCTGGTGGACCGGCAGATCATGAAGTACTTTACATCGTACGACTGCCTTCCGAAGAAGCTCGAGAAGGACAAGTACATGGTTGTCTTCAACCGGAAGAGCCTTGACGCGCTGATGGCCGATCATTTTTCTGTGCTGGAATCGGTCAAGACCATCAACATCGGGAATGAAGTCAGCATTACGCTGAGCATCGGCGCAGGGATCGGCGGGAAAACCTACATTGAAAACTATGAGAAGGCCCGCTCCGCGATCGAGATGGCGCTGGGCAGGGGCGGTGACCAGGCGGTGGTCAACAATGCATCTCAGATGACCTTCTTCGGCGGTAAATCCCAGAGAAATGAACAGCATACACGTGTCAAGGCGCGCGTGAAGGCGCAGGCGATGCGTGAGATCATGATCACAAAGAACTCGGTGATCGCGATGGGGCATCGCTTTATGGACATGGACAGCCTCGGGGCTGCAGTTGGAATCTGCCGGGCGGCGCGGGCGCTCGGAAAGCCGGCGCATATCGTGATGGGCACAGAGACCGGTTCGATCAGCCAGTGGCTGGAGCTTCTGAAGGAGAGCAAGGATTACAAGGACGGGCTGTTCATCAGTCATGACCAGGCGCTGGCGATGACCGATGAATCGACCGCCGTCATTGTCGTGGATACGAACCGGCCGTCGCTTCTGGAGTGCGGTGAGCTTTTAAACCGGACAGATACGGTGGTTGTACTGGATCACCACAGACAGAATACCGAGAAGATCGAGAATGCTTCCCTGAGTTATATTGAGCCGTCGGCGTCCTCCGCCTGTGAGATGATCGCCGAGATTCTCCAGTATTTCGAGGAGAATGTCCGGCTCAGAAGCCTTGAGGCAGACTGTATGTACGCCGGCATTCTCATCGATACCAACAATTTTGTAGCCAAGACAGGAGCCCGGACATTCGAGGCGGCTGCTTATCTGAGAAGAAGCGGTGCGGATATCACAAGAGTCCGGAAACTGCTTCGGGATGACATGGACAGCTATAAGGCGCGGGCCGAGGCGGTCCGGAATGCGGAGATCTATATGGGCGCCTATGCCATCTCGATCCTTCCGCCGGAAGGGCTGAAGAGCCCGAATGTTGTCGGCGCGCAGGCGGCGAATGAACTGCTGAACATTGTCGGCGTCAGGGCTTCATTTGTCCTGACTGACTATGAGAATGAGATCTTTATCAGCGCCCGTTCGATTGATGAGGCGAATGTCCAGCTCGTCATGGAAAAGCTTGGCGGCGGGGGGCATATCAGCATGGCAGGTGCCCAGCTGAAGGGGATGAAGATTGAAGAGGCACGGGATAAACTGAAGGAAATCCTGAAACAGATGACAGATGAGAAGCTGATCTGACCGTGCAGAGATACAGAGAGATGGAGGAGAATTATGAAGGTCATTTTGCTGGAAGATGTGAAGAAGGTTGGAAAAAAGGGGGAGATCGTCGAGGTCTCTGACGCATATGCAAGGAACGTTCTGATCCGGAAAAACCAGGGTGTGGAGGCAACCAGCGCGAATCTCAATACACTGAAGCTGAAGAAAGCCAATGACGAAAAGGTTGCGGCAGAGAACCTGGCGGAGGCGGAAGCGCTGAAGAAGGAGATCGAGCAGAAGGCAGTGCTGCTCAAGGTCAAGACAGGGGAAGGCGGAAAGCTGTTCGGTTCGATTTCGAACGGACAGATTGCGGACGCGATGAAGGAGCAGCTCGGAATTGAGATCGACCGCAGGAAGATCGTGATTGATGCGCCGATCAGGAACACAGGCGAGATGGCTGTCGATGTCAAGCTTCATCCGCAGGTGAAAGCGGAACTGAAAGTCAAGGTGGAAGCGCTCTGATGCCGGATGAGGAACTGATCAAAAGAATACTTCCTCATGACCAGGCGGCGGAATCATCGGTCATCGGATCCATGATGATGGACCCTGAGGCCATCTCCGTGGCACAGAAGTATCTGAGCCCGGACGATTTCTATCAGAAGTCCTTCGCTCTGCTGTTTTCAGCCATCGTCTCTCTGGATAATGAAGGCCAGCCGGTCGACAGCGTGACAATCCAGAACAGGCTCAGGGAAATGGACGCGCCGGAGAATATCGCGACGGACAGTTATCTGGCGCAGCTTGTCACAGCGGTTCCGACTTCGACGAATATCGAATATTATGCGAAGATCGTAGCGGACAAGTCCAGGCTCCGGACGATGATCCGGACGATGGAGTCTCTGACGAACAGCTGTTATCTGAACCGGGAGAGTGTCCAGGCGCTGATGGCGGAGACAGAGGAGAAGATGTTCCGGGTCCTTCAGACGAAGGAAAGCCAGGACTATGTGCCGATCCAGGATGTGGTGATGGAGGAGATTTCAAAGATCTCCGCGGCGGCACGGCAGAATTCCAGTGTCACGGGGCTTTCGACAGGCTTCGCGGATCTGGATTTCAAGACATCCGGTTTCCAGCCGTCTGACCTGATCCTCATCGCCGCAAGACCGTCGATGGGGAAAACAGCATTTGCCCTGAACATCGGGGATTATATGGCGATCCACCAGCATAAGAATGTCGCGATCTTCAGTCTGGAGATGTCAAAGGGCCAGCTTGTCCGCCGCCTGTTTGCGCAGGAGGCCAATATTGATGCCCAGAAGCTGAGAAATGGAAATCTGGCAAGCACCGAGTGGGATAGTCTGATTGCCGGTGCGGATATGATCGGCAAGTCCGGGCTGATCATTGATGACACGCCCGGCATCACGGTACCGGAGATGCGGAGCAAGTGCCGGAGATACAAGCTTGAACAGGGGCTTGATATCATTATCATTGATTACCTGCAGCTGATGAGCGGTTCATCGAAGCGCAGCAGCGATTCCAGGCAGCAGGAAATTTCAGAAATCTCGAGATCCCTCAAGGGACTGGCCAGGGAGCTGAATGTTCCGGTCGTCGCGCTTTCGCAGCTCTCCCGTGCTGTCGAACAGAGACCGGATCACAGGCCGGTGCTCTCCGACCTCCGGGAGTCCGGCGCAATCGAGCAGGACGCCGATGTTGTCATGTTCCTTTACAGGGAAGATTACTACAAGCCGGATACCGAGCGGAAGGGGATTGCGGACTGTATCATCGCCAAGCAGAGAAACGGTCCTCTGGGAGATGTGGAGCTGGCCTGGCTGCCGGAGTACACGAAGTTCGCCTCGATCGAGCGGAGCATGCCGCAGGTGTAAGATTGGGGATACAGAATCGGCACAGGAACGAAAGAGATCAGGAGATCAGAAAACATGAACAATGCGAGTGTAGAGGAATTTTTTGACAAGGTGCTGACCGTCAGGCTGACGCCGGACAGACAGGCACTGGATATCATTGACCAGACGCTTCTGCCGGGGACGGTGAAAAGAATCAATCTCCGCACGAAGGAAGAGATCTGGGAAGCCATCAAGAAACTCAGAGTCCGCGGAGCACCGGCGATCGGGGTAAGCGCCGCATATGGCATGGCTGTCCTGTCCTCCAGAAGCCAGGCAGCGGATTTTGACTCATTTTACAGCGAATTCAAAGCCAACAAGGAATACCTTGCCTCCTCCAGGCCGACTGCTGTCAATCTATTCTGGGCGTTGAACCGGATGGAGAAGACGCTGCTGGACAATCGGACGAAGAGCATTCCGGAGATTCAGGAGATCCTCTACCGGGAGGCCGACAGAATTCAGGCGGAGGATGTCCAGATCAGCCGGAATATCGGTGAGATCGGGTTTGGCCTGCTGAAGGATCTGAAAAAAGAAGGGCGTCCGATCGGGATCGAGACGCACTGCAATGCCGGAACACTGGCAACTGCCAAGTATGGAACGGCGACCGCTCCGATGTATATTGCGCTGGAGCATGGCTGGAAGGGAACAGACATGCATGTCTACTGTGACGAGACCAGACCGCTGCTTCAGGGCGCCAGGCTCACGTCGTTCGAGGTTGCGTCGGCAGGCATCACCACGACCGTCCAGTGCGACAACATGGCCTCCAGCCTGATGAGAGCCGGGCTGATCGACATCATCTTTGTAGGCTGCGACCGCGTCGCGAGAAACGGTGATTTTGCGAACAAGATCGGGACATCCGGGCTTGCCATCATTGCAAAGCATTACGGGATCCCGTTCTACGTCTGCGCGCCGTCCTCGACGATTGATATGGAAACACCGTCCGGCAGCCAGATTCCGATCGAAATGCGCGATCCGGATGAGGTCACGGAGATGTGGTATCAGGAGCGGATGGCGCCGGAGAATGTGGAGGTGTATAATCCGGCGTTTGATGTCACAGACCACTCCCTGATTACGGGAATGATTACAGAGAAGGGACTGTGCACAGCGCCGTTTGAGGATGCCTTCCGGAAAATCGGACTGTGAGAGAAAAAACGCTGTATCACGTACAGGATTTACAGAATGGGTCGGGTGCACAGGCACCCGGCCCATTCTGCGTCTGGCGCGCAAGGCGTGCTCTTCCGGGAGGCTTCTGCATAAATGTTACAATATTGTTAAAAAACAAGGTCTAAAATCTTGACAACGCTCCCCGAGGATGTTAACATAACGACAGTTGATTTGTAACATATCCGTAATATTTGAAAAGAATCCGAAAGAATATGGGAATCAAGGGGGCATGGCCAATGAATAAGGCAATGGCAAAAGCAGTAGCGTTCTGTCTGGCGGCAGGGCTTACCTTCACTGGTACAGGAGCGGCGGTATATGCTGGCGGAGATGTGGCGCTGGTAGGAGTCGGGACGCTGGCAGATGCAGGGAACCAGAAGAAGGCAGAGTCGGAAGATCAGACTGAAGCACCGCAGACCGAAGCACCGCAGACCGAAGCGGCTCAGACCGAAACACAGGCCCAGTCGGAGACAGCTCCACAGACGGAAGTCGACAAAAGCATGGTGGGAACGACAGGCTTTGCGCTTTGCGATGGCCAGATCAATGTCCGTGCATCCGGGGATACGGATGGCGAGATTGTCGGTGTCCTGAATAATAAGAATGCTGTTCAGATCGAGGATGTTGACGAGAATGGCTGGTACAAGATCAAGTCTGGCAATGTTGAAGGGTATGTGGCAGGACAGTATATTGCCACCGGGTCGGACGCACAGCAGATCGCGGCAACGTCCGGATATACAACCGCGGAGGTTGGGGCGAAGGTGCTGAATGTTCGCGCTGACAAGAGCACAGATTCAGATATTGTTGCGACAGCGACTCAGTCCGATTCCCTTGAGGTTGTCCAGGATGATGGCGACTGGCTTAAAGTCTGCATCGACCATGACACCTATGGATGGGTTTCCGCGGACTATGTCTATGCGAGCACGGCATACAGCTCCGGAATGACTGTATCGGAAGAATCTGAGAGTACGGCACAGAGCGAGGCGCAGGCAGCCGCAGCAGACAGCCAGGCGTCGTATGAGGGAACAGACGCGGCAGAGACGGTATCAACCGACGCGGCACCTTCTGAGACGGTGCCGGCTGACACTTCCTCTGATCCATCTGCTTCAGCCGGTGACAGCTCTTCAGATGTGACATATACGGATACAAGCACAGCCTCGAATTCCGAGTCTGATGCCCTGTATCAGGCGTACCTTGCGGCACAGGATGCGGCAATGCACCCGGTCAGCGAGGAAGACGCAAAACAGAAAGCGGATGCAGCGGTCAGCGCATACCAGGCATATCTCCAGTCGCTTGGCGTTTCAGCCGGGACCTCCCAGGCGACAGACAGCCAGGCGTCACAGAGCGCGGATACTTCCAGCCAGCCGGCTGAAACAGCGGTATCCTCGGTCGGGACCGATGCAGATGCTCTCTATCAGGCATACCTGCAGGCGCAGGATGCAGCCAATCATCCGACGGATGAGGCAGACGCGCAGGCAAAGGCGGATGCGGCGATTGCGGCTTATCAGGCATATCTGAATGCCATCGGAAGTGGAAGCACATCGTCTCAGACACAGGAGACCACCGCTGAGACAACAGCGCCGGAAACCTCCGCGCCGGAGACGACTGCCGAGACATCGGCGCCGGAGACTTCCGCACCGGAGACGAGTGCTGAGACATCAGCGCCGGAGACAGAAGCGCAGCAGACCTCTTCTCTGGGAGCTCAGATCGCGGCATATGCGACACAGTTTGTCGGCAATCCGTATGTGTACGGCGGGGCAAGTCTGACCGGTGGTGCGGACTGCTCCGGGTTTACGATGGCAGTCTTCAGCCACTTCGGTATCAGCCTTCCGCACAACGCGGCGGCTCAGTCCGGATGCGGAACGCAGGTATCGCTTTCTGACATCCAGCCGGGTGACCTGCTCTTCTATGACAACGGCGGAGGAATCGGACATGTCACAATCTATATCGGAAACGGCCAGGTCTGCCACGCATCGAATGAGAGAACGGGGATCACCATCTCCTCGATCAGCTACCGCAATCCGGTATGCGCAGTCAGAGCATGGTAAGCAGATAGTTTGAATACTGGGAAAAGGATTCTCGCAATCGTGAGAATCCTTTTTTTTCGAAGCGCGGGCGGACGGGGCCTTCGGCAAAGCAGTCAACCGGGTAAGAATGAACAGCTTTGAAAGAATGCACAGCATTGGGAGACGAAACGTTTCAGAGGCGCAAGGACACCGCCCGACAAAAAAGAGCGGCAAAATATATAGATCGATAATAATATCAGACAACACATGAAATATAACGATAAAGTTGAACAGAATACCCCTTGCATTCTTCCGGATTGAGGCATATAATTCTTTCTGTGCTTCGGAAGAGAGAACACCGAGCCGCCAAAAAGAATAAGCGCTTTTAGCTCAGTTGGTAGAGCACCTGACTCTTAATCAGGGTGTCCAGGGTTCGAGCCCCTGAAGGCGCATTGGAAAGCACCGATTCTACGAGCATTCGCTCTGGGGTTGGTGTTTTTATTATGCGCGTAAAAAACCGTCCCCGTTTTTCTCGCGAACGGTTGCCTGCTGCAGCATCTGGAAGGAAGTTTGGCCAGGCCCACGCCTGCATCACGAACAGACAAGTGTGGCGCTGGCTGGCAGTACCTTCTCTTTGACCCAGTTCCAGGCGCCCATGAGGGTGCTGTCAATATAGTAGGCATCATCTGTGATGCCCTTGCTGTTTCTCATATATGCTTTATGGCGCATGCTCAGCCACTGTCCGAAGCTGCCGGTTACGGCCGCCGGATCAAAAGGCCGCGTCCTGAGAATTTTTTCAGTCAGATGATGAAGTCTCCATTCGTACTTGACATGCTCCTTGCTGCCATAGTGAAAGGCCGGGTTGTGAGGTCTTGAGAAGGAATCTCCAAGGTAGTGGAACCGAAGCCCGGCGGTATACCACCACAGCCAGCTGTCCCTGTAAGCCTTTCCGAAAAAAGAAACGATTTCCTCCCGTCTGACTGCATAGCTGTGCCCGTATGACCAGTCGTTTATATGGCGGCCCATGTAAGAGAATTTATTGTAGTCAGGCATCACACATCCGAGGCAGAAAGCCAGCTTCTCTGTCTTTGATATGTGCAGCGGACGAACCATCCGCTTTGCGTAATTCCAGTGATCAATCGTTCTCATTCGGTCATTCCTTTGCTGTAAATCCCTGCCGCTGATGGCTGGCACGCGTGCGCCTTACGGCTTGTCAGGCCGGCCTTGTCTGCGGGAACTGGGTATAAGTTGTTTGTATTGAAAGAAATATTGCCTGAATTTCTACAAATGATTGTACATTCATTTGTCAATGGTTTTCAGGCAAAAAAGACGGAAATGCTTCGATTTATCAGATTGAACAAAACGCCTAAACCCTGCCGGAGAGCGGGTTTGAATGTGGATAATGTGGATAAGTTCGTGTATAACTCGACATTTTCGGCCTTTTCTCGTCTTAGGTGTGTGGATAAACGGTGTGGAAAACAATTCCCGATGGCCGGATGGCTGTGCATCAGGAGGCTTGATTTTGTGCAGTTTCAAGACAGAAGGTCATTGTCTGACAACGAAGGGAAATGTGGCTGGACACAATTTACAGTAATTATCTGACAAATATTCGGCACTCAGTGCTTTTCAGCCGGAGGCCGGCTGATCATCTTGCAGATCGGGTTTCCCTGGGCGGAAAAACGTTCCTCATATTCTGTCATGACGTTTCCGGCACAGAGCCGGGGGTCCGCATGGAGATCATACGTGCACAGATCGATCTGCCAGCCTTCCTCCCTTGCCTCGCTGAGCGCAAAGTCAAAGAGTGCCCGGTTGTCTGTCTTGAACTCCAGGTGCCCGTCCGGAGCGAGAATCTGCCTGTACCGCCTGAGGAAGGTTCTTCCGGGAAGCCGTCTTTTGGCGTGGCGGTCCTTCGGCCATGGATCTGAGAAATTCAGATAGATCCGTGCGACTTCTTTTGGGGCAAATACGTCGGTCAGCTTCTCCGCGTCCATCCGCAGGTAAAGAAGATTGTCCAGGATGGTACCCTGCGCTTCCAGCGCCTCCCGAAGACGGACGGCGCGGACAAGGACGGAGGAGTATTTCTCAATCCCGATGTAATGGATGTCCGGGTTCTGCTGCGCAAGCCTGGTCAGAAACTTTCCTTTTCCCATTCCGATTTCAATATAAAGGGGGCGGGGAGCTGTTCCAAAACGCCCCGCCCAGTTCCCCTTCAGGGTGGTCTGCAGGTCTTCCGGAATCACGTAGCGGTCCGCCGCGATTTCCTCGCGCGCGCCGGGAATATTTCGAAGCCTCATGATAATCCAGTCTCCATTCTTCCGCCCTTGTATGGCGGCATGATTTTTGTAAAGATGATATCATATCTGCTGTATACTTAGTACCTTTACAGAAGCGGATATTTTGATTACAGTGTCAAAAGTCCGGCACCATGCATGCCTGCACGCAAGCAGCGGCAGATTCATGGCGTCCGGCGGATTTTCATCGACCTCAGGAGGATCAATATGCTCAGGGCAAATTTCCATACACACACTACACTGTGCGATGGCAGCAGCACACCGGAGGATATGGCGCGGCGGGCTGTTTCACTGGGCTTTACACAGCTCGGTTTCTCCGGCCATATGGATCCGGATAATCATATGGACATGAATCTGTACAGAAACAGGATTCATGCCCTGCAGGAGCAGTACAGAGGAAAGATCGACATCCTGATCGGAATCGAGCTGGATACGGTTTACAACCCGGTGTATGCTCGGCAGGTGGAATACACGATCGGCTCCACTCATTTCCCGGACGTGGCATGCAACCGGGGCTATGAAGGTGCGGGGCTGCAGCCTTCGAACGGAGGTGCCTGCGAGCCGGAAGGCGGCCGGAATCGGTCCGGAAGCGAGCGCCCGCTGTCGGTGGATGCCTCCCCTGAAGACCTTCAGCTTCTGGCGGACAGATATTTCGGAGGCGATTTCTATCAGCTGGCAAGGTGCTACTATGAGACGGAAGCGCAGGTATACGATCGACTGCACTGTACCTTCATCGGACATTTTGATCTGATCACGAAGTTCAACGATCAGATGCACGTGCTGGATGAGACAGATCCAAGGTATACCAGGCCGGCGCTTGAAACGATGGCATATCTGGCGGAGGAAGGCGTGCCGTTTGAAATCAACTGCGGTGCGGTCAACAGAGGGCTGAAAAGGGAGTTCTATCCGAATTCATTTTTTTTGCGGGCGCTTCATGACATGGGCGGGGAGATCCTGATTAATTCCGATGCCCATCAGGCAGAGCTGCTGAACGGGGCTTTTGACAGGGCTGTGAACCAGGCAGCCGCCTGCGGATTCACCCACACAAATATTCTCGTTCATGGGGAGAACGGAGCCGTTTCGCAGAGAAGCCTTCCGCTGGACACGCTCTTATGATTTCTTTTCTTTCCATATTCAGGGAATCGGTGTTACAATACGTCCAGACAGCCCATGTATAGAATTCAGTACAAGAAAGGGCTGATCTTCAGGTAATAGTGAGGAAATCAGTGCAATGCGGAGAGAAAAACTGACAAAAGGCGATGTGGAGAAAATTCAGAAGGAGCTGGAGCATCGCAAGGTTGTCGTCAGGCATCAGGCGGCGAAGGAAATCGCCGAGGCTGCGGCGCAGGGAGACCGCAGCGAGAACTTTGAGTACTACGCGGCCAAGAAGTTCAGAGGGGAGAATGAGTCCCGCATCCGGTATCTTGAGAATGTTCTGAAGACCGCGATTGTCATATCTGACCAGAGCGCCGATGACGAGGTCGGGGTGAATAACTCGGTAACAGTCTATGACAGGGACATGGAGGAGGAGGAAACCTACCGGATCGTGACGTCAATGCGGGGAAACCTGCTGGAGAATCAGATTACGATCGAGTCACCACTCGGAAAGGCGCTTCTGCGCCACAAGGTCGGGGATGTTGTGACGGTACGGGGGAATGACGGATATTCCTACGAGGTCGAGATCCGGAAGATCGACAAGACGAACGATGAGTCAGGCGACAGTCTGCGGTCCTTCTGACAGGCGGTATTGGATATGGAAACGGGGGAAGAATGAGACGGATCAATCTCAGGGCGATGGCGAAGATCAACCTCAGCCTGGATGTCGTCGGGACAAGGCCGGATGGGTATCATGATCTTCGAATGGTGATGCAGTCTGTCAGGCTCAGCGACCAGGTGACAGTGAGCCCGACGCGGGCACCGGGGGTCCGCATGAAAACGAATCTCCGCTACCTGCCGGCGGATCAGACGAATCTGGCCGCCCGGGCGGCAGCGCTTGTAATGGAGGAGTGCGGGATCCGGGACGGCGTCTTCATCAATCTTGAAAAACACATCCCGGTTGCCGCCGGCCTTGCCGGCGGAAGCTCGGATGCGGCGGCCGTTCTGGTCGCGATGAATCTGCTGTTCGGATTAAGACTCCCGCAGGAAAAGCTGAGGGAGATGGGGAAGCGTCTCGGTGCGGACATCCCCTTCTGCGTGATGCGCGGGACGGCGCTTGCGGAAGGAATCGGCGAAATCCTGACCCCGCTTCCGGCGCTCCCGGACTGCAGGATCCTGATTGCGAAGCCGGATATCCATGTATCCACGAAGGCTGTCTTCGATGCGCTTCATATGACGGCCGATATCCGCCACCCGGATACGGATGCTCAGGTACAGGCGGCGCGGAACCGCGATCTGGCAGGGGTCTGCAGTCTCTGCGGCAATGTTCTGGAATCCGTGACCGAGGTCCGGTATCCTGTCATTTCCAGAATCAAGGCAGCAATGTTGGAGCAGGGGGCGCTGGTGTCCATGATGAGCGGAAGCGGCCCGAGTGTATTCGGCATCTTTGATGACGACAGGAAGGCGGAAGCGGCAAGGGATGCTCTTGCACGGGGGACAGATGCATCTTTCGTCTGCCTCACAAGACCTTATAACAGGAGAACAGATACATATGACAGAAGCGGCGATTGATAAACTGAAACTGGAGGCAGATGATTCACTTCCGCTCAGGGATGTGGTTTTCCACACGCTTCGCGATGCCATACTGGAAGGTACGCTTCCACCCGGGACAAGGCTGATGGAACTTCAGCTCAGCAGTGTCCTGGGTGTGAGCAGGACGCCGGTGCGGGAGGCGATGCGGCTTTTAAGCATGGAAGGGCTCGTGCGGATGAGCGTGCGGCGGGGAACCATTGTCGAACCGATCAAGGAATCTGATCTGAGAGATGCGCTGGAGGTCCGGGAGGCACTGGAAGAGCTCGCGGTCCGCAAGGCATGCCGCAACATGGATGAGCTGACGATCCAGACGCTGAAAAAGCTGGAGCAGGAATTCGAGCTTTCCCTTGAGAAAAACGACATGCAGACATCTGCCCGGCTGGACGTTCAATTTCACGAGCGGATCACGGAGACGGCGCATAACCGCCGCCTGACCCAGTCCCTGACGCAGCTGCGGGAGGAGCTTTACCGGTACAGGCTGGAGAACCTGAAGGATCCTGAGACCTACCCGATCCTGGTGCAGGCGCACCGGAACATCATAAGTGCGCTTGAGGCGCATGACGAGGATCGTGCCGCTCAGGAGCTCCAGAAGCACATCGAGAGCCAGGCGAATGTACTGGCGGAACACATCCAGTAGCTTCATTGACAATGTTTTCACATCATGCTATGATGCGTGAGATGTATGAAGATTCATACATGATTTCTCTGTTAGAGTTGGAAAGTCACATAGACAATTCAGGAAGGGAACGAATATGGCAACCAAAATTACAATTATTGGAGCAGGCTCCGTAGGAGCAACAATCGCTTACACACTTTCACTTGAGACGCTTGCGACAGAAATCCTTCTGATCGACATCAACGAGAAAAAGGCAAACGGCGAGGCACTTGATATCGTGCAGTCCACTGCATTCCGTGATCCGATCAGCGTCACTTCGGGTGACTACGCAGATGCGAAGGGATCCAACATCGTCATCATTACGTCCGGCATGGGAAGAAAGCCGGGAATGACCAGACTGGATCTTGCAAAGACAAACGTCGGCATCATGCGTGACATTGCGGGTAAGATCGCTCCGGTGTGCCCATATGCGAAGTACATCATCGTTTCCAATCCTGTCGATATCCTGACCTATGTGTTCATGAAGGAGTCCGGAATTCCGGAGAGCCAGATCATCGGATCCGGCACACAGCTTGACTCTGCGAGACTGAGACATCTGATTGCAGACGAGTGCGGCGTTTCCTCGAAGAACGTTCATGCCTATGTCTTCGGTGAGCACGGCGATTCTTCCTTCGTTCCGTGGTCTGTAGCACATGTGGCTGGCGTGCCGGTTGCTGAGTATTACAAGACCTATGCGAAAAACAAGGATGCAGAATTTGATCCGGACCGCATCATTGATACAGTCCGCAAGTCCGGCGGCGTCATCATTGCAGACAAGGGTGCAACCTTCTATGCGATTGCAGTCTCCGTCGTCAAGCTTTGCCGCATGATCCTTTCCTCCGAGAATTCAGTCACGACCATCTCCACCATGATGCATGGCGAGTACGGCCTGAGAGATGTCTGCGTTTCCGTGTCCTGCCTGGTCGGCCCGAACGGTGTTGAGAAGAAGATCATCCTTCCGCTGACAGATGAGGAGCTTGAAAAGCTGAAGGCTTCTGCAGCTGTGATGCATCAGATGGTTGAGCATATCTACGGCGAGGACAAGCAGTAAACCATTCCGGGGAAGTCTTCCGGAAGATGTCGGAGAAAGCTCCGGAATCATCTGAGTCTGTGAGCTGGCAGACAAAGCAAGAGAATACCGGTGGGCGGTGCGCATTTGGTGCACCGCCCTTTTTTATGAAGGCGGCGTATAAGAGACCTTGCGGCAGAGGGACGTTCGGAGCCGATGCGCCTCCGATCTAAAACAGGAAATCCGGGCAGAAAAAAGGGCCGCACGGGCAAAACCCGTGCGGCCCTTTTGTGAAAGCAGCCGTTCTTCAGATCGATTCTCAGTGATTGGCCTCCGCCTGCGCTCTCTGCGTGCGGGCAATGTTGGCCCTCTTTCTCAGAAGCGGATCGAGGATCTTTTTCCGGATCCGGATGGACTTCGGTGTGACTTCCAAAAGCTCATCGGTATCGATGTACTCGATGGCCTGCTCAAGCGACAGTTCCTTGTGCGGGACGAGCTTCAGAGCTTCGTCAGCTCCGGAGGAACGTGTGTTGGTCAGGTGTTTGGTCTTGCAGACATTCAGCTCCACATCCTCCGATTTGTTGGACTCTCCGATGACCATGCCGGAGTACACCTTGTCACCCGGCTTTACAAAGAGAATTCCGCGGTCCTGGGCGTTGAACAGGCCGTAAGCAACCGCGACACCGGTCTCAAATGAGATCAGCGAGCCCTGCGGGCGGTAGGACAGGTCTCCCTTGTAAGGAGAGTAGCCCTCGAAAATGGTATTGATGATCCCCGTGCCCTTCGTGTCGGTCATGAAATCATTCCTGAATCCGATCAGGCCGCGCGACGGAATCTCAAACTCCAGACGGGTTCTTCCGTCCGATGTCTTGCCCATTCCCTGAAGCTCACCCTTCCGGAGAGACAGCTTCTGGATGACTGTGCCGGAGAATTCGTCCGGAACATCGACGTAGGCAATTTCCATCGGCTCGAGCTTTCTGCCGCGCTCGTCTGTCTTGTAGATGACCTCCGCCTTGGAGACTGCGAATTCATAGCCCTCGCGGCGCATCGTCTCAATCAGGACGGACAGGTGAAGCTCACCTCTGCCGGAAACCTTGAAGGTATCGGTGTTGTCGGTGTCCTCGACACGGAGGGAGACATCCGTATTCAACTCACGGTACAGACGGTCTCTGAGATGGCGGGAGGTGACAAACTTGCCCTCCTGGCCGGCAAATGGACTGTCGTTGACACAGAAGTTCATGGAGATGGTCGGATCCTCGATCTTCTGGAACGGAATCGCGTCCGGCGTACCGAGATCGCAGACGGTATCCCCGATATGCAGGTCCTCGATTCCTGAAAGGGCGACGATGGAGCCCATCGAAGCCTGCGGCACATCAACCTTTTTCAGACCGTCAAACTCATAGAGCTTGGTGATGCGGACCTTTTCATGCTTGTCCTTGTTGTGATGGTTGACCAGAAGAGCATCCTGGTTGACGCGGATGGTACCCCGGCTGATCTTTCCGATGCCGATTCTTCCGACATACTCATTGTAATCGATTGTGGATATGAGCATCTGGAGCGGTCCATCCGGATCTCCCTCCGGCGCCGGGATGTGCTCCAGGATGGTATCGAACAGCGGCGCCATGTTTTTGCGCTCGTCATTCAGATCCTTCACTGCAAAGCCTTCCCTCGCGGAGGCGAAAACGAACGGGGAGTCCAGCTGCTTGTCAGAGGCATTCAGATCCATCAGAAGCTCAAGTGTCTCATCGACGACCTCATCCGGGCGCGCACCCGGGCGGTCGATCTTGTTGACGCAGATGACAAACGGCAGGTCAAGGGCGAGTGCCTTTTCGGTAACAAAGCGTGTCTGCGGCATCGGGCCTTCGAAAGCATCGACAAGAAGAATGACACCGTCGACCATCTTCAGGACACGCTCCACCTCACCTCCGAAGTCCGCATGACCTGGGGTATCCACAATGTTGATCTTCGTGTTCTTGTAGGTGACGGCTGTGTTCTTGGACAAAATGGTGATGCCGCGCTCGCGCTCGATCGCGTTGGAATCCATGACGCGGTCAACGACCTCCTGGTTTGCGCGGAACACACCGCTCTGCCTCAGCAGGCAGTCGACCAGCGTTGTTTTGCCGTGGTCAACGTGCGCGATGATGGCAACATTTCTCACATCTTCTCTTACCATAAAGCTTCCTTCCCTGCGCGGCTGTGATCAAAGCTGCGTACATTCAACATTTCTGATAAAAATACCGCAGATATTCTATCATAAAAACTTCTGAATGCAAGCGAAACCGGGAAACCTTGCATTTGCAGGCCTTCTAGTGTATATATATCGATGCTGGAAGATTGATTGCTTTTTATCGATTCAGGACGATTTACGGCTGCGGAGCATTCCGCAGGGGCAGAGGGCAGCTCAGAGAGATGTACCGGGCGGCGTGATGGTACAGAGTATTCCGCAGGGGCACGGCGGCGGCCTGCCAGCAGGCCTGAATCGGAGAGGGTTTGAGGCATGGGAAAGAGTTATGTCCACATCTATTGTGGAGAGGGCAGCGGGAAATCTTCCGCTGCGATCGGACAGGCGGTCAAGGCGGCCTGCTCGGGAAGACGTGTGTTCGTGATCCAGTTCATGAAGGGAAAAGAGGCCGCAGGCCTGGATTTTTTGAAGAAACTGGAGCCGGAGATCAAGCTTTTTTCATTTGACAAGTTTGCAAAGCCGTTCAGCGAGCTCACGGAGCTGGAGAAGGACGAGGAACTGATCCATTTCCGGACGGGTTACAGCTTTGCAAAGAAGGTGGTTTCAACAGGGGAGTGCGATGTCCTGATCCTGGACGAGGTGCTGGGGCTGTTCAACATCGGCGCCCTCAAACAGGAGGATCTGACGGCCCTGCTGGATCAGGCACAGGATGGAATGGAGATTTATCTGACGGGGCAGACGAAAGTCGAGAGCATCTGGCCGTACGTGGATGAGGTCACGGAGGTCGTGACCGATTACAGAAATCCGCGGGACTGACAGACAGCGCAGGAAATTGTGGCGGATTCCGGACAATCGGTTCCAGAATCGAAGAACGGAACAGACCGCTGATACGATGGTTTGCATGACAGAAGGAGGAACAAATGGAACGGGAGAACAGATGGAAAACATATACAGCGCAGCAGCTTGAAAGCCTCAGCAGCCTCTGCGAGGATTATAAGGATACACTTTCCCGCTGCAAGACGGAGCGGGAGTTTGCCGCGGAGGCGGTTTCCCGAGCGGAGCGTGCAGGCTTCCGCGATCTCAGAAAGATTGTTGAAGAGGGTGAAACGCTGAAGGCAGGGGACAAGGTTTATGCGGTCTGGATGAAGAAGACGGTGGTCCTCTATGTAATAGGAAGAAAGCCGCTCGAGGACGGGATGAGAATCCTCGGAGCGCACATCGATTCGCCGAGGCTGGACCTCAAGCAGCACCCGCTCTACGAGGATACGGAGCTGGCATTTCTTGACACGCACTACTACGGCGGCATCAAGAAGTACCAGTGGACGACCATTCCGCTGGCGATTCACGGCGTCGTCGCGAAGAAGGACGGAAGCGTTGTGAAGGTGAATGTCGGGGAGGATGCGTCCGATCCTGTATTCTGTGTCAGCGACCTGCTGATCCATCTTTCAAAGGATCAGATGGGCAAGACCCTTGCGGAGGCCATCGAGGGCGAGAATCTGGATGTCCTGGTCGGATCGAAGCCGCTTGCTGAAGACAATAAGAAGGGCGATGCGGACGGCGGAAAGAAAGAGATGAAGGATCTGGTGAAGCAGCAGGTTCTCAATATCCTGAAGGACAAGTATGGGATGGAGGAGGAGGACTTCCTCTCTGCGGAGCTGGAGATTGTGCCGGCAGGCCCGGCGAGAGACCTTGGCCTTGACCGCAGCATGGTCGCAGCATACGGGCAGGACGACCGCGTCTGCGCCTTCACCTCGCTGGATGCGATTCTGCGCAGCGAGAACCCGGAGTATACAAGCTGCTGCCTGCTGACGGATAAGGAGGAAATCGGTTCCGTCGGCGCAACAGGCGCACACTCTCACTTCTTCGAGAATGCAACAGCAGAGCTGATGGACAGATGCGGACAGTACAGCGAGCTGAAGCTCCGCAGATGCCTTTCTGCCTGCAGGATGCTTTCAAGTGATGTCTCCGCAGCATATGATCCGCTCTACGGTTCGGCCTATGAGAAGAAGAATTCCGCCTACTTCGGCAAGGGGATTGTGTACAACAAGTATACAGGGGCGCGCGGAAAGTCCGGCTCCAACGATGCCAATGCCGAGTACTTCGCCTGGGTGCGCAAGGTCATGGATGATGCGGATGTCGCGTTCCAGACAGCAGAGCTTGGCAAAGTGGATGTGGGCGGCGGCGGAACCATCGCCTATATTTCCGCGGCATACGCGATGAACGTGGTCGATGCCGGGGTCGCTGTGCTCAACATGCACGCACCGATGGAGGTCACGAGCAAGGCGGATATCTTTGAGGCGAGAAATGCATACATGGCATTCCTGAAGGCCTGAGAAGAGGAGTGGCAGATGAGAGCATATGAGAGACTGCTCCGGTACGCGAGGGTCTGGACAACAAGCGATCCGGAGAATGAAGCCTGCTCGCCGAGTGCGGAGCGGGAGCTGGATCTGGCCAGAATCCTGGTGGAAGAGATGAAGCGTCTTGGCATCGGGGATGCCGGCCTTGATGAGAATGGCTACGTGACCGGCCATATTCCGGCGACACCCGGACTGGAGAACCGGACAAAGCTGGGGTTCATCGCACACATGGATACCGCGCCGGACGCTTCCGGGAAGGATGTCAGGCCGCAGATTCATGAACACTATGATGGAAAGGCGGTTGCGCTCGGGGACGGAAAGGTGCTGGATCCGGCGGACTTCCCGGAGCTGACGCAGATGAAGGGGAAGACCCTGATTACGACCGACGGGACGACCCTGCTCGGGGCGGACGACAAGGCCGGGATCGCAGAGATTCTGACATTGGTTGAAACGCTGAGAGACCAGAAGCTTCCGCACGGGCCGCTCTCGATTGCATTTACGCCGGATGAGGAGATTGGCTCAGAGGCGCATCTGTTCAATCTGAAGCAGTTCGGCGCAGACTATGCCTACACGGTGGATGGCGGGGCGACCTCCGAGATCACCTATGAAAACTTCAACGCGGCAGGCGCACAGTTCGAGATCCGCGGGGTTTCTGTCCACACTGGAAGCGCAAAGGACCTGATGATCAATGCCGGTCTTGTCGCCTGCGAGATCAACGCGATGCTTCCGGCAGCGGATATCCCGCGTCTGACGGAAGGACGGGAAGGGTTCTTCCATCTGGAGAGCATCAGCGGGACGGTGGAGAAGGCAGAGGTGTCCTACCTGGTGAGAGACCACAGCGAAGGGCATTTCCAGGCAAGGCTGGATCTTCTTCGGCATATCGAAAAAACGATCAATGAGAAGTACGGGGAGGGAACCGTAAAGCTCACCATAAAGCAGCAGTACCGGAACATGGAAGAGAAGATCCGGCCCTGCATGCACCTGGTCGAGAACGCAAAAAAGGCAATTTCAGCACTTGGAATCACCCCGGACAGCGCCCCTGTGCGCGGCGGGACGGATGGTGCAGCGCTTTCCTTCCGCGGGCTTCCCTGCCCGAATCTCGGGACGGGCGGCTATGGCTTCCATGGCCCGTTTGAGCACATCACGGCCGAGGACATGGATGACGAGGTGAAGATCCTGACCGGCATCGTGGCCTCTTATGCGGAACCGCAGGAAGGCTGACTGATTCGACTGTCAGGGAAAACAGCATGGACTGTCTGCGCAGACGAAGGAGATGGACATGAAGAGATCGAATCATCCCGGACAGAAAACAGGACTCAGGAGCAGGAAGCAAATTCGGTGCGGCCTGCTCCTGGGTCTTTTTGGCGTGGCGGTCCTGCTGCTGTTTCTAAGAAGGAAGAGCTTCCTCCATGCTCAGGCGCCGAAGGCGGCAGCCCGCCGCAGTGTCAGATCCACTTTGATGGTCAGAACACAGTCTGATCAGGAAGATGGCGGCCTTACGAAGGTGGGGCTGTCGATGGACGAGGTGCCGGCGGCTTATACCTATGAGCCTGCGGAAAGCGGTACAATCGAAAAATTCTGGTACACGACAAACACGTATGGCCTTTACGGAAGGGAAGAGAAGGAGATCCGAAAGTACGCGGAGGTCTATCTCCCGTATGGATATGACCCCTCGGAAAGATACCCGATTTTTTACCTCATGCATGGGGCGGGCGGAAGTGCTGAGCGGTTTTTCGGTTCCCCGCTCCAGCCGAAGGAGCTCAAATATGTTGTCGACAACATGATTGCCCTCGGAGAGATCAAGCCGATGATCTTTGTAGGACTGACCTACTATCCGAAGCAGGGACAGAAACGGGAGGCTGACTGGGACGCGGAATATACCAAAGGGTTTGTGGACGAGCTGCGCCGGGACGTGCTTCCTCAGGTGGAAAGCCACTACAGCACCTGTGCGGAGACGGCCGATGAGGCCGGTCTGAGGGCATCCAGGTGGCAGAGAGCCTTCGGCGGTTTTTTGATGGGAAGCGTCACCACGTACTACCGTCTCTGCGACTGCTTGGACTATTTTCACTCATTTCTGGGAATGAGCGGTTCCCTGTACTGGGGACCGGACGCGCAGGAGAGCGGAACGATGGCCGATTTCGGCGCCAGGTACATCATGGACGCGGTCGCTGCCCAGGGATACACGAAGGATGATTTCTTCTTGTATTCCTGCGTCGGGTCGAAGGATTTCGCACTGGGCGTCGTGGAGGCGCAGGTGCGGGATGAGAAGAATCATCCGGAATTCTTTTCTTTCGGGGATGGCGGGACGGCCGCCAACGTTGTTTTTGAAATCGGGGAAGGAGAGGTGCACCACGGAAGTCACGGGACAACCCGGTACCTGTACAATGCGCTTCCGATTTTCTCAAAGTTGATGGAGGTGCCGGATGAGACGTGAACAGTCGATCGAGGAGATTTCGGATGGAAGGCGGTACAGGGCGGATGATCTGGTGAAGATCGGGACAAATGGCTGTCTGGGCTGTTGTGACTGCTGCCGGATGGACGCGCTGATCGTGCTGGATCCATGGGACATCTATCAGCTGAAGAAGGCTGCAGGCTGCGGCCTGGAGAAGCTGCTGAACGTGACAGTCAGGCTTGAGGTGATCGACGGGCTGATTCAGCCGGTGCTGGCCATGGCAGGAGGCGTATGTCCCTATCTGGGGGCGGATGGGAGATGTGAGATCCACACGTACCGCCCGGGAATCTGCAGGCTTTATCCGCTCGGGCGCTGCTGGGAGGACGGAGATTTTTCCTACATCCTGCAGACCGGAGAGTGTACACACTGTACCGGCAGCAAGGTGAAGGTGAAAAAATGGCTGGGCATTCCCGATCTTTCGCGATACGAGGCATACTGCAGAACCTGGCACGCCTTCCTGAAGGCCGCGCAGGCGTGCTGCGGAACCGGGGAAGGAAGCATGGGAACAGCACAGATGCAGGGGACAGCTGCCAGAAGCACATGCGCCGCGCAGACGCAAGGGACTGCTTCAGGGTACACGGATGCTGTGCAGGATCGTCTGCGGAAAATTGTCTGCATGCAGATACTGGAAAAGTGCTATCTGGCCGGTTTTGACACAGAGAAGGATTTCTACCCGCAGTTTGAGGAGCAGCTTCAGGCGGCTTGCCGTTCCCTTGGGATCGGCAGCGTTCAGGGACTGTAATCAGGCCGCCGGCAGGGGTGATCCTGTGGTATAGTCTCTGAAGCTGCAGTCAGACTGGGATATGGGGGGAACCATCAACTGGCCGGTATGTGTGAGATGAAAAACCCAGGAAAACCGGTAAGAGAAAGAGAGCCGCACAGGGCAGATGCAGATGGAGAAAAGCGAAAGACGCGGAAGACGATAAGAGGGCAGGAGAGATGGAGGAAGAGAAGAAGACAGCGCCTGATAACGGGTGCAGCAAAGGCTCAGGCAGGATGGATCTCGGAGAGATCATCCGTTACCTTGTGATGGGCGGACTCACGACGGTTGTGAGCTGGGGGACCTATGCTCTGTTCGCCAGAAACCTTGGGATGGGCATCACGGTTTCAAACATACTGTCGTGGGTCTGCGCGGTCATTTTCGCCTACCTGACCAATAAAGTCTGGGTTTTTCATTCCTGCAGCTGGAAAATCGGGTTCGTCCTTCGGGAAGTTGCCCTCTTTTTTTCGGCAAGGCTTGCGACCGGCGTCATTGAGATGGCCGGTGTCCCGCTTCTGGTGAAAGCCGGACTGAATCAGAAGCTGTTCGGGGTCAAGGGGATGCTCGCCAAGGTGGCCGTCAGTGTTCTGGTCGTGATCCTGAACTATGTGTTCTCGAAGCTGATTATTTTCCGGAAGAAGGAAAAGCAGGCAGAACGAAGTGCCTGACAGGCGGGGGCTGGTACATGATATGAAAACAACACTGGGAGACAAAACAGAGAACGGATCAGCAGGAGGAGCGGCCATGCCATCGTTATCGGTGATTCTGCCGGCCTACAATGAGGAAGCGATGCTTCCGAAGACAGCAAAGGTTCTGGCGCAGGTATTGGAGAGTGAAAACATTGACTATGAGCTTGTCTTTGTGGACGATGGCTCGGGGGACTTGACCTGGAGTGAGATTCTGACCGCCCATCAGGCAAATGAACGGGTACACGGTGTCCACTTCTCGAGGAACTTCGGCAAGGAAGCGGCAATCTTCGCGGGACTTGCAGCCGCAAAGGGAGACTGTGCGGCTGTGATGGACTGTGACCTGCAGCATCCGCCGCAGACCCTGATTCAGATGTACAGGCTCTGGGAACAGGGCTACGAGGTCATCGAGGGGGTCAAGAAGAGCCGCGGGAAGGAGAGCGGCGCGCACAGGGCAGCGGCAGGAATGTTTTACAGCCTGATGTCAAGAGCGACAAAGATCGATATGTCACGCGCCTCTGACTTCAAGCTGCTCGACAGAAGAGCGGTGAACACGCTGCTTGACATGCCGGAGCAGAATGCCTTCTTCCGGGCGATGAGTGCCTGGATCGGATTCCGGCAGACACAGGTGGAGTTCGATGTCCAGGAGCGGGAAGCCGGTGTTTCAAAATGGTCGACCCGGAAGCTGATCCACTACGCGATCAGCAACATCGCCGGCTATTCAACGGCCCCGATGCAGTGTGTGACCTGGACGGGTGTGGCATTTCTGGCCTTTGCAGTCATCCTGGGGATCCAGACACTTATCCGTTATTTCACCGGACACGCAGTGGAAGGCTTCACGACAGTGATCCTCCTGGTGCTTCTGACGGGAAGCATCATCATGATTTCGCTCGGGGTGATCGGGTATTATGTTGCCAGAATCTACGAGGAGGCAAAGCGGAGACCGCGCTATATCGTATCCCGGACGATTTGATTTTATGATAATTTTCATAGAAAGTTCATTGTTATCCCGCTTTTTAGCTGTTATAATACTCGGCGCATGCGGCAGGACTTTATCAGTCAGGGAGCCGGGGGCAGATAGCCGTCAGAAGTCACGATCGTTACATGAACCGATCATCCTGACTTCAGCAGGCAGAATGGCCAGGCAGCATAGAAAAGGCAGATGCGGATGAGTGAGGAGAAGGATTTGAAGGGACAAGAGGAGAACCGGGAAACGAATGCCGGGTTTGAATCAAAAGGACAGGGGATGCCCGGGACAGCCGGTAAGAGTGAGCAGGCAGCCAGGCGATCAGCCGACTCGAAACAGGCAGGCGTGGAGAATGAACCTGCGGCATCGACGGGCGGACCGCTGATCCGGGAGAAAGCGAGATGGAGAGTCATCCGTTTCCTGCTGTATTTCCTGATGATGTTTATGATGATTGCCGGGCTGTCGGCAAAGTGGGTCACCGATGAGTGGGGAGATCTGTCGCTGGATGAGGTGATGTTTACGATCACCCAGCCGCTGAAGGGAACAGACTCCGGGATCATCTGGGGATACATCGGATACTGTGTTGTGGGGCCGGTCATTCTTCTGGCTGTACTGATTGCGGTCTATCATCTCTTCCTGATGCCCAAGCAGCCGCCGAAGGCGAAAAAGCAGAAGGATAAAAACGGAAAGACAATCCGCGCGGCAGCGGAGCTTTCACCGGAGAAGGAAGAGGCAATCCGGAAGGATTATGCGAAAAAAAATACGAAGGCCAGACGGCTGATCAGAAGGTTCCTCCTTCCGGCAGTCACGGTCGCCGCAGTCGTCTTCGGGAGTATCCAGATCAGCAGAATCTGGAGCAAGCTGGGAATCGGACAGCGGATTGCCTCCATGGGAGAAAAATCCACTTACATCGAGGACAATTATGTCGATCCGGCGACGACAACCCTGACGTTCCCGGAGAAGAAAAGAAATCTGATCTACATCTTTCTGGAATCGATGGAGATGTCCTACTCTGACAAGGACAGCGGAGGTCTCTTCGATGAAAGCCTGATTCCGGAGCTGACAGAGCTTGCGAAGGATACCGATAATGTTGATTTCGCCGGGAAGGATCAGTCGACAAAGCTGGACGGCGGCAATGCGCTCAAGTACAGCACATGGACGATGGCAGGCATGTGGGCCGCGACAAGCGGACTTCCGCTGAAGATCCCGATTGAGATCAACGGTGTCGGAACAAACTTCATGAACACGCAGGATTCGTTCTTCCCGAACCTGACCTGCCTGGGCGATATTCTCTCGAAAGAGGGGTACACCATGGAGATGATGTTCGGCTCCGATGCGACATTCGGCGGGCGGCGTCTCTGCTTCTCGGAACATGGCAATTTCAACTTTGATGACTGGAAACTGTACACGACAAACGGCACCCTGCCTTCCGACTACAAGGTCTGGTGGGGGTTTGAGGATACGAAGCTCTTTGAGTATGCGAAGAACAAGCTGACGGAGCTCGGAAGTTCCGGAAAGCCGTTTGACTTCACGATGCTGACCGTCGATACGCATTATCCGGACGGATACAAGGATACCGGGTATGAGGAAGTCTTCCCGGATCAGTACAAGAATGTGATCCACCTCTCGGACAAGCAGGTTGTGGAATTTGTGAAGTGGATCCAGCAGCAGGACTGGTATGACAACACGACGGTTATCATCTCCGGCGATCATCCGACGATGAACAAGGAGATCTGCGCTGGAGCATCCTACGATTACAGGAGAAAGGTTTATACCTGCTATCTCAACTCTGCTGTCAAGCCGGTGCGTGATGACTACAGGGAGTTTGCAACGATCGACAACTTCCCGACAACGCTGGCAGCGCTCGGAGTCAAGATCGACGGAGACCGCCTTGGAATGGGAACCAATCTGTTCTCCGACAAGGATACGCTGATTGAGAAGGACGGGCTGGACTATGTGAACACCGAGCTCATGAAGAGCTCTGACTGGATGGATGAGCAGTCGAACCTGAAGAAGGTCACGGCGGATATTCACTATGGTGAGTATGATCCGAAGACCTCGACGATCACCTACACGATCGATAATGTCACCTCCGACAAGGTGGAGGGCTTCAGGGCGTCGCTTCATATGTACGGGTACACGGTGAACGGTTCCGATTATGTTTCCTGGACGGATTCAACGGAGATCAAGCCGGGTGTCTTCCAGATTGTGATCAAGATTCCGACCGAACAGGCCTTTGACGGGCGGATTAAGATCCAGCCGCACTGTATGATCGACGGTGTGCGGGGCATCCACATCGACACGCATTACTACCACCTGAAGTACGATGCAGGAGGAGGAAATGCAGAATCGTATCAGTGTGACAAGTACGGCGCGGAGCTGAAGCCGGATGCCTGGTACAAGAGGGCCTTTGACTGGGTGAAGGGCCTGTTCAGCAAAAATTAAGCAAAGAAAAAACACGGGATTCCGATGAGAGGATCCCGTGTTTTTTTTGTGAAAGCTGCCGGCTTCAGAGACGGATATTTTTCAGCAGAGCACCGAGTCCGGTTCCGATCTCCTCGCTCTTCGGAAGGTCATAGTGCTCTTCCTTTGTGTCTGCCTGCGGATCTCCCTCATCCTCGAGCGCCTTCATACTCAGGGAAACACGGCCATCCGCAACTTTTGTGATCTTGACACGGACCTTTTGCCCGACCTTCAGAACATCTGCCGGCGATTTGATCCGTTTCTGGCTGATCTGGGAGACATGCAGCAGCCCTGTCACGCCTTCTCCGATATCGACAAAAGCACCAAAGTCCTTCAGGGATTCGACGGTTCCTTCTGTGATGGTGCCCGGCTTTACGAGGGCAATGTGTGCCCGCCGCTCTTCCTCGCGCTTCTCATGGAGAATGTCCTTTGCGGAGAGGACAAGATGATTGCCGCCCTCATCCGCTGTGATGACACGGACTTCGATCTCCTTTCCGATCCACCCCGGGAGCTCGTCATCGGACACATAGCCCAGGCTGAGCTTGGATGCCGGGATAAATGCGCGGATGCCGTCCAGGTAGGCGATCGCACCGGCTTTTGTCACGCCGGAGATCTTCACACGGACATTCTCCTTTGAAGCCAGCAGGTTTCTGGCGCGGTCCCAGGCCGCGAGACTGGCTGCCTTTTTCAGAGAAAGGCCGACATGACCATGATCATCCCGGCGGATGACCGTCGCCTGCAATTTCTGACCGACGCTGATATGTTCACGGATGGAATATGAAGGATCGTCGCTGACGTCTTCTTTCCGGATGATGCCGTCCGTATAGGAAGCAATGTCAACCGTGACCTTGTCGTCGTCCACACCGACAACCTCACAGTCCAGCGTATCGCCTTCGCGGATCGGACGGAAGGAAGCATTCAGTTCTGCTTCTACGTCTGCCATTGTCTGCGGCTCGTCCGCCTGCGCCCCGGGTGTCTGCGTGCCGGATTCTTTGCTCACCGCCTGATGCTCATCTGTCTGCGGCTCTGAAGCCTGCGGTGCGTCAGCATTCACACTGACGGCCTGCGGCGATGCCGCAGCTGTCTGGCCTGCCTCATTTTCTGACAGTGCCTCCGATTTGATTTCATCTGCCATAGTCGTACCCTCCCAAAGCATTGTGCGCAGGGGAAAGCTGCGCGCGGTTTTCCAACAGTATAACACAATACATGTACAAAACATATGGATGATTTGAGCAATTTGCACAGCCGCTCTGCATATTTCGCAAGAACTTAGAGCGGCGAAGGCAGAACCGTTCAGACGGTTCACACGGTCTTAAAGCGGTGCTATAATGAAACCCGGCTGGCGGGTGCAGCTGACAGAAGGGACAGATATGAAAACCATATATGCAGACATGACAGCGGGAATCGACCGGAAACTGATGCAGAAGGCTGGCGATATCCTATTATCGGGCGGTCTGGTTGCATTTCCAACCGAGACAGTCTATGGCCTTGGAGGGAATGCGCTTGATGCGGAGGCCTCCAGGAAGATATATGCGGCGAAGGGAAGACCTTCAGACAATCCGCTGATCGTTCATATTGCGGAGTTTGATGCACTTGAGCGGATTGTCACGGACGTTCCTCAGGAGGCGAAAGATCTGGCGGACGCGTTCTGGCCGGGACCGATGACGATGATTCTCAACAAGAATGATCGTGTTCCGGCTTCAACAACGGGCGGTCTTGGAACCGTGGCAATCCGGATGCCGGATAATGAGATCGCGGCGGCGATGATCCGGGCAGGCGGCGGCTATATTGCAGCGCCGTCCGCCAATACGTCCGGAAGGCCGAGTCCGACGACGGCACAGCATGTGAAGGATGATCTGGACGGCAAGATTGATATGATCATCGATGGCGGACCGGTGGGAATCGGAGTTGAGTCGACGATTATTGATCTGACAGAAAAAATTCCGATGATCCTCAGACCCGGATACATCAACATGGAGATGCTCCGGGACGTGCTGGGAGAAGTCCGGATGGATCCGGGCCTTCATTTCAATGACCCGAATTTTCATCCGAAGGCACCTGGCATGAAATATCGCCACTACGCGCCGAAGGCGCCGCTCACAATTGTGGAGGGGCCGCAGGACAGAGTTGTGGAGGAGATCCGGTCTCTGACTGCCCGGAAGGAAGCCGCAGGAGGAAAGGTTGGCATCATCGCGACGGATGAGTCTGCGGCGGCCTATGACAGAGGAATCGTCAAGTCCATCGGGACAAGGACGGAAGAGATCACCATATCCATGCATCTGTACGGAATCCTTCGGGATTTCGATGACCTGGGTGTGGATGTGATCTATTCGGAAGCCTTCGATACGCCGAGAATGGGGCAGGCGATCATGAATCGTCTGATCAAGGCGGCAGGCCACCAGGTCATCAAGGTCTGACGGGCAGAGAGACCTCTCTGCCGGAGGTAGGGATGTGAAACACTATGATAAACTGATCTTCGTGAGTGAGAGTGATACGATCACAAGTCCGATGGCGGAGGCGATCCTTTCCAGACATTTTCTGCTGGAGGATATTCTGATTCTTTCAAAAGGACTCGTGGTGCTCTTTCCGGAGCCGATTAATCCGAAAGCGGAGGCTGTCCTGGTCGCCCAGGGGCTGACGATGAAAGATCATATGAGTGATCCGCTCGATGAGGCAGATTTTGACGACAGGACACTGATCCTGACGATCACGGGTGCTGAGAAGGAGCGGCTGCTGAGGGACTTTGCCAACCCGATCAACGTGTTCTCCCTGAGTGAGTACATCCGAGGAGAGGGAGAGGTGCATGATCCGTACGGAGGGACGCTTGGCGATTATGGGCAGTGCTTCCGGGAGCTGAATGCGCAGATTGAGCGGCTGGCCGGTATTCTTCAGCAGGAGGAGCTGAACTGAGAAGAGAGGCAGGTAGGAAGCTGCAGCGATGCGGCATGAGAATGGCGGCGAAAGCTGCCCATAAAGGAGGACAGAATGTCGAAAGTTACGGTATGTGATCATCCACTGATCCAGCATAAGCTTGGTGTGATTCGCAACAAGAACTGCGGGACAAAGGATTTCCGGACAATCGTATCTGAGATCGCCGGACTGATGTGCTATGAAGCGACAAGAGATCTGAAACTGGAAGATGTGGAGATTGAGACTCCGATCACGAAGATGACCGCAAAGCAGCTTTCCGGCCGCAAGATGGCAGTGGTGCCGATTCTCAGAGCCGGGCTGGGTATGGTCGAGGGAATGCTGACGATGATTCCGGCTGCGAAGGTTGGCCATATCGGGCTGTACCGTGACCCGAAGACACTGGAACCGGTCGAATATTACTGCAAACTCCCGGCGGACTGCGGAAAGAGGGAGGTATTCGTCGTTGATCCGATGCTGGCAACGGGCGGAAGTGCGTGCGCGGCGCTTTCGATGCTGAAGAAGCACGGCTGCAAGCACATCCGCCTTCTGGATATCATTGCGGCTCCGGAGGGAATCGCAAGAGTCCAGAGGGAACATCCGGATGTGGATATCTACGTCTGCGCGATTGATGAGAAACTGAACGACCACGGCTATATCATTCCGGGACTCGGCGACGCAGGAGACCGGATCTTTGGAACAAAGTAAAGAATGAAGGATCACCCGGGCGGTTTTACATCGCCCGGGCTTTTCGCACGCAGGCCTTCTCTGCCTCAATCAGGGCGGACCGAAGGCCTTTTTCTTCCAGGACGCGGACAGCCTCCATCGTTGTTCCGCCCGGGGAGCAGACCATATCCTTCAGCTCGCCGGGATGCTTTCCTGTCTCCAGAACCATTTTCGCGGAACCCAGGACGGCCTGCGCGGCAAACTTGTATGCCTTGTTCCGCGGCATTCCATCTGCAACGGCACCATCCGCCATTGCTTCAATTGCCAGAAAGATGTAGGCCGGGCTGGATCCGGAGACGGCGGTTGCGACATCGATCAGGTTTTCCGGAATCACTTCTGCCTGACCAAAGCTGGTGAGCAGTGCCAGGACGGAGTCAAGCTCCTCATCTGTGACTGAATGGTTCGGGCAGACAGCCGTCATGCCTTCGCCGACCATCGCGGGGGTGTTGGGCATGGTCCGGATAATCTTCCGGTCTTTTCCAAAGAGGGATCCGAGCCATTCGAGTGTCTTGCCAGGCGCCAGCGTCACGATCAGCGCTTCTTTTTTGACATGGTCACGGATCGAAAGGATGACATCCTCATAGAACTGAGGCTTGACAGCGAGAAAGAGGACATCGGAGAACGATGCTGTCTCCTCATTGGTCCCACATGCAAGGTGCAGCTCGTCTGTTATTTTTTTCTGTGTCCTCGCTGTCTTTGCGGAGGCCATCAGATCTGCCTCGGATGCGAGACCGCTTTTCAGAATCCCGCGAATCATTGCTGTTGCCATGTTTCCGCAGCCGATAAAACCAATTTTCATCACAAAGCCCTCCCGGTATTACTCAGATTGACATCTCATCATCCACTGCTTTGGTGCTGCCGGCAGATGAAACGGCAAAAGCACCGCTCACGCTGTTTCCCGACATCATACCACACAAGCCCGTCTATTGACATACAGATCGAAAATGTGTAATATTCAAATAAATGTAACAAAATTGTAATGAATAAAGGGAAGCTTTTCGAATGGTTTGTTACAAGTGTTACGGAAAAAGAGCAGTTACTGCGAGAACTGAGGGAGCGGAATGAAGAGATTGGGCAAACGCATTGCGGCATTTCTGCTGCTTTTGATGATGCTGATGACATCAGCACCGATAGCCGTGCAGGCAGGCTTCGTGAATACTCCCGATGGTGTAAAGTATGTGACAAAAGCAGGGACAACGGTGACAGGCCTGAAGAAAATCGGCCGGAGGGTTTACCTGTTCGATCAAAATGGCCTCATGCTCCGGGGCATTCAGAGGGTGGGAACGAAGGTATACTTCTTCGACCTGAACACAGGAGCACGCCGCTATGGCTGGATCAGCTACGCCGGTGCAAAGTATTATGCGCACAAGAAGACCGGTGCGTTATATATCAATAAAAAGAAGGGCAAGTACTATTTCGGGCCGGACGGTGCTCTGATCAAGGGCGGCGCAGCAGCGGCAGCCGTTGGCTGGTATCATATCGGACGCAAGACCTATTACAACAATGAACAGCATCAAAAGCTGACAGGATTGCAGGAGATCGGCTCAAGACTGTACTATTTCAACAGCAGGGGTGTGCTTCAGAAGAGCAGACTGATCAGCCTGAATGGTGCACAGTACTATGCAGGAAAAAAGGGTTATCTTCTGAAAAACTGTTTTGTAAAGCTGAAGGGGAAGAAGTATTACGCTCAGGCAGACGGGAGCTTTGCGAAAGGGCTCGTCGGAATCGGTGCTTCCACCTATTATTTCCGTCCGAACGGGCAGATGTACACCTCCGCGAGGCTGTTTTCTTACCTGGGGAGCCGTTATTATGTTTATAGGACCGGCCGGGTTGCGGTAAACCGCTGGGTAAAGTACAAGAAGCACTATTACTGGTGTGACGCAGACGGCAGAATCGCGACGAACCGCTTTATCGGAGACTACTATGTCGGTGCGGACGGGATCAGAACCAAGGCACAAAAGCCGTCTTCCGGTGTTGTGGTACAGAACGGCCGAACCTATCTTTTCGGCGCAGGCGGGAGCCCGCTTACCAATCAGTGGCTGTCGACATCTGACGGAAAGCGTTATTATGCGGGAGGCGATGGCGGGGCTCTGACAGGTCTTCAGATCATCGGCGGATATAAATTTTATTTCGATGCGCAGGGCGTGCTTCAGACAGATTCCGTTGTGTTTGCCGCGGGAAGCTGCTACTACACGGATCCGTCCGACGGACACATCGTGTCAGAATCGGCAGTGAGCGGAAACGCGATTGTCCGGTTTGCACAGCAGTTTATCGGAAACAGGTATGTCTATGGCGGGACAAGCCTGACAAATGGAACGGACTGCTCCGGGTTTACACAGGCTGTGATGGCACACTTCGGGGTGCGGATCATGAGAGTGGCTGTCGATCAGATGAACGGAGCGAGCGGGTACTATTCAACGATCGGCTATGCTGCAGGTATGAAGGTTTCCGATGCAAACCTTCAGCCTGGAGATCTTGTTTTCTACGGATCGGGTTCTTACGCGAGCCATGTTGCCATCTATATCGGGAACAACCAGGTTGTCCATGCTGCCAATTCCAGGCTGGGCATCATCATTTCGTCGGTTGACTATGTCGGTGGAAGGCTGCATAATCAGAACCGAAGGTACTGGGCTGGTTAAACAGCAGCGATAGAAAACGAAACGAATGATTCAGTGATAAAAAGCGGGCGCTGCTCCGGAAAAACCGGGGAAGCGCCTTTCCTGTATCGGGAGAAAGTGAACAGAAAGCATCGGGAACGAGGAAGATTGATGAGCGACAGATGGAGCAGAAATCTGAAGAGAGCATCCGCAGTCCTGCTGGCACTGGCAATGGGCACGGCAGCTTTGCCGAACGCGTTGCCGGCTTATGCATCAGGTGAAGCCATCGTGTCGACAGAGGCAGTTGGCAATCAGGAAACTGCGCCGGGGACAGGGGATGGAACCCAGGGGAAAGCAGATGGAAGCCTGGAAACCGCTCCGGAGGCGGGGGATGGTTCGCAGGGGCCAGCGGAAGACAGGACGGAAGCTCCGCAGGAGACGGGGGATGATTCACCGGAGGCAGCGGATGGTGAGATGTCCGGCGGGGTGGATGAAAGTGCTGCCGGTGAGGATGATCAAAACGGCCTTGTGATTGAGGACGGCGCGGATGGCGTGTCTGACATTGTAAGTGAGGAAACGCCGGATGACGGACTGTTTACAGGGGAGACCGAGGAGACAGAGGCATCCTCCGAGGGGCAGCCCGTCACGATGACGGAGACAGCGCAGATTCAGGATCCGCTGAGTGCCCCGGGCCGGATTGCCCAGACGCAGACCGGCACTGCTCCTCGGAGAGTCCGCCGGGCTTTATTGAGTGGCCAGAATGGCGGCTCATATGCATTTTCCTCCCAGCTCGGAGCGAATGCAAAGGCGATCTATGACTCGAAGGTCGAGTGGTACGCGACAGAACATCATACCGGAGAGTGGAGCTGTAAGTTTGGGGAGGGTGTCTATCAGTTTCGGGGGGTCGTTACTTCTGAAGGTAATTCTGGTGGCAATACTCTGAAGAAATATTATGATAAAACGGACGCAGAGACGAAAAGCGCCTATGAGGATTGTAAAGAGCAGATGATGGCTGATATGCAGGCAGCGGCGGATGCCTTCAAGCATGATCATCCGGAGGTGTTCTGGATCCGGTCTCCCAAGACATATTCTTTTTCCGTCTCGCTTGTACCGGGCACCGAGCAGACGGGGGTAGATGGGAAGACGCGGGGTGTTTTTGAGCTCGTCTCAGCGACATACAATCCGGTAGAGACATTTGCCGGGGCGGGAAGCCTGATCAGCAGCTACCAGGCTGGAGTGCAGGCTGCCGCCGCCAAGGTGCGGGAGATGGCAGACTCATGGAATACGGAGGGCGCGGAGAACGGGAGTGCCGCTTATCAGGCCCTTCTTGTCCGGGCAGTGGATGAATATCTGTGCGGCCGCCTGTTCTATGACCACGCTGCGCTTAATACCGCCGTCTCGGTCAGTGCTGCGGAGAACAGCGGCGGTCGGAGCGTTGCCTGCAACGATGCATACCGGATTTATACGTCCGCGGCTGCATTTCTGGACGGGACAGATCACCTGACGATGGGAGCTGTCTGTGAGGGCTATGCGAAGGCCTTCAAGGTTCTGTGCGATCAGCTGGGCGTTCCGGCTGTCTGTGTCAGCGGTCTGTCGGACAGGAACCGGACGGGCAGCGGGCATATGTGGAATCTTGCTCAGATTGGTGGCGTGTGGTACCTGGTAGATGTTACCTGGGATGATTCGGATAAGGCAGGCGCTCAGGCCAGCAGCAGGCGATATCTGCTGGTTTCCAATTATACGAATAATACACTGCTGACGAGCCGTCAGGCGAGTGGAAACTTCAGCGGAAGCACAATCACAACAACGTTCAGCTATCCGGCAGCGTCGGATACGTGCTACGAGACTGCCCACCAGGGAACGACGATTGACTTCAAGGAGACATCGCGTAAGCCGGCAACCTGCACACAGAAGGGAAGCGTCACGGAAACCTGCAGCCGCTGTGGGGAGACAAAGACAACAGCGTTACCGGCGCTGGGTCATGACTTTCAGGAGAAGACAGTCGCGGCGACGTGCACGGCAAAGGGCAGACGGTCGGTCGTCTGCAGCCGTTGCGGGGAAGTGAAGTCGGAGCAGGAGTTTCCAGCATTGGGACACAGCTTCAAGGAGACATCGCGTAAGCCGGCGACGTGCACGCAGAAGGGAAGCGTCACGGAAACCTGCAGCCGCTGCGGAGAGACAAAGTCCACAGAGCTGCCGGCTTTGGGGCATGTGTATACGGTACGGATCGTAGAACCGACAACATCAAGGGGCGGTTATACGCTGCACACCTGCATTCGCTGCGGAGACACCTGGCAGGATCAGTACACAGCGAAGCTGCTGAAAAAGACGAATCTGCGGAAGGTTTCAGCAGCCTCAAAAGGGAAGTTCCGCGTCACATTCAGGAAAAATGGAAAATATACCAGATATCAGATTCAGTATGCGGGGAAAAAGAACTTCACGGGAGCAAAAAACCGTACAGTCACGAATAAAAAGAAAACCGCATCGGTCACGATTCGCGCCGGCAGAGGGAAGACCTACTATGTGAGGATCCGTGCAGTCAGCGGAAAGAGAGTCGGGGCATGGAGCCGGGTGCTGAAGGTGCGGACAAAATGAATTGTTCACACGACTGACGGAATCGTGTATCATGGTGAAGAAAGAAAACGGAAGCTGCACGGAGGAGGCAGAGGGATATGCGGAAAATCACAAACTGGATCGTCGGTCTTATGGCTGCCGCCGTGGTCGTGGCGATCACCTACATTACGCTCGACTCCAGTCTGAGCAACATCATCTACAACAGCTGTTTCCTTGCGGCGATGATTGTCATTCTGATTGTTGGCTGCGGGATTGGGTTCGGACGCATGCGCCAGACGCAGCAGGGGCTTGACCAGGCAACGGAGAAGCTGAAAAGCATGTCCGACGGTGACGGTAATATATCCGCCATCACAAAGCCGGGCGCAGCGATCTTCGGTGTCCCTTACTTTGACGCAAAATATCAGGAATACCTGCATTATCTCCGGAAGACAAACAGCCCGACAGATATCGGGGACTACATCGGCGAGTATGAGATCAACAACTATACCCATCGCCGTCTTCTGGAAATGATTCCGGACATTCTGACGAGTCTCGGGATTCTGGGAACCTTCGTCGGACTGGTGCTCGGGCTGCGTCATTTCAATCCGACCAGCTACGAGGCGATGTCGGGGTCTGTGGAATCTCTGATTGACGGAATCAAAGTGGCGTTTGTCACTTCCATCTACGGTATTTCATTGTCGCTGGCTTTTTCTTACTGGCTCAGAGGAGCCTTGACCGGTGTCTCGGAGAGCCTGGACCGTTTCCTGGACGCGTACTATACGACAGCTGTCACGCCGACCGACGCGACGGCCATGAATCATATCATTGCCAATCAGAATGCGCAGACGAAGGTGCTCGGTCAGATGCAGAAGGATCTCGCCGAGCAGGTGTCCCAGACGCTCGCGAACAATATCCGGCCGATGGTCGAGCATCTGGACAATACGATGGACAGCTTCTCAGAGACGGTCACTCTTCAGCAGGGGCAGCTTCTGGAGAATATCTCCCAGCGAATCGCCCGGACCATGAAACAGGAGTTTTTCTCCGAGTTTACGGAAATGCGCAAGGTCATGGGCGAGACGAACAAGGTGCAGCGGGATCATGCGGAATTCATGGAAAAGTCCGAGAAGCAGTATCAGCAGATCATCGATCAGGGGCAGCAGCACATGGTTGACGTCATGAACGGTTCCGCGCACCTTGTGAGCGAGGTCTTCGACGCGATGCACGCCCAGGAGGAGCAGCTTTCGAAGTTTGTCGCGGACATGCAGAAGTCAATGGCAGATATGGCGAAGGTCAATGACACCAACCTCGAGATGACCCGGCAGATGGAGCATCTCAGCGAGATGAACGGGGCGGTATCCGGCAGACTTGCAGAGTTGACGGAACTGTCTGAGAAATATACACGGAGCCTTGCACAGGTGCAGGCGGACAATTCCGATCTGTCCGAGGGACTCTCCGTCATGAATGACGCCAATATCCGCATGACAGATAAGATATCGAAATTGAACGATCTGACAGTTTCCTCGCTTCAGGGTGTTCAGAAGGCGCAGTCCGCGTACATCAGCGCGGCGGACGGGTACCTGAAGTCGATTCAGGAAGCACAGGGTACGCTGGTGAAGGAGACGAAGACACAGCAGGAGAATCTGCGTCAGTTTACCGATTATATGACTCAGGTGCTCGCATCCATGAAGGTGCTCACCGAGTCTACCGCAGAAGCTGTCCGGAAGATGAATCAGTATCTGGCCGAGCAGGCGCAGACGCCGGAGAATGGCGCGAAACCGGAGACAGATCCCCAGCTTGGGGAGCTCATCGCGCTTCTGAAGGCGAGGGAAACGAGAGAAGCCGGGGAGACCCGGAAAGAGAAGACTGAGGAAGCAAAGCCCAGAAGAAGAGGACTGTTTGGAAGATGAAAAAAGTGAACCGGAAAAGAATGAATGACGAGGCCGGCTTTAATGTCTGGCGGTCCTATTCAGACATGATGTCCGGTCTGCTTCTGCTGTTTGTTCTCATCATGGCAGTCGGCCTTATGGAAGCGCAGAAGAACTACGATGACAAGCTGAAGGAGCAGGCATCCAGGGCGCAGACCCAGACGGAGCTCGCCCAGACGCAGGATGAGCTGACGCAGCGGGAGAAAGAGCTGCAGAGTGCGCAGGAGCAGCTGAATCAGAGAGAGTCCGAGCTGGAAGAGAAGACGACATCTCTGAACAGCCTGCAGACGACGCTTGACGATCAGGCGGTTCAGCTTAAAAAGAGCCAGCAGCAGGTTTCCCAGCAGGAATCGGAGCTGGAAAAGAGCCAGCAGCAGCTTGCCGCGCAGGAGTCTGAGCTCCAGAGTCGGGATGATGCACTGGCCCAGAGCCAGAAGCAGCTGGATGAAGCGAATGCTCTGATGAAGTCTCAACAGGAGAAGATCGACCAGATCGTCGGTGTGAAGGCGGATCTGATCGCCGCTTTGAATGATGAGTTCAAGAAGCAGCAGATCGCTGTCAACATCGACAGCCAGACCGGTGCGATTGTTCTGGACGCGAACGTCATGTTCGACTGGGGAGAGGCAACGCTGACGGGAGACGGCGAGAAGGTGCTCTCACAGGTGCTTCCGGTATACTGCAGCGTCCTGTTGTCAGACCAGTACGCTGACTACGTGGCGGAGGTCATCATCGACGGATACACGGACTCCAGCGGAGATTATCTGACCAACCTGGCGCTGTCGCAGAACCGCGCCTACGCGGTCGCGTCCTATCTGCTGTCCAACAGCGGAAGCTTTCTGACCGACTCGCAGAACAAGGAACTAGCGCAGAAGCTGACGGCGAATGGCCGCTCCCAGTCCAATCTGGTGCTCGATCAGAATGGAAATGAGGACGCACAGGCATCCCGGCGTGTCGAGATCAAGTTCCGGCTCAAGGACGAGGAGATGATTGCAGAACTCTCCAAGATTATCGCCGATACAAAGAACCAGACTGCACAGACAGATGCGGCCGGACAGACAGACGCAGCGGCACAGACAGACGCAGCGGCGCAGACAGACGCAGCGGCACAGACAGATGCAGTGGCACAGACAGATGCAGCGGCACAGACAGATGCAGCGGCACAGTCAGATGCAGGTACCGCAGGGTAAGCGGGCTGCAGTCCCAGGCAGGGAGATGGACCATGGCTAAGAGAGATTCAGGAAAGCGGAAGGGTGCAGCCGGCGGTATGCTGACGGAGAGACTGCTGGATATCATCCGGGCGGAGCCGGCGCGCAGGAAGCGGAGAGCGAAAATGATCAAAAGGCTTTCTGCGGCGGCCGGGGCGGCCGTTTTCATTCTGAACATCTGGAAGGATCACGAGGAGGCGATCTTTCGCAAACGCTGATTCTGCCATTGCACCGTATCCGGCCCCTGTGCTATGATAAAGACCAATGGCGTCCCGACAGGAGGAACTATGAAGGATCGTGGAAAAGCACTGACATATCTGATTTATGTGGGACAGCTTGGCCTTGACCTGATGATGCCTTCCCTGATGTGCCTGGGCGCTGCGTGGCTTCTGGATACACGTCTCGGATGGGGTGTCTGGGTGTATTTTGCCGGTCTGGCGCTCGGCCTCTCAGCCGGCGGCATGACTTTCTGGAAGTTCTATAAACGGATTGTCATGAAGGGTGTGAAGAAGCCGGATGCAGACAAGCCGGAGCGGATTTCCTTTTCGAAGCATGTCTGAAAAAGAAGTTGCACACAGCCTTGTGTGCAAAGTGAAAAGGGTCAGCCGCCAGGGCGGATGCGGCATCATAGGGGGAGAGTCTGTGAGATTCGACAGCGATATCAAAGGACTATTGAAAGGCGTGGAGATCGGGTGTAGTATTCTGTGCGCAGTCGAGATGGCGGCTGGCATTGTGATATACGCAGCCGGTTTTTTTCATTTGAAGGCAGATCCTGTATCCATCATCGGCGTCATCCTGGGATCCATCCTCGGCACGGCAGTGGCCGTCGGGGTGTTCTGGTGGATGGCAGCTTCCCTGCAGAAGTCGCTTGATGAGGCGGCGTCCGGCGGGAAGGCGGTAAAGAAGGGTGTTCAGGCTGGTTACAACAAACGACTCCTTGCGCAGGCGGCATGGGTGGCAGTTGCCGTATTTGTTCCATATATCAATACGGTCTGCGGACTCATTCCTCTGCTTTTCCCAAAACTGGCCATTTATGGACTTCAAATAACCGGAAAGCTGAATCTGACGCAGCCAAAGTCCGGCGGAAAAGGAGGTGAAACCTGATAACATGAATATCAATCTTCACGGTTCGTGGTATGTCACGATACTGGAAAACACACCGGTCGGTGACATCCACATCACGATGACCATGATCATGGGGTGGGTCGTCCTCATCATCATGTCTCTTCTGTGCTGGATCCTTGGACGGAATCTGAAAGTTACCGGAATTTCCAAGAGGCAGGCAGTCGCAGAGTGGATCGTGGAAGCGCTGAACGACTTTGTCAGCAGCAACCTGGGGAGCTCGGTCGAACAATACGCACCGTTTATCGGCGCACTGTTCGGAACCGCTATCTTCAGCAACCTGATCAGCCTGGTGGGCGGTGTCTGGAGCCCGACGGCAGATCTGGCGACAGAGATCGGCTGGGGAGCAATCGCATTTGTGCTGATCACGAAGCACAAAATCAAGGCGAACGGCCTGGGCGGATACCTGAAGGGCTATCTGTCCCCGATCTTCCTGATGGCACCGATCAACGTCATCAGCGAGCTGGCAACCCCGGTCTCGATGGCCTGCCGTCATTTCGGCAACATCCTGTCGGGCATGGTCATCGGAACGCTGATCTACAGCTCGCTGGGACTTGCGAGCAGAGCTGTCCTGGGTCTGATCCCTGGTATCGGCGGCTGGCTTGGTCAGCACATCCCGATCTTTGAGATCGGTCTCCCGGCCATCACGTCCCTGTACTTTGACTGGTTCAGCGGACTCATCCAGCCCTTTATCTTCTGTATTCTGACCTGCATCTTCATCAAACAGGCGGATGAGGGCTGAAGACGGCTACAGTAGGTTTTGACATGCCTGCGGGTAACTGACGGAGGCAGAAACAAAAGAAAGCAGCAGAAAGTCAGGAAACACAAACATTTCCCCAAGGAGGAAACATTATGGATTTCACAGTATTGGCAAAAGGTATTGCACTTGCAGGATGCGGAATCGGCGCAGGACTTGCGCTGATCGCAGGTATCGGTCCTGGTATTGGTGAAGGCAATGCGGCTGCGTCCGCTGTCGAGTCGATCGCGCGTCAGCCGGAAGCGGCCAGCGATATCCGTTCCACCCTGATCCTCGGTGTCGCACTCGCAGAGACAACCGGTATCTATGGCTTCGTCACCGGTCTGCTTCTGATCTTCGTTGCACCGAGCCTGTTCCTCGGGAAGCTTTGATGAGAGAGGCGCAGCATTTGTCTGACACTGAAAGCAATGGAAAGAGGTTATGGCCATGAAAACAGGTTATGAATTACTGGTTTCACTGGACTGGCAGACCATCATCATACAGCTGATCAACCTCGGCATTCAGATCCTGCTTTTCAAGAAGTTTCTCTACAAGCCTGTCATGAAGATCCTCCGCAAGCGCCAGGGACTTGTGGACCAGCCGCTCAAGGAGGCGGAGGCCGCAAAGCAGGAGGCGCTGAGTATGAAGCAGGAATACGAGGCGAATCTTTCGAAGGCCAATGAGGAAGCTGACAGGATTGTGAAGGAAGCATCCGCGGCGGCATCTCAGAAGAGCGAGCGGATTGTCTCCGACGCGCAGGAGGAGGCGGCCGCACTGAAGGCGCAGGCACAGCTTGACATTGCCGCCCAGCAGAAGCGGGCGATCAATGACGCGAAGGATGAGATCGGCTCCATGGCGGTGGATATTGCGTCCAAAGTCATCGGACGTGAGATCAACGAGCAGGACCAGGCGGATCTTGTCGATGAGTTCATTCAGAATGTAGGAGACGAATCAGCATGATGACCGAGACTGCCAGAAGATATGGCGGGAGTCTCTATGAGCTGGCCCTTGAAGAGGGGATGGCGGACGAGGTTCTCGCACAGCTTCGCGAAGTGCTGGATCTGATGAAGGAAAATCCGCAGTACGAGCGTCTTCTTGCAGAGCCCAGCATTACAAAGAAAGAACGGACGCAGCTGATCGATGAGGCGTTCGGCTCTTCTCTCTGGCCGTATCTGCTGAATTTCCTGAAGCTTCTCTGCGAGGAGGGATATATCTCCGAGCTGAGGGGCTGCTATAAGGAATACCGCAGACGGTATAACAAGGATCATGGCATATCGGAAGCGACCGTGACAAGCGCGCGGGAGCTGACGGAGGCGCAGAAGGCTGCCCTTCTCGACAAACTCGAGAAGATGAGCGGCAGGAAGGTCGAGATGATATGCCTGGTCAATCCGGCGCTGATCGGCGGAGTCCGCCTGGACTTCGAAGGGAAGCGGTATGATGGAACAGCCGCAGAGAGACTGAAGACGCTTCGCAGCATCATCAGAAACACTACCGTATAAAAGAGGAAATGAGATGGCATTAAAACCTGAAGAAATCAGTCAGATCATAAAAAGCCAGATCAAGCATTATTCCGCTGCCATCGAGCAGGCCGAGACCGGAACGGTCATCATGGTTGGTGATGACATCGCCCGTGTCAGCGGGATGGAGAAGTGCATGGCCGGGGAGCTTGTCGAGTTCTCGAACGGCACCTACGGCATGGCGCTGAATCTGGAAGAAAACAGCATCTCTGTTGTCCTCCTTGGATCTGATATTGGAATTAAGGAGGGAGACACGGTCAAGCGCACCGGCCGTGTCGTGTCGGTCCCGGTCGGGGAGGCAATGCTCGGACGTGTGGTCAACGCGCTCGGACAGCCGATCGACGGCAAGGGAGACATCAAGGCTGTGCGCTACGACCCGATTGAACACACGGCACCCGGTATCATCGAGAGACAGCCGGTCAAGCAGCCGCTTCAGACCGGTATCAAGGCAATCGACTCGATGATTCCGATCGGGAGAGGCCAGCGTGAGCTGATCATCGGAGACAGACAGACCGGTAAGACCGTCATCGCGACAGATACGATCATCAACCAGAAGGGCAAGGACGTGATCTGCATCTACGTGGCGATCGGCCAGAAGAATTCAACCGTCGCAAACCTGGTCGCACAGCTCCAGGCTGCCGGCGCGATGGAGTATACCATCGTCGTTGCGGCGACCGCATCGGAGGCGGCACCGCTTCAGTACATTGCCCCGTATGCAGGCTGCACGATCGGCGAGTATTTCATGAACCAGGGCAAGGACGCCCTGATCGTCTATGACGATCTGTCCAAGCATGCGGTCGCATACCGTGAGATGTCGCTTCTGATCCGCAGACCGCCGGGACGTGAGGCGTACCCGGGCGATGTCTTCTACCTGCACTCCCGTCTGCTCGAGAGGGCGGCGAAGCTTTCAGACGAGAAGGGCGGCGGGTCTCTGACGGCACTGCCGATCATCGAGACACAGGCAGGCGACGTATCCGCGTACATTCCGACCAACGTCATATCCATCACGGATGGTCAGATCTTCCTTGAGACAGAGCTCTTCCACGAAGGCATCCGGCCGGCTGTCAACCCGGGTATTTCGGTCAGCCGTGTCGGCGGCAATGCGCAGATCAAGGCGATGAAGAAGGTCGCCGGAACTCTGAAACTCATCTATTCTCAGTACAGAGAGCTGGCTTCATTTGCGCAGTTCGGGTCGGACCTTGATGAGGATACCAAAGCCCGTCTGGATAAGGGTGCCCGGATTGTCGAGGTACTCAAGCAGAACAAGGGAACACCGGTTCCGGTCGAAAAGCAGATTGCTATCCTGTACGCGGTCAGCAATGACTACCTGAAGGATGTTGCTGTTGACAAGGTTCAGGCTTATGAAGAAGGACTGTTCGTGTTCCTGGATTCCGATTCAGAGGCGAAGACGCTGATGGAGAAGATCGCGTCGACGGGCGCCTGGGATCAGACGGTCGAGGACAGCCTGAAGAATACGCTGACAAAATATGCAGGCCGCTTCAGAGGCTGACGGAAGGAAGGAGGTGTAAATCATGGCTTCGATGAAGGATATCAAGCTGCGCATCAAGAGTGTGCAGAGCACCATGCAGATAACCAGAGCCATGAAACTGGTTGCTTCCTCCAGACTCCGCAGGGCACAGCAGCGCGTGACAGAAAGCCGCCCGTACCATGAGACGCTCAGCGCCACGCTCAGCGACATTGCGAATTCCAACTCCGATTTTACCTCGATGTACATGCAGAAGCGGGAGATCAAAAAGAAGCTTTACATCGTCTTCGCGGGAGACCGGGGGCTAGCCGGCGGCTATAACAGCAACATGTTCCGGATGATTGAGGCCGAGACGAAGGGGGAAAGCTGCTGTTTTCTCCCGGTCGGCAAGAAGGCGCTCGAGTACTTCACAAAGCGGGGCAGGGAAGTGGTCACAGATGCATTTCCGCTGGTCGGGGAGATCTCCGTCAGCGACTGCTTTGAGATGGCCAGGATTGTCTGTAAGGGCTACGTGAACGGCGACTATGATGAAATTCACGTGGCCGGAACCGTCTTCAAGTCGGTGATGTCGCAGATTCCTGTGACGACTCAGCTTCTGCCTTTCACGCCGAAGCCGGTGGAAGGACACCGCGAGGTGATCCTGTATGAGCCGGGCAGTGCGGAGACGTTCAACGCGATCATTCCGGAGTACATCGCGGGCATGATTTACAGTGTCATGTGCGAGAGTTCGGCTTCTGAGCAGGGCGCGCGCCGCATGGCGATGGAAAATGCGACCAACAATGCGTCCGACATGCTCGATACACTCAGTCTGCACTACAATCGTGCACGCCAGGCTGCAATCACGCAGGAGATTACGGAGATTGTGTCAGGAGCCGCCGGCTCGGAGAGCTGATCCGGAGACGGGAGCTTCAGTCACCGTTTATAGTTCAAAAAAGGAGAAAGCGCATTGGCTGCAGAAAATATCGGTACTGTGGTTCAGATCATGGGCCCTGTACTTGACATCAAATTTCAAGACGGACAGCTGCCTGATCTGATGAATGCCATTGAGATCGATAACAATGGCAAAAAACTCGTGGTGGAGGTCGCGCAGGATATCGGGGACGATGTTGCGCGCTGCATTGCCATGGGATCAACAGACGGGCTGACAAGGGGAACGCCGGCGAAGGACACCGGTGCCCCGATCCGCATGCCGGTCGGCGAGGGGGATCTGGGAAGAGTCCTGAACCTGCTCGGCGAACCGATCGACAACAAGGAACCGGTCAAGGCCGACGATTACTGGCCGATCCACCGTCCGGCGCCGTCCTATGAGGATCAGAAGACCTCCAGCGAGATCCTGGAGACCGGAATCAAGGTCGTCGATCTGATCTGCCCGTATCTGAAGGGCGGCAAGATCGGTCTGTTCGGCGGCGCAGGCGTCGGAAAGACCGTCCTGATCCAGGAGCTGATCCATAACATCGCAACCGAGCACGGCGGTTATTCCGTGTTCACAGGTGTCGGTGAGCGTACCCGTGAGGGGAACGATCTCTACGGAGAGATGAGTGCGTCAGGCGTCATCAACAAGACGGCTTTGATCTTCGGACAGATGGACCAGCCGCCCGGAGCCCGTATGAGAGTCGGCCTCTCTGGGCTGACGGTCGCGGAGTATTTCCGTGATGTGAAGAAGCAGGATGTCCTGCTCTTCATCGACAACATCTTCCGTTTCACGCAGGCAGGCTCCGAGGTGTCCGCTCTTCTGGGACGTATGCCTTCCGCCGTCGGCTACCAGCCGACGCTGGCAACCGAGATGGGCGAGCTTCAGGAGCGTATTACCTCGACGAAGGATGGTTCTATCACATCGGTGCAGGCAGTCTATGTCCCGGCCGATGACCTGACTGACCCGGCGCCGGCGACAACCTTCACGCATCTGGACGCTACAACCGTCCTGTCCCGTGAGATCGCTTCCCAGGGTATCTATCCGGCAGTGGATCCGCTGGATTCCACAAGCCGTATCCTGAGCCCGGAGATTGTCGGGAAGGATCATTATGAGGTTGCGCGCGGGGTGCAGGAGGTTCTTCAGAGATACAGAGAGCTGCAGGATATCATCGCGATCATGGGTATGGATGAGCTGTCCGACGAGGACAAGCTGACGGTCAGCCGCGCCCGCAAGATCCAGCGCTTCCTGTCCCAGTCCTTCCATGTGGCAGAGCAGTTTACCGGCATACCGGGAACCTATGTGCCGCTGAAGGAGACCATCAGAGGATTCAAGATGATTCTGGACGGCGAGTGCGATGAGCTTCCGGAGTCCGCGTTCCTGTTCTGCGGAACGATCGACGATGCGTTCGCCAAGGCCAAGAAACAGTAAGGAAGGAGGCGCTCATGGCAACTCCATTTCATCTGCAGATTGTCACGCCGGACGGCTCCGAGTTTGACGGACAGGCGGTCCGCGTCATTGTGAGAACGATTGCCGGGGATGTCTGCGTCATGGCAAGGCATACCAACTACTGCACAGCGCTCGGAATGGGCGAGGCGAAGGTCACCATGGAGGACGGGTCGGTCAGAACTGCCGCCTGCATGGGCGGTATGCTGAACGTCATGGACGGTAAGGTCCGCGTGATCGCGACCACCTGGGAGTGGAAGGATCAGATCGATCTTGCCCGCGCCCAGAAGGCGAAGGAGGCGGCGGAAAAGCGTCTTGCCGAGAAGAATAAGCTCAGCGACAAGGAGATTGCGCTGGCGGAGGCCAAGCTAAAGAGAGCGCTGGTCCGCTCGAACGTCGCAAGCCGCTGACGGTGCGTTCTGTTGATGTCGTTCGGCAATCAAATCAAATCACCACTCGCATGCAGGCATGCATGGTGATGGACGTTTGACACTGCAATCATGAAAGAAATATCTTAGAAATAGAGGGGACAGTCCGGACTGGAGCAAACCAGGGAAGGCTGGCTCCTCTATTCCATTTCATTCTCTATGCAGCCTTTCAGATGAACCGATGATTGTTCCGGAATGTCTCCAATCTGGAACAGCACAACTACGAAAATTTTCGTTCTGTTGACAGTGCAAGGGTGGAATGTTAATATTTTGTAAATGGCCTGTGAGCAGCGCGGTGGCGTCTGCTCTTCTTTCTTGTTGGAAGGAGGTTTACCATGGCGATATTCAAGGGTGCCGGCGTTGCAATCGTTACACCGATGAATGACGATGAGACTGTCAACTATGACAAACTGAATGAGCTGCTTGATGAGCAGATTGCCGGCGGAACCGATGCGATCGTGATCTGTGGAACGACCGGGGAGTCTGCCTGCCTGACGGTGGAAGAGCACCTGGCAACGATTCAAGAATGCGTGGAATATGTCGGACACAGGGTGCCGGTCATTGCGGGTACCGGGTCCAACTGTACCCGTGATGCCATCGCGATGTCGAAGAAGGCGGAAGAGTATGGGGTCGACGGGCTTCTCTGCGTGACGCCCTACTATAACAAGGCGACTCAGAAGGGACTGATCGGGTACTACACCGCGATCTCAGAGGCAGTGCACACGCCGATCATCATGTACAACGTGCCAAGCCGGACAGGCTGCAACATTCAGCCCGAGACGGCGGCTTACCTTGCAAAACACACGAAGAATGTCCGCGCTCTGAAGGCGGCATCCGGGAATCTGAGCCAGATCGCGAAGACAAAGTCGCTGGCAGGAGATGATCTGGATATCTATTCCGGGAACGATGACCAGATCGTTCCGATTCTGTCTCTGGGAGGACTGGGCGTCATCTCCGTTCTTTCGAATGTGGCTCCCGCGAAGGCACACGCGATCTGCCAGAGCTGGTTTGACGGAGACGTGAAAAAAGCGGCGCAGCTTCAGCTGGAAGCGGTCGATCTGATCGATTCGCTGTTCTGTGAGGTGAATCCGATTCCGGTCAAGACGGCATTGAATCTGATGGGCAAAAAGGTCGGACCGCTTCGTTCTCCGATGTGTGAGATGGAAGAGAAGAACGTGGAGCGCCTGAAGAAGTCCATGCAGGCATACGGGATTCTGTAAGAAACGAAGGCAGACGACAGGGCGCGCTGATTGAGATGGCCGAAAGGCATGCAGACGAAGAACACTCGGCAGGCAGAGAAAGACAAGTGGTGACAGAGAAATGGTGAGGGTAGTACTGAGCGGCGCGGATGGCCGCATGGGACATGTGATCGCAGACCTTGCAGCGGCGGATGCGGATGTGGAGATCGCAGCCGGTGTTGATATTGCCGGAAAGGGCAGCGGCAGTTTTCCGGTTTATAAGAGCTTCGCGGAGCTTGAGGATAACCTGCAGGAGCATGCCGACGCAATCATCGATTTCAGTTCACCGAAGGCGTTTGACGGGCTGATGGACTATGCGGTAAAGACAAAGACGCCGGTCGTGGTATGCACGACAGGACTTTCCGATGAACAGATCGAAAGACTGAAGGAGGACAGCAGAAAGACAGCCGTTCTTCGTTCCGCCAACATGTCTGTTGGCATCAATCTCCTTCTGAAGATTGTGAAGGAAGCCGCAAAGACGCTGGCGCCGGCGGGCTTCGATATCGAGATTGTTGAGGCCCATCACAACCAGAAGAAGGATGCGCCGTCCGGAACCGCGCTGGCTTTGGCGGACAGCATCAACGACGGACTGGATGATGCCTATACATATACCTATGACCGGTCGGACCGGCGTGAGAAGAGAGATCCGAAGGAGATCGGCATCTCTTCCGTCCGGGGCGGTACCATTCCGGGGATTCACAAGGTGATCTTCGCCGGGCAGGACGAGGTGATCGAATTCAACCACACAGCTTACTCGAGAAGCATATTCGGGAAGGGCGCCCTGGCGGCAGCGAAGTACCTGGCAGGAAAGCCGGCCGGCTTCTACAGCATGGCGGACGTAATAGGGTAAGTGTCGGCAAGGCTGGCTGCAGCGGCGCCATTTTCCGCCAGGTTGCAGCGTCTGACGTGATCGGATAACGTTTACATATAGACAGGGGTAGCAGAAAACAGGGGAAAGAGTTTATGCTGAAGGTTGCAAAGTTCGGCGGAAGTTCGCTCGCAAGTTCCGGGCAGATGGCGAAGGTCGGAGAGATCGTGAAGGCTGACAGGTTCAGAAGGTATATCATTCCTTCCGCACCGGGCAGACGTTTCTCGGATGACACGAAGGTCACAGATCTGCTCTACAAGTGCTATGACGCAGCGGCTGCCGGAGAGGATATCGATGGGAGACTGGACGAGATCAGGGGCAGGTACCAGGAGATTGCTGACGGTCTGCACGTCAAGAAGGTGGATCTCGACGCGGAGTTTGCGCTGATCAGAGATTATTTCAAACGGCAGGCTGGACGTAACTATGCGGCTTCCCGCGGAGAGTATCTGAACGGCAAGCTGCTTGCCGCCTATCTCGGCTTCCGCTTCATCGATGCGGCTGAAGTGATCCTGTTCGACGCACATGGAAACTTTGATGAGGAACGGACGAATGAGGTCTGCAGAGAACGCCTGAAGAATGTCGAGTATGCGGTCATTCCGGGCTTCTACGGTTCCATGCCGGATGGAAGCATCAAGACCTTCTCAAGAGGCGGCTCCGACATCACGGGTTCCATTGTCTCCCGTGCGGTTCATGCGAATGTCTATGAGAACTGGACAGATGTTTCGGGCTGCCTGGTTGCGGACCCTCACATCGTGGAGAATCCGGAGACCATCCAGACGATCACCTACAGGGAACTGAGGGAGCTTTCTTACATGGGCGCCTCCGTGCTGCATGAGGATGCGATCTTCCCGGTGCGGGCAGAGGGAATCCCGATCAACATCCGGAATACAAACCGGCCGAAGGACGAGGGCACGCTGATTGTTGAGTCGACGGTCAAGAGTCCGGCGCATGTCATCACAGGCGTAGCCGGCAGGAAAGGCTTCTGCAGCGTCAATATCGACAAGGCGATGATGAATGCCGAGATCGGTTTCGGGCGCAAGGTCCTGCAGGTCTTTGAGGAAAATGGAATTTCATTTGAACATACGCCTTCGGGGATCGATACCTTCTCCGTCATCGTCCATCAGAGTGAGTTCGCGGACAAGGAGCAGGACGTGCTGGCAGGACTTCACCGCGCGGTGAATCCGGACCGGATCTATCTGGAGTCGGATCTGGCACTTGTGGCGATCGTCGGGCGCGGGATGGTCAATTCAACCGGAACCGCCGGGCGGCTGTTCAATGCGCTCGCAGGGGCCGGTGTGAACATCAAGATGATTGATCAGGGTTCAAGCGAGCTTAATATCATCGTCGGCGTCCGGGATGAAGACTTTGAGACGACGATTCAGGCAATTTATGAGGAGTTTGTCGGAAAAGAGAAAAGACAGGCTTCCAGATAAGGCATACATGAAACATTGAAAAACAGCCCCGGAGGCCGTGAACCGCTACCCGTCAAGTAGACAATTAAAAAAGCAAAAAATTTTCTGCCATCAGATTTTGGTCTGGTGGCAGTTTTTTATGCTGCCGCCAGATATTGTTCGTGTTTCTCCATAGGTGTCAAGATCCCTAAGTTACGTTGTAAGCGTCGAGTGTTGTAGTATGAGATATAATCTTCTATCATTTTCACCAGTGAATTTCTATCCGTGAATCGTCTGCTATAGTATCTTTCGCGTTTCAGAATCCCCCAGAACCCTTCCATTGGACCGTTATCGATACATTTAGCTACCCTGGACATGCTTTGTGTCATACCTGCAGCTTCCAGCTTGGCATGGAAAGTCCGATTAGTGTACTGAAATCCCCGATCTGAATGACACAGTGGTGTTGCCCCCGGATTCTCCTTAATTGCTTTATCAAAAGTGTCAAATACTAAAGCGTTATTGTTCGAGTCTCTGATGATAAATGATACGATTCTTCTGTCATACAGATCGAGAATCGCACTTAGATAAACCTTGTGAACCTCGATACCGGTATAGTACTTGAATTCCGTGACATCGGTCAGCCATTTCTGGTTCGGTGCCTCCGCTATGAATTCCCTGTTCAGGACATTCTCGGCAATAAACTGAGGATTTGCAGCCTGCCGGGTACAACCGTTGTTACTGTACTTGATCGTAGATTTGATGCCTTTCTTCCGGCAGATCCGAAGTACTCGTTTGTCGTTAACTTGCATTCCATGGTAACGTTCCAAGTCATCCCTTATTCTGCGATAACCTTTATCGGGATATTTCATGTGAATTTTTTCGATTTCATCAGCAATCTGTTCATTTTTTGATTCATAATCAGGAATGTCTCTATGCAGCCATTTATAGTATGCAGCCCGACATACATGACCGAGTTTGCAAAGAGCTCCGATCGAGTAACCATGCTCTTCGTGTTCTTCCTTAATCGCCTGATAGACTTGTCCATGCCTGACCAGGCTCAGCCCCGCCTCCTCTCTATCTCGTCGAGTTTTTTTAAGAAAGATGCCTCCATTTCAGCCCGTTCCTTTTCAGCGCGCAGAATCCTGTTCTCCGCTCGAAGCTTTTCTAACTCTGACATTTCATCCAATGGCTTTGTCCGCCCGCGTCTGTCCCTGAGAGCTTCAATACCACCAGCTTCATATTTGACAGTATAGCTTCGTGCCTGTTGATAAGATACCTTATACCTTGCTGCTGTCCCGGCGTAATTATGATCATGTGCAATGCAGTATTGAACGATCTCCACCCTCTCGTCGAAGGATGTTTTTCTTCCTTTGGTCATGATGGTTGTTCCTCCTGTTCCGGAAGCTTTCAGTTCCTCATGACCATTATACTTTTTTATCCAGTTACGGAGTTGTCTGGTTGACTTAATTTTGTGCCTTTTGCAAATTTCCAGCAAAGATCCCCTTCCAGAAAGATAATCCCTTACGGCCTGCTCTTTCAACTCTTTGGAATAGTGCTGGTTTCCATTGCCGAGAAAAGCGCTCTCGCCCATCGACTGGTAATTTCCCACCCATTGGTCAATGCTCCACCAGCTGACTCCCAGTCTTTTAGCAATTGCCTTTTTAGAGGAGTTACCTGATAAATAATCTTTAATCGCATTGATAATGGTTTCATTATCAAATTTAGTCCTTCTCAATGAAAATGCTCCTTTCCGGGCAAACAAGCTTTTATTTTTTCGCTTGTCTACCTGGAAGGGAGCATATCACCGTGGCCTCCGGGGCTGTTTTTACGTCTTACAAAGTCGGATTGGATTTCAGCCGTCGATGACCTGAATCCATCCCTCCGGAGCCTCGAGACGCCCCATCTGGATCCCGGTCAGCGTGTCATACAGCTTCTTCAGAACAGGACCCATCTCCTCCATACCGGACGGGAATGCGTACTCGGTGCCGTGGTCGAAGATCCTTCCGACCGGGGATATGACGGCAGCGGTTCCGCAGAGGCCGCATTCTGCAAAAGCACCCTTCTTGACCTCGTCAAACAGCACCTCACGCTCGTCGACCTTCATGCCGAGGATGTTCTGAGCGATGTAGACGATGCTTCTTCTGGTGATGGACGGAAGAATGCTTGGAGACTTCGGGACAACCAGCGTCTTGTCAGGCGTGACAAATATGACATTGGCGCCGCCGGTCTCCTCAATCTTCGTGCGGGTTGCCGGATCAAGGTAGAGGTTCTCGTTGAAACCATTCCGATGCGCATCCATGATCGCATGAAGGCTCATCGCATAGTTCAGGCCTGCCTTGACATGGCCGGTTCCATGAGGCGCTGCGCGGTCGAAGTCAGATATGCGGATGACAATCGGCTTCGCGCCTCCCTTGAAGTACGGGCCGACCGGCGTGGTGAAGATACGGAACTGATACTCGTCGGCCGGTTTGACTCCGATGACCGGGTTTGAGCCGAACATATAAGGGCGGATGTAGAGCGTCGCGCCGCTGCCATATGGCGGAACCCAGGCTTCATCTGCGCGAACCGTATCGACGACCGCCTTCACCCATCTGTCAACCGGGAAGACTGGCATCTCGAGGCGCTCGCAGGAGCTCTTCATACGGAGAGCGTTCTGATCGGGGCGGAAGCAGACAATCTTTCCATCCTCCGTCGTGTATGCCTTCAATCCCTCAAAGCAGGACTGTGAATACTGAAGGACGCCGGCGCATTCGTTCATGACGACATTGGCGTCATCCGTGAGAACACCCTCATCCCACGCGCCGTTCTTATAATTGGAAACGAACCTCTTGTCGGTTTTGATGTAACCGAAGCCGAGAGAGCCCCAGTCGATGTCTTTCTTTGCAACCATTTGCAACCCCTCACTTTCCTGAATCAGAGCCTTCTGACACGGCATCCCATGCACACATATTCGTACCTTGCGTGCCTGTATCAGCAACGCTGGCAGCAGCGGCCGGAAACTGGACGGAGACCGGCATGCTATGCGTGCCTGTATCAGGGAAGAGTGTACCACCAGCGATTTCAGGAGTCAAACAATCATGCCTCATATTTTGAGAAAACATCTATTATTTACGAAAGTTCCTGAATTCTCCGAATATAATACGGCAACATACAGAGATTCCTGCAGAAGTTACCGCATGGGAGGGTGCTGATCCGAAGAGGTCCGAAGACTGGCGGGCCGGCTGATCAGATTTGATTTTCGGGGGTCCAATCAATATAATGATGATGACTGACAACTTTGATGAACAGCGGAAATCGTGTAGAAAGTGTATAAAAATGAATCCATATAGAAACAGAGGAATCTGGAAAACACACCGCATAGCGGCTGCGGCATTGTCAGTTGTGCTGGTCGGGACCAGTGCAGCGTCTCTTTTTTCAGGCGATCTTCTCTGGGCGGGCGAGCTTTCGGCATCTCAGCTGAGCCAGGAGCAGACCGGTTCAACTGATGCGCAGATTGCCCAGGATGGGGTTGATTCTTCCGGAAACGGTCTGATCGAGGACGCCGGTCATGCTGTTCAGAACGATTCCGGTATATCGATGGAAGAACTGCAGAAAGCGATGGACAGCGGGGATCAGGATGCGCTGCGCAGAATTGCGGAGGGTGAAACCGGAAGCAGTGCCGGCGGGGACGGCACGCAGTCCGAGACCGCTGCGCCGGAGCCGGAGATCCCGGGGATGGCGGACCCGGAGAGCGTCCGGCAGGTGCTGCAGGCGCTGTCTGCCTATGACAGTATGACCGGGTCGGACGATGAGCTTCGCGCGGCAGATTACATCGCAGGCAAGATGAAGGAATATGGCTATACGGTGGAGACGCAGCCCTTCCATGAGGGCTTTGTCGATGAGACCGGGAACGACGAGCAGGGGCTCAACATCATCGCAGAACGCGGCGCTGACTCAGAGAGAAACCGGACAGACGGTATCTTTCTGGTCGTCACGCACTATGACACAAAGCGGAAGAAAGAGAAGGGAGATCCGTTTACGGCGGACCGCACGGGCGCCTGTGCGCTTCTGGAGGCGGCCCGTGTCCTTCAGAATATAAAGACGGATACAGACATCTGTTTTGTCTTTCTGTCAGGTGAGGAGGACGGACTGTACGGATCGAAATATTTTGTGCGTACACTGTCGGATGAGATGAGAGCGAGGATCAAGGGCGTGCTCGATGTGGAACGGGTCGGCTATGTGCCGGAGACCTTTTATGTCCTGGCAAATGCGGACGGACAGGACAATGATGTCACGATGAGGATCCGGCAGGCCGTTTTAAACATCGGGGAGGAGGCTGCGGCTGCAGTTCCGGACGGCATTCAGGCTGAAAATGAGACAGCAGAAGCAGACGGAGGTGGAGGTGTTCAGACGGAAAGTGCTTTGGACGACGGAAGCCAGGCCGGGGAAACAGCCGCGCCTGCCCCGTGGGACTGTGTCAGAGACCAGAAGCTGTCCGCGTATTCATTCGGGAAGGCAGGCTTTCCGGCGGCAGCGCTGACTCAGTACATCCCTGGACGGACTGGAGCCGGGCAGACGAGCGGAGAAACAGAGACGGAAGCAGAGACGGAAGCGGACGGGCAGCAGGCGATGACGGCAGACCCGAAGCAGATCGCGCATATCTCGAACATCGTCGCAAGGATGCTCTCAGGCATCATGAACAACTGAAAAAGCTTCCGGATGATCATCCGGAAGCTTTTTAATAGCAGGGCTACCAGGATTCGAACCTGGAAATGACGGAGTCAGAGTCCGTTGCCTTACCGTTTGGCGATAGCCCTATGTATCTGTGTCTCAGCGACGAATGTCATTATACGCAAAGACAGAGGAAAATGCAAGTATCATTTTCAAAGAATATGTTTTTTAGGCGATGCAAGTCGGACAGATGGATTCACAGAAAATTCGTTTCTCCACAGTTGTGGAGAAACGAATTTTCTGATAAGCTTTTTTCAGAACGTCAGAACGAGACAGAGGAGGTATGTCCAATGGGAAATGACAAGACATATGAGGAAGCTTACACAGAAATCACGCCGGAGATGATGGAGCTGGCAAGACTGTGCGAGCGCACGGATCAGATCGACCCGGATCTTTACACAAAGTATGATGTCAAACCCGGACTCCGGGATCTCAACGGGAAGGGGGTCGTCGCCGGGCTGACAGAGGTATCCCGTGTGCAGGCAAAGAAGATTGTGGACGGGAAGGAAGTCCCGGACGCAGGCCATCTCTATTATAGAGGAAGGAACATTGAGGACCTTGTCCGGGGGTTTGCGTCCGAAGGCCGGTACGGATACGAGGAGGTGGCGTATCTGCTCCTCTTTGGAGAGCTGCCGGATCAGAAACAGCTTGACCGCTTCCACGACATTCTGGCCAGAAACCAGTCTCTGTTTCCTCAGAATTTTGTGCGTGACATTATCATGACCGCTCCGTCCAGTGACATGATGAATGTCCTCGCAAGAAGCATCCTGACCCTCTATTCCTACGACGCGTCGGCGGATGACATATCGCTGCCGAACGTCCTGCGGCAGTGTCTTCAGGTCATCGCCATGATGCCGATGTTTGCCATCTACGGCTACCGGACTTACCAGCACTACTATCTGGGAAAGAGCCTCGTCATCAGACAGCCAAAGCCCGAGCTTTCATTTGCAGAGAACATTCTGCAGATGCTGAGAAAGGACGGAAAATACACCGAGCTGGAGGCACGGCTTCTGGATATCTGTCTTGTTCTGCACATGGAGCATGGCGGCGGCAACAACTCCACCTTCACGGACAGAGTCGTGACTTCCTCCGGGACGGACAGCTATTCCGTCTTCGCGGCGGCGCTCGGCTCCCTGAAGGGACCCCGCCATGGCGGCGCAAACCTCAAGGTCATGCAGATGATGGCTGACATCAAGGAGAATGTGAAGGACTGGACGGACAAGGATGAGGTGACAGCGTATCTGACAAGGATTCTGAACAAGGACGCCTTTGACCACTCCGGACTGATCTACGGCATCGGACATGCGGTCTACTCCATCTCCGATCCGAGAGCAGTCATTCTGGAGCGGTTCGCGAAGCAGCTTTCGGAGGAAAAGGGGCGCACGGAGGAGATGGCGCTCTACCATCTGATCGAGGAGACCGCGCCACAGATCATTGCATCGAAATCCCGGATGTACAAGGGTGTTTCCGCAAATGTGGACTTCTTCTCCGGCTTCGTCTATGACATGCTCGATCTTCCGCGGGAGCTTTACACACCGATCTTCGCCATCGCGCGTTCCGTCGGCTGGAGTGCGCACAGGCTGGAGGAGCTGGCGCGGCGCGGGAAAATCATCCGTCCGGCCTACATCGCGGTCCATGACAATGTAGATTATGTGCCGCTTGGCCAGAGAGGCTGAACAGGAAGTTTGCGTTTCAAATGCCTCCCAAGATGGTATAATCACATCATGACTGCGCAAGGCGCCGGCCTGTCAGACTGAGACAGGCGGGGGTATCAGCGCCTTGAGGACGCATATGCGCAATAATCCAGTGGTGGGAAAAAGAGGACAGATGACATGAGTACCATGAAACTGACACTGCTTACAGACTTCTATGAGCTGACGATGATGCAGGGTTACTTCAAATGCGGCATGCACCAGAAGGTCGTATTTGATGCATTTTACCGCAGAAACCCGGATGATGGAGGCTACGCCATCTGCGCAGGCCTGGACCAGGTCATTGACTACGTCAAGCGGCTGACCTTCTCCAAAGAGGACATCGACTATCTCAGAAGCCTGAATACGTTTGACGAAGACTTTTTGCAGTACCTGTCGGATTTCCATTTTTCAGGTGATATCTATGCCATCCCGGAGGGAACGGTGATCTTCCCGCGGGAGCCGCTTGTCAAGGTCGTCGCGCCGATCATGGAAGCGCAGCTCATGGAGACCGCGATTCTGAACATCATCAATCACCAGTGCCTGATTGCCACCAAGGCCGCCCGGGTCTGCTACGCAGCGAAGGGGGACGGCATCATGGAATTCGGCCTGAGGCGTGCGCAGGGGCCAGACGCCGGCACGTACGGCGCAAGGGCGGCTGTGATCGGCGGCTGCATCGGCACGTCCAATGTCCTGACCGGACAGCTCTTCGATGTGCCGGTGCTCGGGACGCATGCCCACAGCTGGATCATGAGCTTCCCGGATGAGTACACAGCCTTCAAAAAGTACGCCGAGTACTACCCGGACAACTGCGTGCTGCTGGTCGACACCTATGACACGCTGCGCTCCGGCGTGCCGAACGCCATCCGGGTGTTCACCGAGATGAGGGCAAAGGGCTGGAAGCCGAAGAAGTACGGCATCCGTCTGGACTCCGGCGATCTGGCGTACCTGACCAAGAAGGCCAGGAAGATGCTCGACGACGCCGGCTTTGCGGACGCCTCCATTGCCGCTTCGTCCGATCTGGATGAATATGTGATCCAGTCTCTGAAATCACAGGGAGCCCGCATTGATTCCTGGGGCGTCGGGACAAATCTGATCACCTCCAAGAACACCCCCGCCTTCGGCGGCGTCTACAAGCTGGCGGCCATCGAGGGGCCGGACGGAAGCCTGATCCCGAAGATCAAGCTGTCCGAGAACACCGACAAGATCACGAACCCCGGCAACAAGCAGGTCTGGAGAATTTACGACAAGCAGTATCACAAGATTCGGGCAGACCTGATCAGCATGGACGATGAAGTCTTCGATCCGGAGCAGGATCTGATCATCTTTGATCCGAAGGAAACCTGGAAGAAGACAAAGATCAAGGCCGGAACCTACGATCTTCGTCCGCTGCTTGTTCCGATCTTCAAAAACGGAGAGTGTGTCTACAAGTCGCCCTCCGTCCTTGAGATCCGCGACATCTGCACGAAGGAGAAGGATTCGCTCTGGGATGAGACAAAGCGTTTCGTGAATCCGCACGAGATGTATGTCGACTTGTCAGACAAGCTCTACAAGATCAAGGCAGATCTTCTTGAAGAGCTCTCCATGAAGGCGCTCCAGTCCGAATGATCCAGACACTTCCATCCATTGTTCGCTACAGCGAGACGGATGAGAGCGGGAGACTGTCCCTCCCGGCACTCGTCGACTACTTTCAGGATGCCGCCGAGCTCCATGGAGACCGGCTCGGCATCGGGTGGAGATATCTTGCAAAGCAGCATCTGGCGTGGCTCCTCTCCTCCTGGCAGATTGAAATTGGAAGGCTGCCGGAGCTGAGCGAGGAGATTCTGGTGAAGACCTGGGGCTGGAAGTTTCAGAGTATCTTCGGAATGAGAAACAGCCTGCTCCTTGACAAAGACGGAAAGACCCTGGTCACCGCGAACAGTGTCTGGTTTTTGTACGATACGCAGGAACAGAAGCCGGTCCGGGTACCGGAGAGCATCGAGAATACCTTCGGTGTCCACCCGAGAGCGGATATGAAATATGCGCCGCGGAAGCTGCCTGATATGGAGGGTGGCGACGTCATGGAAAGTTTCACTGTTGGGCGGCAGAATCTGGACACGAACCACCATGTGAACAATGCCCAGTATGTTGCGATGGCGTTGGAGTGCCTGCCGCGCGCAGTCAGGCCGGCGGAGCTTCTGGTGGAGTACAAGAAGCAGGCGTACCTTGGAGACACCATCTCGCCCGCTGTCAAGAGGACGGAAGACGGATATGCCGTATCGCTCCGGGCCTTAAGCGGGGAGCCTTACGCGAACCTGCGTCTGCGGACAGACTGACAGATGCGCGCTGCCACACTCGGCAATCCCGCGCCGCCTGTGCGCCGCTTCATGCCTCACGTGGGGTGTGTCCAATCAGTCCTGCATCCACGCGGATGCAGACATGCGTGATAACCCTGTTGCGGACCTGTCTGTGACGGCCTGGGGGCTTGCCGCCGCTCGCATGCAGGCATGCGTGGCGACGGACTCCTGACCCTGTAATCATGATATAGAAATACAAGTATCTCTGAGAGAGGACGGAATGACCGATGTTAAAGCTGGGAGAACGCCAGACACTGAAAATTGACCACAGAAAGAGCTTCGGGGTATATCTGGGGGAGGGAGACGAGACCGTCCTTCTTCCGGGCAAGGAGGTCCCGGAGGATGCGGAGGTTGGAGACGAGCTCAGCGTCTTCCTGTACCGGGACTCGTCAGACCGGCTGGTCGCCACGACGCGGGAGCCGAAGATCACCCTGCATGAGACGAAGCTTCTGCGTGTGAAGGAAGTGACGAAGATCGGTGCTTTCCTGGACTGGGGGCTTGAGAAGGACCTGCTGCTTCCGTACCATGAGCAGACAAAGAAGGTGAAGGCAGACGAGGAGGTGCTCGTATCGCTGTATATTGATAAGAGCTCCCGCCTCTGTGCCACCATGAACGTCTATCCCTACCTCCGCACGGATTCGCCGTACCAGGCAGACAGCGAGGTGACGGGGCGTATCTATCAGACGAGCGACAACTTCGGTGTCTTCGTGGCGGTGGATGATGCATATTCGGGACTGATCCCGGCGCAGGAAGCCGCAGGACATTTCCGGATTGGAGATGTCATCACCGCCCGCGTCACGAGGGTGCTGCCGGACGGCAAGCTGAACCTTTCCGTGCGGAAGAAGGCCTACCAGCAGCTCGACGAGGATTCACAGACCGTTCTGAAAGTCATCGATGAATATGAAGGGGTGCTTCCGTTTGACGATAAAGTATCCCCTGAGATCATCCGGCGGGAAATGGGGCTGTCCAAGAATGCTTTCAAGCGCGCGGTCGGTCATCTGATGAAGGAGGACAAGGCTGAGATCCGGGGAAAGCGGATCTACAGGGTCTGATAACACCGGAAAGAAGGCCTCTGCGGCGCCTGAACCGGAGCGGACCGGAAAAGCGGATCAACAGGGTCTGATGATACCGGAAAGGCCATTTGCCGGGACAGTTTTCAGATAACGGCTTGATTTCAGAACAAAATTATATTACTGTACAGATAAGTACGCTGAGGCACGGAGACAATCGAGGAAGGCGCCCCGGCGGCATAAAACCTGTACAGAGTGGGGCGAAAGGAGAAAACAATTATGAAGCTTCAGAATGTCAAGGATGTCAAGAAACTGTTTGAGGTTGTTGATTCCTGCAAGGGAAAGGTCGAGCTGGTCACAGGTGAGGGCGACAGACTGAACCTGAAGTCCAAGCTGAGCCAGTACATATCCCTGTCCGGTATCTTCAAGGACGGCGTGCCGGAGATCCCGGAGATGGAGATTGTCGCATACGATCCGGAGGATGTGCAGAAGCTCTTCAATTTCATGGTGAACGGCTGAAAAGCAGCATCGTGACAGTGTGCATGGATCTGGCAGGCGGAAGGAAACGGGAGGGAACCTGTATGCAGGCGGAACTTTCAGCGTTTCATATGGCCGGGCAGAGGAAGAAGTACAGATCTGGGAGGGAGTCGGATCATGGCGATCCGGCTCTTCTTTTTCCCGCGGCTTCGTGCTAGAATGAGACAAGCTCAGGGATCGGAGGTTAACATATGACACAGAACAGATCAAAACAGGGCGGCAAGCTTTATCTGATCATGATGATCGTCGTTGTCGCCATTACCCTGCTTGGCAGTCTGATCACAAAACTGCCGCTTCCGGATTTCGGAATGACAGGTGATATCGCAATCTCGGAGGCCATCTTTCTGGTACCGGTCCTGGTCATCCTGTTCATGGACCGTTTTGAACCGCTGCGGGGCATGAAGCTTCGCGTGATCGGGATGCCGACCATCCTGTGGACGATGCTTCTGTCACTGCTGCTTCTTCCGGTGATGGCGCTTTTGAACCTGCTGACACAGTTCCTGGTGCCCAATGCGGCAGCTGCCATGCTCGGCGCGTCCACTTCGCTTCCGCTCTGGGTCAGCCTGCTGTATTTCGCCGTCCTGCCTCCGGTTGTGGAGGAATTCATTTTCAGGGGCGTACTGTTCCAGTATTTCCGTCCCTGCGGGCTCTGGAAGACCGCACTGCTGACCGGGCTGATGTTCGGTCTGGCGCACCTGAATCTGAACCAGTTTCTGTACGCATTTGTGATCGGCATCTTCTGGACGATGCTTGATGAGGCGACAGGCTCCATCTTTTCCTCGATGATCTCGCATGGCATTGTGAATGGCCTGAATGTTATCCTGATGTACATTGCGGTGGGCAATCTGCCGGAGAACCTGGTCGGGGAAGTCAACCAGGCCAGGACAGACGTTTCGTCCATCGTCTATCTGGTTGTTCTGGCTGTGATTGCCGGAGCCTGCGCGATCCTCGCTGTCATGGTCATCCGCCATCTGGCAAAGATCCGCGGCAATGAGCAGAAGTTCCGCGATGCGCTGCATGGAAGAGACCGTCTGAGAGGAAAGGACGGAAGAACATTCTCTCCGGAGCTTTTGATCAGCCTCGTGATCCCGATCGTCTTTATCGGCATCAACATCGCCATGCAGTAACCAATCTGAAAGATGAAGGACCGAAGGGAGACACTGTTGAAGTTCGCACATCTGCACTGCCATACGGAGTACAGTCTTCTGGATGGCTCGAATAAAATCAAGGCCTATGTCGCCCGGGTGAAGGAACTCGGGATGGATGCGGCTGCCATTACCGATCACGGCGTCATGTACGGCGTGATCGATTTTTATAAGGAATGCAAGGCCCAGGGCATTCGCCCGATTCTTGGATGCGAGGTCTATGTGGCGCCCGGCTCCAGGTTTGACAGAGAGCCGGGGCAGTCGGACGCCCGCTATTACCATCTCATTCTGCTCGCGGAGAACAACCAGGGGTACGAAAACCTGACCAAGATTGTATCCGCGGGCTTTCTTGACGGTTATTACTATAAACCCCGCGTTGACAAGGAGATCCTGAGAGCATACCACGAAGGCATCATCGCGTCCTCCGCCTGCCTTGCAGGGGAGGTGGCGCGCGATCTGTCAAACGGCTTGTACGAAGAGGCGAAGGCGGCGGCGCTGGAGTACCAGGATATCTTCGGGAAAGACCATTTCTACCTGGAGCTGCAGGACCATGGCCTCGACGAGCAGAAGCAGGTGAATGCCGGCCTTCTGCGCCTGTCGAAGGAGACCGGGATCGGGCTCATTGCGACAAATGACTGTCACTACACGCGCGCAGAGGACGCGGAGGCGCACGATGTGCTGCTCTGCATCCAGACCGGGAAGAAAGTGTCCGATGAAGACCGTATGCGTTACCCGGGCGGGCAGTTCTACGTCAAGTCCCCGGAGGAGATGGCCGCCCTGTTTCCCTACGCGCCGGAGGCGATTGAGAATACAGAGAAGATTGCGCAGCGCTGCAGCGTGGAGATCGAGTTCGGCCACACCAAGCTGCCAAAGTTTGATGTCCCGGATGGGAAAACCTCGAAGCAGTACCTTGAGGAGCTCTGTCAGAAGGGACTGGAGGAGCGCTATCACCCGGTCACGGAGAAGCTTCAGGAGCGGCTGAAATACGAGCTCGGCGTCATTGAGCGGATGGGCTATGTCGATTATTTCCTGATCGTCTGGGATTACTGCCGCTATGCCCGCTCGGTCGGCATCGCGGTCGGACCAGGCCGCGGTTCTGCCGCCGGTTCGCTGGTTTCCTACACCCTCGGCATCACAAAGCTGGACCCGATCCGCTTCAACCTGCTGTTTGAGCGCTTCCTGAACCCGGAGCGCGTCTCGATGCCTGATATTGATGTCGACTTCGGCTACGAGCGCCGGCAGGAGGTCATCGACTACGTCACGCAGAAGTATGGCCGTGACGATGTGGCGCAGATTGTCACGTTCGGAACGCTCGCGGCGCGGGGCGTCATCCGGGATGTAGGGCGGGTTATGGACCTGCCCTACTCGCTCTGCGATTCGATATCCAAGATGATTCCCCAGGAGCTCGGCATCACGATCGACAAGGCGCTGGAGGAGAGCCAGGAGCTGAAGACGATGTATGAGACGGACGAGACCATCCACCGCCTCATTGACATGTCGAGACGGCTGGAGGGACTGCCGCGCCACACCTCTGTCCACGCGGCGGGTGTCGTCATCTGCCAGCGGCGGGTGGACGATTTTGTTCCGGTCGCACGCTCTCAGGATGGCGGGATCGTCACGCAGTTCACGATGACGACAATCGAGGAGCTTGGTCTTCTGAAAATGGATTTCCTCGGGCTTCGCACGCTGACGGTGATTCAGGACGCGGTTGCGATGGCTTCGAAGAAGGAAGGCCGCCCGATTGACATCGACAAGATTGACTACACCGATCCGAAGGTCTACGCCTATATCGGAACCGGAAAGTGCGAGGGCATCTTCCAGCTCGAGTCGGCCGGAATGAAGAGCTTCATGAAGGAGCTCAGGCCCGGCAGCATTGAGGATCTGATTGCAGGAATATCGCTGTACCGGCCGGGGCCGATGGACTTCATCCCTCAGTACATCCGGGGCAAGCAGCATCCGGAGCTCATCACCTACGACACCCCGCTCCTTGAACCGATCCTGAAGCCAACCTATGGCTGCATCGTCTATCAGGAGCAGGTCATGCAGATCGTGCGGAGCCTGGGCGGTTACACGCTGGGGCGCGCGGACCTGGTCCGGCGCGCGATGAGCAAGAAGAAGGCCGCGGTCATGGCGCAGGAACGCCAGAATTTCGTCTACGGGAATGAAGCCGAACATGTTCCTGGCTGCATATCGAAAGGAATCGATGAAAAAACTGCGAATAAGATCTACGATGACATGACCGATTTTGCAAAGTATGCCTTTAACAAGTCCCATGCAGCGGCCTATGCTTACGTGGCTTATCAGACAGCCTGGCTGAAGTACTACTATCCGGTGGAGTTCATGGCGGCGCTGATGACGTCGGTCATCGACAATCCGGGCAAGGTGGCGGACTACATCATGGTCTGCCGCTCGATGAAGATTCAGATTCTGCCGCCTGATATCAATGAGGGGGAAGCATCCTTCTCTGTGTCCGGCGGGGCGATCCGCTACGCACTGGATGCCATCAAGTCGATCGGCCGTCCGGTGATCGATGCCATCCTGAAGGAACGGCAGAAAGGCGGACCGTACGCCTCGCTTCGCTCATTTGCGGAGCGCGTCGGCGGGGATGTGAATAAGCGTGCCGCCGAGAACTTCATCAAGGCCGGGGCTTTCGACTGCTTTGGTGCGACCCGGAAGCAGATGATGATGACCTATGCGCAGATCTTTGATGCGGCGGCGAGAGAACGGAAGAACCAGGTGAGCGGTCAGCTGTCCCTGTTCGATTTCCTGAAGCCTGAGGACGGGGAGAAGGATGCCGGCGCAGGGCAGATTCCGATGCCGGATGTCGGCGAGTTCAGCAGGGATCAGCGCCTGAAGATGGAGAAGGAGGTCCTGGGCATCTATGTCAGCGGCCATCCGCTGGAGTCTGACATCAGCGTGTGGGAGAAGAACATCACCGCGAAATCCCATGACTTTGCGATCAACGATGAGACGGGGCAGGCGGACCGGCTGCAGGATTCCTCTGATCAGGTGATCGGCGGCATCCTGCAGGAGAAAACCATCAAGTATACAAAAAAAGGCCAGACCATGGCCTTCATCACGCTGGAGGATCTGGTCGGAAGTGTCGAAGTACTGGTCTTCCCAAAGCTGTATGACCAGTATTCCGAGCTCCTGAACGCGGATGAGAAACTGTTCATCGAGGGCAGGGTTTCGGTGGAGGATGACAAGCCCAGCAAGCTTCTTGCCGAAAAAATCTGGCGGTTTGAGGATGTTCCGTATGAGCTGTGGTTTCAGTTCAAAGACGAGGAGACCTACGCAGGGCGTGCAGACGAGCTGAACAGCCTGCTGATCGAGGGGCAGAAACCAGATGCCGGCGGTTCCGATCGTCCGGAAAGATTCTTATCCGGATCCGGTGAAAATGTCCCACAGTCCCATGACGCACCGGTGGCGCTTTCCAGAATTGCTGTCTATGCAAAGGATCAGAAGCGCGTCAGGAATCTGCGTTTCACCGCCCGGATGTATATCACCAGAAGTCTGCTGCAAAAGCTGAAGGCACAGTATGGAAGCAGCAACGTCATGCTGCTTCCGGGCAGACTGGAGAGAGGACGGCAGAGGGGGTACTGACAGATCGCTGCGCAGACAGGCAGCGGAAAGTTCCAGCCGACAGGCCGAGGCGGGGAAGCAGGCAAGAGGAGCATATGTATGCTGAGAAAGAATGAAATTGTGACACTTCGGATCGAGGACATGTCGGACGAGGGACTCGGAATCGGTCATACGGATGACGGCATTGCGGTCTTCGTCAAGGACACAGTCATCGGCGACAGTGTCCGTGTATCCATCACAAAAGTCAAAAAAACGTATGTTTTTGGCCGTGCCGTGGAGATTCTGACTCCTTCCCCAGACCGGGTCATGCCCAGATGCCCCGTTGCGCGATCCTGCGGCGGCTGCCAGATTCAGGAAATGTCCTACCCTGCACAGCTTCATTTCAAGGAGGATAAGGTTCTCGGCAATATCCGGCGGATCGGCGGAATCGCATGCCGGAAGGCAGGGCTGGTCCGGAGAACAGGGAAGGACCAGTGTGCGCTGTTTTACCCAATCATCGGCTCCAGGGCACCCTTTCACTACCGCAATAAATCTGAATATCCGGTCGGGCGGGATAAGAATGGCAAACTGGTCGCCGGATTCTATGCTGGAAGAACACACACGATTGTCAGTGGAGCACAGTGCGTGATCGGAATAGAGGAGAATCAGCCGATCCTGAATGCTGTTCTTGGCTGGATGGAGACTTTTCACATCCCGGAATATCAGGAGGCAACAGGGAAAGGGCTGGTTCGCAACATCATGATCCGCTGCGGGTTTGCAACAGGCCAGATCATGGTCGTCATCGTCGCGAATGCGGACCGCCTGCCTCATGAAGCGGAACTCGTGAAGGAAATCTGCGGTGCCTTGCCTTTGGCAGAGTCCCTTATAGGAGAAGCGGATCCGGCGGTGGATTCATGCGGAGTGAGACGTGCCATTACCGGGATTGTGCTGAACACCAACAAGGAGCGGACCAATGTCATCCTCGGGCGGAAGAATCGGACGCTCTGGGGAAGCGATGCCATCGAGGATGCCATCGGAAACATTCGGTATCGGATTTCACCGCTGTCCTTCTATCAGGTCAATCCTTATCAGACCCGGACGCTGTATGAGACGGCACGGGCATATGCCGGGCTGACAGGAAAGGAGACCGTCTGGGATTTATACTGCGGGACAGGGACCATATCCCTGTATCTGGCGCCATACGCAAAGCAGGTGTACGGTGTGGAAGTCGTTCCGGACGCCATTGTCAATGCCAGAGAGAATGCGAAGCTGAATCATATCAATAACGCGCAGTTCCTGACGGGAAAAGCGGAGGAAGTGCTTCCGCGCGAGTACCAGGAACATCAGATTCACGCAGATGTCCTGGTCGTGGACCCGCCCCGCAAGGGACTGGATGGAAGCGTCATCGATACCATTGCGGCCATGGCGCCGGAGCGCGTCGTCTACATCAGCTGCAACAGCGCGACGCTCGCCAGAGACCTGGCGGTATTTGCTCAAAAAGGGTATATGACACGGAAAATTCAGCCAGTTGATATGTTTCCCCAGGGGGTGCACGTCGAGACGGTATGTTTATTGTCCAAACTTTCTGAAGCCAAGAATCACATCAGTGTGAAGGTCGATATGGATGAAATGGATCTGACGGCGGCGGAGAGTAAGGCGACATACCAAGAAATCCAGGAATGGGTGCAGGAGAAGTACAGGTTCCATGTGACACATCTGAATATCGCGCAGGTGAAACGAAAGCATGGGATTATTGAACGGGAGAATTATAACAAACCTAAGTCTGAAGATAGCAGACAGCCCGGATGTCCGGAAGAGAAGGAGCAAGCCATAGAGGAAGCCTTGAAACATTTCCAGATGATAATATAAAGCAATATCGAAATATCATAGAAATAGCAATCGGTGGAAGAAAATCATTTCATCGGTTGCTTTTTATTTACATGTATATCAAAACTGATATAATAAACATGACATATAGATGTCGTGTTTAACTTGCTACAATATGTATGGGGTGTGAGAGATTATGAAGATAGACAGGCTGATCGGGATATTGTCAATCTTACTGCAGGAAGAAAAGACAACGGCTCCTGAACTGGCGGAAAGGTTTGAGGTATCACGCAGGACAATAAACCGGGATATTGAAGATCTTTGTAAAGCGGGAATTCCTATAAGAACTGCTCAGGGAACCGGCGGCGGTATCAGCATTATGGATGGATACCGTATGGACAGGACGATTCTGACTTCCAAGGATATGCAAGTGATCCTTGCAGGACTGCGGAGCCTGGACAGTGTGAGCGGAAACCAGTACTATAGTCAGCTGATGGAAAAGATTCAAACCGGATCATCTAAGTTCATCAGTGGCAGGGATTCCATGCTAATAGATCTTTCCTCATGGTATAAGGGCTCTCTCGCTCCGAAGATTGAAGTAATCCAGGGCGCAATAGAAAACAGGCACCTTATAGAATTTAAGTATTACGCACCATCCGGAGAGAGTAACAGAAGGATAGAGCCGTATTATCTGGTTTTCCAATGGTCAAATTGGTATGTATGGGGATGGTGCTTAGACCGCAAAGATTACAGGCTGTTCAAGTTGAATCGCATGGATCGTGTTGGAGAAACGGATAAGGAATTTGCTTGCCGAAATGTACCTATGCCGGATCTGTCGAATGAAAAGATCTTTCCAGGTGGTATAAAAGTAAAGGCTTTTTTTACACCGGATATGAAGTGGCGGCTAGTTGAAGAATTCGGACCGCACTGCTTTACGGAAGCCGATGACGGAAGGCTGCTCTTTTCGGCAGATTATACAGATATGGAAAACCTTGTGACATGGCTTATGACATTTGGAGCAAAGGCAGAGGTGTTAGAGCCTGTAGAAGCGCGGAATATTATCCGCAGGAATGCCGAAGAAACATTAAAAATCTATGGAGGATTAGCTTAATGAGATTAGATGGCTTTGGATTGTTTGTTGAGGACATGGCAAAGATGATTCGCTTTTACAGAGATGTTCTCGGATTTGAAATCAAGGAAGAAGAGAATACTTCTAATGTTTATCTTGTAAAGGACGGAACACTTTTTCTGCTTTACGGCAGAAAGGATTTTGAGAAGATGACAAGCCGGCGATATGAGTATATCAAGGGGCTGAACGGTCATTTTGAAATGGCGCTGTATGTGGATACATTCGAAGAGGTGGATGAGGCTTACAAGAAAGCCGTTGAAAATGGTGCGACATCTGTGTTGGAGCCGGAGCTTGAGCCCTGGGGACAGAGAACCTGTTATATCGCTGACCCGGAAGGAAATCTGATTGAGATCGGTTCCTGGAATAAACCTTATGAAGAGAAGGATTTGACGGAGAGTTAAAAAAGCATGGCGTTTGATTATAAGAAGGAATACAAAGAATTATATATCCGATAAAAATAAAAGGAGATCAAATGTAATATGCATTTTGTGGATGCGAAAGGACTGCTTACCGGGAGCGGTGGTCACTATGGAATGAATATATACAGAGGATGTTCCCACGGCTGTATTTATTGTGACAGTCGCAGCCGGTGTTATCAATTTACGCATCCTTTTGAAGATATAGAAGTCAAGCAGAATGCGCCGGAACTTTTAGAGTTGGCTCTTCGCTCAAAAAGAAAAAAGGGTATGATCGGAACCGGTGCAATGTCAGATCCGTATATGCATTGTGAAGAAAAGTTGCGGCTGACAAGGAAGTGTCTTGAAATCATACTGCAATATGGTTTCGGTGCCGCGATACAGACGAAATCGGATCGTATCCTTCAGGATATCGATTTGCTGGAGGAGATAAACCGTTCCGCGAAATGTGTGGTGCAGATGACGCTCACGACATGGGATGATGACTTGTGCCAGGTACTGGAACCGAATGTCTGTAATACAAAGCGGCGGGTAGAAGTTCTGGAAGAAATGCAGAAAAGGGGAATTCCTACTGTAGTTTGGCTGACTCCGATCCTGCCGTTCATCAATGATACGGAAGAAAATATTACATCTATCCTGCATGCGTGTGTTCAGGTCGGCGTCAAAGGGATTATAGATTTTGGAATGGGACTGACACTCAGGGAAGGTGACCGGGAATATTATTATGCTGCGCTGGACAAGCATTTTCCGGGGATGAAGGAACGCTACATCAAACGATATGGAAACGCGTATGAACTGCCAAGTCCCCAAGCCGGGGAACTGACTAAGATATTTCAAAGGATCTGTAAGGCAAACGGGATTCTGTCAAGTCCGGAGGATTGTTTCCGGTTTATGAATGACCTGCCGGAGAAATACCCGCAGATGAGTATATTTGACCTGTAAAGAGGGAGGCTGAACATATGGAGTATATCAGAGTTACAATGGATAATCTGGAAAAAGAGCATATCTGCTGTGCTATTTCCAATAATAAGGATGTACAGGTTTCTTCTAAGAAGGCTTGGCTGGCTGACAGGTTTGATGAAGGACTTGTTTTCCTGAAGAGCGTGGAGCGCGGAAAGTGCTTTATTGAGTATATTCCGGCAGAGAATGCATGGGTTCCGATCAATGCTGACGGATATATGTATATCGACTGTCTGTGGGTATCCGGTTCATTCAAGGGGCATGGATACTCTACAGACTTACTGAACGCCTGTATCGAAGACAGTAAAGAAAAGGGGAAGAAAGGACTGTGTATACTGGCAGCGGCTAAGAAGAAGCCGTTCCTTGCCGATCCTAAGTTCCTGAAATATAAAGGGTTTACCGTATGTGATGAGGCAGATAATGGGATTCAGTTGTGGTACTTGCCCTTTGGGAAGGAAGCAGACAAGCCTGAGTTCAGGGAATGTGCAAAGCATTCTCACATAGAAGAAAAAGGATATGTTCTGTATTACACCAGTCAGTGCCCGTTCAATGCAAAGTATGTTCCGGTTCTGGAGCAGACCGCTAAAGAAAATAACATACCCTTCCATGCGATTCATATTGAAAGCAGAGAGGAAGCACAGAACGCGCCGACTCCGATCACAAACTACGCGCTGTTTTATGACGGAGAATATATTACGAATGAGCAGATGAACGATAAGAAGTTCCTGAAGCTTGTGAATTCATAGGAGGCTCAGATGGCATCAACAAAAGAGTATCTGGACTTTGTTCTGGAGCAATTATCAGAATTGGATGAAGTCAGCAGCCGGGCGATGATGGGGGAATATATTCTCTATTATCGCGGAAAGGTGTTTGGCGGAATATACGATAACCGGCTTTTGGTAAAGCCGGTTTCGGTGGCGGTGCAGCTGATTCCGGATGCAGAGTTGGAATTGCCTTATGACGGGGCGAAGGAGATGATTCTGGTTGATGATGTGGATAATCGGGAGTTCTTGTGTGAGCTGGTTCGGAATATGTGGGAAGAACTGCCGGAGAAGAAAAGGAAAAATCCAAAGAAATCTTAGGTTTCGTGGCAGAGGATTCCAAAGGGGACAGCGTCCCTTTTGGCACACGACTTTGCTTGCAAAGTCTAGTGTGTTATACCTTTATGAAGCAGACCGAATACGGAAATGGTGAGTTCCCGTCTGACGAACGATCCATTTCCGTTTTTTCTGTGCGAAAGGTTGCCCCCGTAGAGGGAGAAGCTTGAGTAAAGAAAAAGGTACAGGCGAAGTGACGTCTGTCACGGAACCTGTACCGGCACGGACTGCGGAATAGAGGTATATCAAAAACACAAAAGGAACGATTATTGTCCGGGGAGCGCGCGGCGGACATTATTTAATGCGGCTTTTTCCGTATGTCTTGCCCGGCTCAGACTGAGATGAAAGTGCGCGGCGGTTTCGCTTTGATCATGAAGCATACAATCGAGAAAACCGAATCGGTAATGGAGATAGGCCCGTTCACGATCAGAGATTTCACTAAGAGCATTTCGGACTTCTGTAATTGTCTCCTTCCTAATAAATAGATGCTCAGGATTTTTGTTGTAATCGTCCGGGAGGATATCTGCGTAAGTGACATTTGCTTCGGAATCAAATCCCGGCGGCGGAGCATCAAGGCTGAGAATGCTGCCGGATGCCGGAATCACAGATGCGCATTTCCGCACATAATCAAGCATGGCATTTTCTGCAATTGTCTGCACATAGGTCAGGAACAGATTTCTGGTTTCCGGGTCATAAGTCTTAATGGCCCGGAGTAATCCGATCAGGGCTTCCTGCACCAGGTCATCTGTTTCAAGCAGGATGCCGGAATAACGCTTTTGGATATTTGAGGCAGTGATCCGGATGGACGGCATGACATTTTCAATCAGGGCTTCTTCGGCAGCCTTATTGCCTTCCCGGGCAAGAGAACAAAGCTGCTCATTCGTCATTGCCGGGCACCTTTGCGGATTCAAACAATTCTGTCAGAGTCTCTTCCAGATTTGATAAAGTCTCTGGCGGGAAATCCCCTTGTCTCGCATAATGCATGATGGCCTGTACCATATCATCCACGGTAAGAGATTTTAAATCAAATCCTTCCTCGCCCCTTGTGAGCGTTTTGCGGAAATCTTCCAGTATTTCTGAAGTAGCAGTCTGGTACATTTTGCTTTCAGAGGCAGCACTTGCCTTTATATCCGCGACGATCTGCATAAAGACCGTCCTTATTGCATCGATATCTGCAGAGACCGGAGGTGCTTTCAGATCCGAAAGCTTTTGCGCCAGGTCTATGGCCGTCGCAGCATCTTCGGGATGAAACCTGGCCTGGCCCATCAGGAGGGACCGCAGAAATGTATAATTCTGATTTGCGGCTCTTATGCCGTCAAGCATGGTCTCATCCTTATAGAGGGCAAGCAGGCGGATAAGGTGCGCGAATTTCGGATTCTCGATCAGCAGGTTTAAGATGTTGGAATCAATCTTTCCGGTATACAGTAATTTCGCAGATTCCGCGGAAAGCCCCAGCTCCTCAATATCATAATTTTTCCGATCCGGGATATCCGTCTCTCCCAGGAGGAAGTCTGTAGATACATTAAAATGCTTGGCGATCTTGATGATATACCCGTCACCGAGCATCTCGGTCTGGCCTTTCAGGTAGCGGCTGAGCGCACTTTCAGAAAGGCCGATGATGCCTGCCAGCTCGGCTTGAGTGATGCTGTTGTCTTTGATTAAGTCCTGGATGCGCTGCCGCGTATCGCCGGGAAGCCAGGTCTGTGCCATCTGTTTCTCACCTCTTTATTCCATCGATTGAAGATGGATCTGTCTAATAATATTCCCGATCTTCCAATATGATATTCAGCATCTGTCTCGGTGTTACGACATATGGCTTCTTCGGGAAATGCTTGATATTGCCGGTCACAAGATAAGCATCCTCTTCTTTTCGTTCTTCCATGACAACTTCATAAAAGACCCTGTCTTTCGGATCGGGAAGTTCCATATCGAGTTCTTCTGCATCGACATAAAGCCCCCTTTGATGAAACGATGACAGGATGTCTTCAATCAGATCTGAGGGGAGATGAAACTTCGGGCGTGACAGGACTTCCCGGTATTCTTTCTCAATTGCGTCATTCAGGACCGGTATGATCGGGCCGTCGAATGCCAGGTCGATGATACTTCCCGGGACAGAATGATGCTTCAAAATCGCTGAAACGAGGACATTGGTATCGATTACTGCGTAGTATTTCATAGGCGGTTACTTCCTGGCTTCAGCAATTTCCGCGTTGATTTCATCCAATGACATATCGGAAATACCATACTCCTCGGCGATCCGACTTGCTCTCTGCAGGGCACGAATGCCGGGGTTTTGTTCTTCTTCCAGCTTCATACTGAAGGGAATCCCGTTTTCCTGATTCAGTCTGGACATGCACATCCGAAGGTATGCCGGAAGTGACAGTCCCAGCTTTTCAAGGATCTGAACGGATTTCAGCTTTTCTGTATCTTCTGTTCGGAATTGGACCAGTGTGCTTGCCATTTTCTTTACCTCCTATCGCAACGAATGTGTCTTTTTTCTCAGCTTCAGTATATTACATATAAACATCAAATGCAATCAAATGATTACATATCACACCAGAGATTGCGTTTTTGCAATTTCTCTGTTGTTCACTCCTCCCAAATCCCAAAATCGCCCAATTTTTCAAGTCCGTCGGTTTTCCTCCGTATAAGACATCAGGATCAAGTATCCAAATAAAATCCAAAGGAGGAACCAGACTATGAATCTATTTGAAACTGTAAAGGCAAGTGTGAGCGTACCTGATGTGGCAAAGATGTACGGGCTACAGCCAAATCACCATGACATGGTTAGGTGCCCGTTCCATGATGACCGGCATCCCAGCCTGAAGCTGAATGAAGATTACTTCTACTGTTTCGGCTGCGGGGCCACCGGGGATGTGATCGATCTGACAGGGAGACTCTTCGTTCTAAGCCCCTATGAAGCGGCGAGGAAGCTGACTGTGGACTTTGGGATCGATCCGGACAAGCCTTCACCCGCAGCGGCGCTTGCAAAACCTAAGCACCCGATGATCAGTGCGTTTCGTGATGACGAACGTTACTGTCAGAGGGTGCTTTGTGATTATATGCACCTTCTGGAGGACTGGAAGGTGCGATTCGCCCCAGTCTCGATGGGCGAAGAACCTGATGACCGCTTTGTAGAGGCCTGCCAGATGTTCTCTTATATCGAATATCTGGCAGATCTACTGGCGGTCGGCGATCTCGAACAGCGAAAGACCCTTGTTACAGAACTGATAAAGGACGGCAAGATTACGGGTCTCGAAGATCGCGTGATCAGAGCCTATGAGGAAGAAAGGAGGGCGAAGAATGCCGAGGAAATCAACGCTGCCTCCTGATGCCCCGGTGTGGGTCACCGAGGATCGTAAGATCGATGAGATGACATTCTGCTGTTCATTCTTGGAGGCACATCCCATGAAATGCGTTCACGGCAAGCTGTATACCGTCGAGGGGCTTGTCCATGATGAAGCGGCCCTGAAACGGGAGATTTTTATGGAGATCTGCGACTGGATCAAGACCGGAACAGCGAGAAAAGTTGAAGACCTTATGAAGGCGGTCAAAATGATGGCCTTCGCTGATGAGATCCCACTTCACCAGGACCGCATCCATGTGGCCAACGGCACATGGTATTTCGATGGTCATTTCAGCGAAGAGAAGGAATACTGCCGGAACCGGCTGGAGGTCGCATACAACCCAGCAGCAGGCACGCCGAACGTCTGGCTAAACTTCCTTTCGGAGCTTCTGATTCCGGGAGATATTCCAACACTGCAGGAGTACCTTGGGTATTGCCTGCTTCCTACGACCAAGGCCCAAAAGATGCTTCTGCTGATCGGGAAAGGCGGCGAAGGAAAATCCCGGATCGGGCTGGCGATGAGATCTATCTTTGGGATCAATATGAATACCACCAGCATCCAGAAGGTCGAGACAAATCGTTTTGCCAGGGCAGACCTGGAGGATAAGTTGCTCATGGTGGATGACGATATAGATATGAGCGCACTTACTAAAACAAATTATATCAAATCGATTGTCACCTCCGAGTGCCAGATGGATGTTGAGCGGAAAGGTATCCAGAGTTATCAGAGCCTTCTGTATGTCCGCTTCCTGTGCTTCGGGAATGGCGCCCTTACTGCACTTCACGATCGGTCTGACGGCTTCTTTCGGCGGCAGATCGTGATCACCACGAAGGACAAGCCGGATGGCCGCGTTGACGATCCCTATCTTGTCGAAAAGATGATTGCAGAAAAGGAAGGCATCTTTCTATGGTGCCTGGAGGGACTTAAGCGGCTTGTCGCCAATAACTACCGCTTTACCATCAGTGACCGGTCAATGGACAATATCGCAGCCATTGTGAAGGATGCGAACAACATCCTGGGTTTTCTGACCTCTGAAGGGTATCTCGCCTTTCATGAAGACAGCAAGGCAGCGACCTGTGATCTGTATGCGGCATATAAAGAATGGTGCGATGACAATGCGGAAAACGCCTTATCCATGAAGAGCTTTGCCAACTTCCTTGCCCAGTATGCCGAAGTGTATCACCTGATCCCGGATAACAACATCTATCGCGGGAAGGGGAAACGCTGCCGGGGATACCTCGGCATCGAGGTCATCGATCATGACAATCCATTTCTTTAATAAGGTCATCAAAACATGCGTACGTGCGTACAAGCGTACGATATCTGCTTCGGATATCGGCTGTACGCATGTACGTACGAACGAAAAAATATTAAAGCTTTTACAGTTATAGCATTTGAAGGAGGAGTAGACATTATGGCAGCACCGCAGTATGCGATCATGCGATTTATGAAATACAAGGGGCCGGAGATCGGAAGGATCGAGGCTCATGACGAAAGAACAAAAGAGAGTTATGCCAGCAATCCTGACATTGATCCGAGCAGGACACATCTGAATTTCCATCTGGTTGAACCAAAGGGCCGGTACCGGGCAGAGGCAGAACGACAGATTAAAGAAACTGGATGCCGTACCAGGACGGACAGTGTGCGGCTGGTGGAAACGATGATCACCGCCAGCCCGGAGTTTTTCCAGAACAAGAGCTTGAAAGAGATCAGAGCCTTTTTCCGGGAGGCACTTGAGTTCCTGGAACAGAAACAGAATCCGAATACGATTATTTCAGCCGTGGTGCATATGGACGAGAAAACGTCCCATATGCACCTTTCTTTTGTCCCGCTGACAGAAGACGGCAGGCTTTGTGCCAAGGAGATTATCGGTAACAAGAAGAAGCTCACGAAATGGCAGGATGCTTACTGGGAACACATGGTCAAACGATTCCCGGAACTGGAACGAGGATTAAGCGCCAGCGAGACCGGAAGGGACTATATCCCGCCGAGGGTCTTTAAGGAGATGACTCGGCTAAACAAACAGCGCGAGAAGCTGGAAGGGCTGCTCTCAGAGGTCAATGCATTCAATGCGAGGGCTAAGGCTGCCGAGATCGGTAAGGTGCTGGATAAGTATATCCCGAACGTCGAAAAGATGAGCACCCAGGTTCGGAAGTACAGCAAGGCTTTCGGTTCCATGAAGGCAGAAAACACAGCTCTTGAGCTGGCAAACAAAACTCTTACGACAGAACTGAAGGAGAGCCGCCAGGAGAGCGTTTTAAAGAGAATGGCAGACCTACAGCTTCGCCGTGACTTTGACGCTGCGGTAGCTCTTCTGGAGAGGATCCCGCCGGAGGTGTTGGAGGCTTACGCTCATGATGACCGAAATGAAAAGAACAAAACGAAAGGGAGGGGTGCGGATGTACGAGACTGATGTATGGAGTGGCCTGGCGGATTTCCTCGCCAATATGATAGAGAAATATGCCGGGCAGATGGATCTGGACACACTGCCGGATCCCAGACAGAAAAGCAGACTGAAATGCATCGAAGAAATGTATCGAAGGTATATGCGGCTCAGTGCAGAGGCGAGACAGGCTGCGTGACAATCAGGTCGATTCTGTGGGGCGTTTCCATGGAGTCGGCCTTCTTTTTTATTTGAAAAACGGAGGAGTATATGATAGGATACACGTGGAAATAATGTCCAAACTTAAAAGGAGTCCTTGATGGAAAAGAAGAAAACCAAGGTTTATATTTATACCCGTGTCTCAACCGCGATGCAGATCGATGGCTATTCTCTGGATGCCCAACGGACCCGCATGCGGGCCTTTGCAGAATTCAACGATTATGAGGTTGCCGGGGAGTATGAGGACGCCGGTAAATCCGGAAAGTCCATAGAGGGTCGCGACGAGTTCAACCGCATGATGGAAGACATCAAGACCGGCAAAGATGAAGTTTCCTTTGTTCTGGTCTTCAAACTGTCGCGCTTTGGAAGGAACGCTGCAGATGTCCTTTCCACGCTGCAGACCATGCAGGACTTTGGCGTCAATTTGATCTGCGTGGAAGATGGGATTGATTCCTCCAAGGATGCCGGAAAGCTGATGATCTCCGTCCTGTCAGCTGTCGCGGAGATTGAGCGCGAGAATATCCGTGTCCAAACCATGGAAGGCCGTATCCAAAAAGCCAGGGACGGCAAGTGGAATGGTGGTTTTCCGCCTTATGGCTACAGCCTGAAGGATGGTGTACTGGAGATCAATGAGGAGGAAGCTCCAGCGATTCGCATTATTTTTGAACAGTGGGTCTCCACAGATATCGGCGCCAATGGTCTTGCCAAGTATCTGGAAAATCACGGGATCCACAAGATTGCCCGTCATAATGGAAAGAATCCGCTGTTTGATTCCGCACTCATCCGCCGCATCATCAAGAACCCGGTATACTGCGGAAAGATCGCTTATGGCCGCCGAAAAACGGAAAAGGTGCATGGCACCCGCAACGAATATAGACTGGTTGAGCAGGATGACTACCTGGTGGTGGACGGTCTGCATGAAGGCATCGTCTCGGAAGAGCTGTGGAACCAGGCTCAGGTTAAGATGATCGCCCAGGCAAAGAAATACGAGCATGTGAACAAGGCGAAGGATACGAAGACGCATCTCCTGTCAGGCCTTGTAAAATGCCCTGTATGCGGCTCCGGCATGTACGGCAATAAAAGTATCAAGCACAAGAAGGACGGTTCAAAATATAAGGATTTTTACTATTACGGCTGCAAGCACAGGACCATGACCCGCGGTCATAAGTGTGATTATAAGAAGCAGATCCAGGAAGAGATCCTAGATGCTTCCGTAGTTGAGATCATTACGAAACTGGTCTCAAATCCGCGCTTTGCCTCGCTCATGCAGGAAAAGATCAATATGAAGGTGGACACCACGGCTATCGATCAGGAGATCAAGGCGTTGGAGAAGCAGCTGAAGCAGTCCTACGCCATGAAACGGAAGACTTTGGAAGAGATCGAACAGCTAGATTCGGATGACCGTCACTATAATCGCCGCAAGGCCGACCTGGATGACCGTTTGTACCGGATGTACGACAAGATCGACGATCAGGAGCAGAGACTCATAGAGGCAAGGGCGAAGAAGCAGTCCATCGAGTCCGAAAAGGTTACCGGGGATAACATCTACAAGATTCTGATCTACTTCGATAAGTTTTATAAGCTGATGAACGAGGAAGAACAGCGGAAGTTGATGGAAACCCTCATTGAAGAGATCCAGATTCACGAAGAGCGGCAGCCCAGCGGACAGTGGCTGAAGTCGATCACGTTCCGCCTTCCGATCATCGACAGTGATATGAGTATGCCGATTGGGAAAGGTTTGGACAGTAATAGGCATGCCGAGACAGTCGCTCTGCTAATTCGACAGAACTAGAAAAGGGTCGGAAAAGCCCGTATTAAGCCATTTCCGCGGCATCCGTCTTTCTGAAAAGAGAGGCGGGTGCCGCTTTTCCTTTTGAAAAAAATGTGAATATCGCTCTGGCGAGACTGTGGGAATACTATTTGAGCCTGCGGCAGATCAGTACCCATCATTCTTAGGAGAATCATTATGAAGGAGTAAGAAAAGAGAGCGGTGCAGATAATCCTAAACCGCTCTCTGGCTGTTATTCCGCTGCGAACTGCTTGTGCAGCTCATCAATTTTGCTCTTGTAATAACGAATCATTCTGTCCGTCAGGCGTTAAGGAAGACATTACAATTTAACGATGAGAATAGTTTAGTATTCACCAGAGATAAGTTCGTTATAAGAAAACTTGACTCGTTAGTTAACGAGTTCCCAGAGGTATACAAGTGCATAGGTGAAACAGATATCGATAAGACCTATTCCATGCCTAAACAGTACGTTAGTTATCGTAAGCCGAGAAGG
>NZ_JBQKGW010000003.1:0-216159 GCF_052118625.1 Porcincola sp. LCP21S3_C12 | reverse complement strand
GGATCAAAGATGTTACTGACATCTCTTATCCCTTTTACTGTTTAAAGGTCAGTTCCTTAAATAAAACTTTTCAGAACTTTCAAGGTTGTTTCACTGTTCAGTTATCAAGGTACTCACATCACCGTTCAGGTTTACTTGTTTAATGAAGTCTGCCTTTTCATCGGCGACTCGGCTATAATAACACCGGGGAATAGGGATGTCAACACCTTTTTCTTGTTTTTTTATGTTTTTCTCACCGTTTTTATCACCTTTTTATCATCGTCATGCCGCTGCAGCTGTATAGCGCTTTTTCTGTTCCATAATGCCCATGGGTGCGGTGATCCTGCGCCCCTATCAGCTGCAGCTGGATTGTGCTTTCTTCTGTTACACAATGCCCTTCAGGGCAGAGGAAGCTCCCTTCATCAGCGGGTTGGTGTTGTAAAGAAGCTCCAGAAACGAGTTATCGTAGACCTGTACCATCAGGCTTTGTCCTGCTGGCGTTGCGGCAAAGAACGAGAGAATCATCATCAGCATCCATACGATCAGGAGCCCCTGCAGGATGCCCGCTCCAAGCCCCAGCGCATGGTTCACTGTTCGAATAACCGGAAGCCGTGAAAAAATACCGACTGCGCCGATTACCAGTCTGATGAGCCCCCAGGCAATCAGCAACGTTACGATATACGCTGCAACGTTCAGAATCAGGTTTGCGAAGTAATTGACAATATACGACGCAAAGTCATCCGCTCCCAGTTTCTTGTATCCCTCACTGTTGTTGAAGGTCTCCATCTGCTCCTGAAGATACTGCGGAATCGGAAGAGATTCGATGAATTTACGTTTGTCAGCCGCAGTCATATTTCCCATCAGAGCAGAGAGCGCCTCCATTTTCTCCGATTCAGTATCTGTGCCCTGATTCTGCCTGTCTGATGTGCTGCCAGCTGCGTTATCTGCAGTCGTCAGAAGCACTTCAGGCCGGGACAGATTCCGGCGAAGTAAGACATTCGAGGCATTTCCAGGAAGGTCCAGTATCAGCAGGGGTGCTCCCCCAGCGCCCAGAACGCCTGCTGAAACACCGGCATACTGGGCGATCAGTGCTTTGATCTGGTCATCCGACAGATGATCCACCGCAGAGCCGTCATAACCATACTGATCCAGCATGGACTTCACTGCAGCTCTGTCGACCGAACCGTCCGAATTGTAGAAGGATCCATTTCCGGATGAGGGAGATGCCGAAGATAATGCCGGCATCTGGTCAGAGCCACTTCCGCTCCCCGCCTCACCGGATGCGGAAGAAAACGTTCCCGCGATGGTGTTCTTCGCTATTTCACCCGCCGCCGCTGCGCACTGTTCCCTGATCAGCCCATAAAGCGGAGTGTCATTTCGAAGCCAGCCTGTCACAGCCGGGAGAAGCGCCGTCACAAGCATCCCTGCGAGGATAAATGAAAGAAGGCCGGATGCCTTCTTCAGGAATCCGGCGATCAGGCCGCTTACAGAACACAGCAGCAGCACCAGGCTTACAATGATCAGCATTATATTCATAGAGATCCCCTTCTGATGATCCTGCTCACTCTGCTTTGATTCTGGTGATTCCAGAGTTGGACAGAATACAGTATCTTCTGAAACCAGGTATTTTTACGAACAATCCTATTTTCTGGTCAAAGTCGCTGTCAAATCGTTTGATCCCGCCTGGTGTATAGGACATCATGTGCCGCTGTGACCAGAGCAGGATCTCGCCCGAGTCAAACACAACAGACTGGTACCCTTCATTAAACAAGGTGTCCATTGTCTGCTTTCCCTTCATCGTATACACAGACAGCTCATACCGGTTCGCGGCATCGTCGCTCAGGCACACAAAGCCCACGTGATCTTCATCGTGAAAAACACTTGAAATCTCCCCGGTGATTTCTACATTGGCCCGCTCCTTCGGATCCTTGGTCCCGGAGAAAACGATAAACCGGTCGTCTGCGACCGCAACCGGGGTCCGGTCATCCGCAAAAAACACTTCCCCAAAAAGCTCATCTGTATAGCTGATTTTCCCGGTTACGTGTTTTTCTTCCGACTCCGACGCAGACGAAAAATCATAGAACAGAACCTCTGCATCCACGGTTCCGGATCCGACTTTCGCCGCCGACACCATCAGCCTGGTCGCTTTTTCTGAAAGGTCGAGCGCGATTGGCTGCCCTGTCTGCTCCAGTGTCGGCTTCACCTCCGCAAGCGTCGTACCGTTCGGTGAATATAGTCTGATCAGAACATCCGAATCACTTTTCAGCAGAAATGCACTCACACCGTTTGACGCAACAGAGCCCTTCAGGATTGGCAGGTCGGTTTGATATTGTCCGATCACCCCGCTTTTGTCCGCTACAAGGACCTGGTTTCCCTGCAGTTCATAGATCAGGATCGATTCACCGCACTGGTCAAACGCCGTCGCCTGCATGGTATAGGCATTGCTCCAGAGCGTCTCATTGCTGGCATTGACAAGCGTTACACCATCTGCACCGTATTTCACAAAATCACTGCCAAGCCTGGCGTAGAATGTGCCGGAAATATCCTTTCCCTTGTAGGAAGCTGTCTTTTTATAAGAGGTATACAGATGCCGTCTGCTCATCGCCTGCCAACCCGCGATGGCAACTGCGCACAGTGCCGCCACAATGAGCCAGATATAGACCGGGTTCATCACCGGGCTGGTATGTTTTCTCCCGTCTGAGCCGGAAATATAGTCTTCCCTGGTGTCGAAATCCTCCCAGTCGTCCTCCTCATCCTGATCCCAGAGGGTTCTGAAAGAGATCATCTCCCAGAACTTTTTCAGTTGATCCTTCATCAGCCCATCCTTCCGCTAAGACCGCCCGCCGCCGATGCGATCGTTGAGTCCGATCCTCTTAAAGCTCGGTCCTGCCCTCCAGCGCCCTCAGGAGCGTCACCTCGTCAATATACTCCAGATCTCCCCCGACCGGCACTCCGCTCGCAATGCGGGAAACCTTGATTCCGGTAGGCTTAATCAGCTTGCTGATGTACATCGCTGTCGTCTCACCCTCCAGGCTGGATCCGGTTGCGATGATCACTTCCTTCACATCCCCCTGCAGCCGCTGCATGAGCTCCTTCAGACGGATATCAGACGGTCCGATCCCAAGCATCGGGGAAATGGTTCCGCCGAGCACATGGTAGACACCGCTATATTTTCCGGTCTTCTCATAAGCTGCGAGATCCCTGCTGTTTTCCACCACCATGATGGTACTGTGGTCTCTCTTCCCGTCTGCGCAGATCGGACAGATCTCAGAGTCCGTCATTGTCCCGCACACCTTGCAGTAGCGCACATGCTCCCTCGCGTCTGTAATCGACTTTGCAAGTGCGTCTGCCTGGTCCTTCGGCATCCTTACGATGTGAAACGCCAGCCTCTGCGCAGTCTTTCCGCCAATCCCCGGCAGCGCTGCCAGGTGCTGGATCAGATTGTTGATCTGACTTCCATAATACTCCATCTTTTACAGCCCGAATCCTGTTCCAAGTCCGCCGGTCAGTCCGCCCATCGCTTTCTGGGCATCTTCGTCAGCCGCCCGGAGCGCTTCATTTGCGGCAGCCTGAATCATGTCCTGCAGCATCTCGACATCCTCCGGGTCAACCGCATCCGGATCGATTGTCACCTTCGTGATTTCCTTCTTCCCGCTGACTGTGATGCTGACAGCACCGCCGCCCGCCTTTGCCGTATACTCTTTTTCCTCAAGGGCTGCCTGCTGCTCCTGAATCGCCTTCTGCATCTTCTGCGCCTGCTTCATCAGGTTGTTCATATTGCCCATCCCGCCCGGGAAACCGCCTCTTCTTGCCATCTCTCTTCTCCTCTTCGCTGTTTCTTAGTCCTCTTCCTCAATTGGAAAATCAATTCCCTCAATCCTTGCCGCGTCCTGAACCCGCACAGAATCCGTCCGCTGCTGCATCTCGCACTTTGAGACAAACCGAACCTCCGGGCGCACACCGTACTTGGCCTCCAGGATATCCTGAAACTCCTCTTTTACCTTCTGGTTATCCCGATATGCTTTCACCCAGTCGTCATCAAAGGCGACATACAAGGTCTCCTGATCACTGGAATTGTACCACGGCTCTGCAAGATTCGCCATAATGCTTCCTGTTCCAGGATCCTTCATTGCCTGAAGGGTGTTCTTCCACTGCCCCTGAATCCGTGAAAACAGTTCCGGCGCCACCAGCTTTGGTGTCTTCCGGCGGCCTGCGTCTCCCGCTTCCTCCGAAGCCTTCTCTCCATCCTGTCCGGCTCCGGCAGCAGCGATCACCCTGCCATCCCGGAGGGCCTCCTCCACATGCTTCAGGCGCTCTGACAGTGTGGCAGTCTGCTGCGACATCTCATCAAGGCGGGCTGCCGCAGCAAGGGGATCGGCCCCGGAAGTTTCCGGCCGGCACAGTCTGATCAGCCCGACTTCCGCCGTGATCCGGGGATTCGAGGCGGTCCGAAGGTCACCTGCAACTTCTGAAAGCACCGAAATCAGGTACATCAGCCTGTCCTCTGACACATTTTTTCCTGCCTTGAGGAGCTCTTCCGCATCCTCATCTGTCAGATTCAGCGATTCCGCCGTGCCGCCGGACGCCTTGAACAGCAGCAGATCTCTCAGATACCAGGTAAAATCTCCGATGATCTGCCGCGTATCCCGTCCGCCCATCAGCAGGCTGTCAAATGTCGAAAGAAGGCCGGAGCAGTCGAACTGCAGCGTCTGACTCAGCATGACCGCGTACTGCGTCCGCGGCGCCGTTCCAAGGACATCAAGCACCTGCTCATAGGTCAGTCTCCCGCCACTGTAAAAGGAGACGCACTGATCCATGATACTCAGGGCATCACGCATCCCGCCTTCTGCCTTCCTGGCAATGTACCGGACAGCCTTCTCCTCTGCCTCAATCTGTTCCTTCGCAAGGACCTCCTGCAGCCTCTTTTCGATCACATCTGACGGAATCCGGTGAAAGTCATACCGCTGGCAGCGCGACAGGATGGTATCCGGCAGCTTCTGCGGGTCCGTGGTGGCCAGAATGAACACCGCATATGCCGGCGGTTCCTCGAGTGTCTTCAAAAACGCATTGAAGGCCGCCCCTGACAGCATGTGCACCTCATCGATGATGTAAACCTTATACCGGCCGTCAGCAGGCGGATAGGCAATCTCATCGATAATCTGTCTGAAGTCGTCGACGCTGTTTCTGGACGCGGCATCCATCTCGATGACATTCATGGAAGCCCCGTCTGCAATCGCCCTGCAGCTTCTGCATGTCAGGCAGGGATCGCCATCCTGCAGATTCTCGCAGTTAATCGCCTTTGCAAAGATTTTTGCCACAGTCGTCTTACCGGTCCCGCGGCTGCCGCAGAACAGATAGGCATGGCCGATCCGTCCTGTCCGGATCTGATTGCGGAGTGTTCTGATGATCACGTCCTGCCCTTTTACATCCTCAAATGTCTGAGGGCGGTATTTCCTGTAAAGCGCCTGATAACCCACGAATTCTCCTCCTGTCAAACCACCTGGACACTTTTGCCTGAGCAGCTGTCTGACAAAATGACTGCCGCCCCAGTGAATCCGGAGCGGCAGTCTGTCACCTTCTCTTATCTTTATTCATTCCGGACCGGTACGAGTCTCCGGCTTTTCTTCCGGCCGCGCACCGCTTCTGACGCCTGTCCGGACAAGGTTCACGTTCCCGGCAGCCGATCTCTTCCTGCAGCAGCGGCCGGTCTGTCAGACATCCTCGTCACCGAAACTGATGCCAAGCATCTTTGCCTCTTTGACAAACTGATTGTCCTTCTCGACAACCTTCAGCTTGCCCGCGCTCTCCTTCATCGGCAGGCGGACCGTCTTATCGTGGACAATGCCGATCATCACGCCGAACTCTCCATCCATGAACGCCTTTGCACCGGCGACACCGAGCCTCGTCGAAAGCGCACGGTCGTACGGGCACGGTGCCCCTCCCCGCTGTGTATGACCCGGGACGGTGATACGCACCTCGTTGCCGGTCTTCGCGAGGATCTGGTCTGCCAGCTCATAGGCAACAGACGGATAGTGGTTGCTTTCCATCTTCTTCTTGTATTCCTTCTTGGAAAGCTTCAGGTCATCCGCGCAGACCGCGCCTTCCGCGACAGCCAGAACCGTGAATCCCTTGCCTGACTTTGTTCTCTTGTTGATAGCCTCGATCACCTTGTCAATCCGGTACGGGATTTCCGGGATCAGGATGACATCCGCACCTCCGGCAATCCCGGCGTACAGAGTCAGCCAGCCAACCTTGTGCCCCATGATCTCGACGATAAAGACACGGTTGTGAGAGGCCGCCGTCGTGTGGATGCAGTCGATCGCCTCCGTCGCGATATTGACAGCGCTGTAGAACCCGAACGTCATGTCAGTTCCCCAGATATCATTGTCAATGGTCTTCGGCAGATGGATGACATTGAGTCCCTTCTCGCTCAGAAGATTCGCTGTCTTCTGGCTCCCATTCCCCCCGAGGACATACAGGCAGTCCAGGCGAAGCTTGTAGTAGTTCTGCATCATCGCTTCAACCTTGTTCAGCCCGTTCTCGTCCGGGTCATTGATCGTCTTGAAGGGCGTGCGGGAAGATCCAAGGATTGTTCCGCCCTTTGTCAGAATGCCAGAGAAATCCTTGCTTGTCAGAAGCCGGTAATCCCCGTGAATCATGCCCTGGTACCCGTTCATGAACCCATATACTTCCAGCTCGTCAATGTTGTTGGACAATGCTTTTACGATGCCGCGCATGGTCGCATTCAGTGCCTGGCAATCGCCCCCGGAAGTCAGCAGACCTACTCTCTTCATTCCGCTCCCTGCCTTTCCTTACATGAATTTCACCCGTTGTTTCCCCGTATGCCCAAGCATACTGTTTAACAAAGTATAGTGCTTTTTCCCCTCCCGGACAACTGTTTTCGGTCATGTATCAAAAGGCGCCCCAGGGCTTTATCCCTGCGGCGTCTCTTGAATCAGTCTGATCTCTCAGAACACAGCCAGTTCTTCCATCAACTCTTCAATTACTTCTTCTGCACATACTTCAGGCAGTCCAGCGTGACAGCCGCCAGAATGATAATTCCCTCAAATACGAACTGGAGGTTCGTGTCAATGCCGAGAATGGTCAGCGAGTAGGTCAGCGCCGTGAAGATCAGCACGCCGACGACAACGCCGGAAATCTTACCGATTCCACCGGTAAATGAGACACCGCCGACGACGCAGGCCGCGATGGCATCCATATCCCAGCCCTGCCCGTAAGCCGCCGAGCCGGAACCAATCATTCTGTTGCACTCCAGCCATGCACCGAAGCCGTACAGAACGCCGGCCAGCATGAACGCGCCGAGTGTGACCGCGAAGACAGAGATGCCTGATACGGCCGCTGCCTCCGGGTTTCCGCCGACTGCATACAGGTACTTGCCGAACTTTGTCTTGTTCCAGATGAACCAGACGATGACGATGGCTGCCACTGCCCAGAGAATGATGGTCGGGAAGCCCTTGATCTTCGGAATCACAGCGTTCGGGATCGCATTCTCAATGGCACCGAAAGATACACCCTTCGTTGCATAGGTAACGAGGCCGAAGATGATCAGCATGTTTGCCATGGTACTGATGAACGGATGCATCTTAAACCGAGCGGTGAAAAAGCCGGCGATCGAGGTAAAGATGACGCAGAACAGAATTGTCAGGACAAGCGCAAAGATCGCGCGGCCGGCCAGCGGCATGCCGGACAGATCAAAGGCTTTTCCAAACACCGTCCCTGTATTCGGTCCCTTGTGCATGATAATCGTGCAGGTCACCATGCCCATACCCATCATACGGCCGATTGAAAGGTCGGTTCCTGTCAGGAGGATCAGTCCTGCAACGCCAAGCGCAAGGAACATACGCGGCGATGCCTGCTGCAGGATGTTCAGGATGTTGGTTGCCGTGAACAGCTGCGTATGCTTGACTGCCGGTGTGATGAAGCCCAGCGCGATGAAGACCGCGACAATGACAATATACAGCCCGTTTCTAAGGAAGAACTGCTTCCAGGAGAAGGTGTAGCGGGAAAGTTCCCTGCTCTGTGCCCTCTGCTGTGCGAAGGTAAACTTCGACTTTCTGAGCAGGTCAATCAGATGGTATTCGTGTGTGAAGGCTTCATGCTCGCGATCCTTGACCGCCTGCAGGTCCTTCCTGTAGACCATCTTCGCGTCGAACATCCGGTTCTTGAAGACGTAGGTCTCGTCCTTGATCTCTTTCTGGAGCGTTGTCTTCTCTTCGCCGGAAGCCGAATCCAGTTTCCCCTTCAGCGCCGCGAGGCTCTTCTCATGCTCCGCCTTCAGGGCTTCCACTTTCCTGGAATAGGTTGCTGCGGCAGCCTCCCGCTCTCCTGCACCGGATGCCTTGATTTTGTCAAGATACTCCGTATTATAGTGTGCCTTCAGGTACGCTTCTCCCTCCGCGATCAGCTTTTCAACCTGCGCCTTGTTCGCCGCTTCCGTCTTCTTTGCCTCTGACAGCAGCGCCTCATCTTTTTTGCGGATCTTCTCCTTCTGCTCTGCCGTCAGCGTTTTGCTTTCCTTCGCCATTCTCAGTTCGTCGGTCAGCTCCGCTACCTTATCCGCACCGTCAACGCGAAGGGCATCAATCTTCTTCTGAATCTCCCCGATATGCTCGTCAATCGGCCGCAGCAGCTTCTCCGCATCCTCCGCGGACAGAATTTTCGTATTCTCAGCCATATTCTTTCTCCTCAATTACAGATACTTTGCACTGAGCCTCAGAAGCTCTTCCTGGTCCGTCTCCTTTGTATTCACAATGCCGGCAAGCCGTCCATTGCTCATAACCCCGATTCTGTTCGTAATCCCGAGGATCTCAGGCATCTCGGAGGAGACCACGAGGATGGTCTTGCCTCTCTTTGCCATCTCGATGATCAGCTGGTAAATCTCGTACTTTGCACCGACATCGATGCCTCTCGTCGGATCGTCCATCATGAAGACAACCGGATCTCTTTCCAGCCACTTTCCAAAGATGACCTTCTGCTGGTTTCCTCCGGACAGACCGGATATGGAATCGTCCGGCCCCATGCACTTGGTGTGCATGATGCGGATCTCGTTCTCCGTCGCCCGGCGCATCTTCGGATTCGAGAGCGCAGCCCCCGACATGTACTTCGAAAGGTTTGTGATGGTTGTATTGAAGATCAGGTCTCCCTTCGCGAACATCCCGTTCATCTTCCGCTCTTCCGTGATCAGCGCAAACCCATGTTCCATCGCTTCCTTTGCACTGTCAAAGTTCATCAGCTGCCCATTATAGTAAACTCTTCCGGAAGCTCTTGTCCGGACACCGAAGATGGTCTCAAGAAGCTCTGTCCGGCCGGCGCCAACCAGTCCGTACAGTCCGAAGATCTCACCCTCTCTGACATCAAAGGAGATATCCTGGAGATACGGCGTAAACTTTGTGGAGAGATGCTGTACCGAGAGAATCACGTCGCCCGGTTCATTGTCCACCGGCGGGAACCGTTTTTCGAGCGAGCGGCCGACCATCGCCGCGATCAGCTCATTGAACGATGTCTCTCCGACCGGTTTTGACATCACCAGATTTCCGTCCCTCAGAACCGAGACTTCATCGCAGATCTCGAAGATCTCATCCATCTTGTGAGAGATATAAATGATGGAAATGCCCTGGGCGGTAAGCTGCCTCATGATCGCAAACAGCCTCCTGACCTCCGGCTCTGTCAGCGAGGAAGTCGGTTCGTCCAGAACAATTATTTTCGAATTATAGGAGATTGCCTTCGCAATCTCGCACATCTGCCTCTGGGAGACAGACATCCTTCTCATCGGCTGTGTCAGATTCACAGTCATTCCAAGTCTGCGGAACAGATCCGCAGCTTCCTTCTTCATGCGCGCCTCATCGATCACGCCGTTGTTCACCGGGTACCTCCCGAGAAACAGATTGTCGACCACGGAACGCTCCAGGCACTGGTTCAGTTCCTGGTGGACCATCGCCACCCCGTTCTCCAGAGCATCCTTCGGTCCGGAAAAGCTCACCGGCTTTCCGTCCAGATAGATGGCGCCCTCGTCCATATGGTAGATGCCGAACAGACACTTCATCATGGTAGACTTCCCGGCTCCGTTCTCTCCCATCAGCCCCATGACGATGCCTCTTTTCACATCCATGCTGATGTGGTCGAGAACTCTGTTTCGCCCGAAAGACTTGGACATATCACGGATCGACAGAATGATATCCTCTTTCTTTTCTGCCACTTCTTTACTCCTCCCGTGCTTGTCAGTTCCTGCTGCATAACATGAAAGAGGGAATCCCGTTAGGAATTCCCTCTTCGTTCACTCCTGACCGTTTTCTGCCTGACTGTTCAGTTATCTGGTCAGGTTCTCCTATTCTTACTGAAGCAGAGCCGTATAGGAAGCTGCGTTGTCCGTCTTGACCATGTTGATTGCGAATGCGTCATAAGCGCTCGGATCTGCCAGGCGGTTCGTGATGTTAGACTCTGTCTGTCCATCGCCCTGGATGTACTCGACATCGAGGTTCAGGAGCTTGTCGTACTGCTGAAGCAGCGGGACATAGGTGGATCCAAGGAAGTTATCAGCAGAGTTGTAGATGTCAAGCCATACCTTCTTCTTCGGAGAGGTGGACTCGTCAAGCTGTGTGGAGACTGCGTCGTTGATCTTCGTGGAATCCAGGAAATCCTTGTAGTTGTCAGCCGTGACAGCCAGGTTCAGAGCGTAGTAGGAACGCTCGTCATCGACATACTTGCAGTCCTGATCGGTCAGGACATTGCCCTTCTCGTCGGCTGTGGTGATACCGGTGTTGACATCCACTCCATCCAGCAGGTTGCGGAGAACACGAAGTGTCAGGTAAGCCTGGACATCCGCGTGCTGGGAAATGGTTCCGCCGTAACCGTCCGCGATTGCCGCGACCGCGTCGCTGTTTGCGTCATAGCCGAAGGTCGGGCGGTTGTTGGCCTGTGCCCAGCCGTTGAACATCGCCATGCCCATGCCATCGTTGTTCGATACAACAACGTCGATCTGATCGCCGAAGGAAGCAGACCAGGTGGAGATTGCATTGCCGGCGGTTGCCGCATCCCATGTAGCACCAGCGGAGTTCTTCATCTCCTGGGAAGCCAGCTCACGTACGACATAATCCTTGCCGTTGACAGTGATCTTTCCATCCTGGACATCTGTCGCGGATCCGTCGGTGTTGGTTCCGACCGGATTGGAATCGACTGCGCCGTCCTTCTCGACAGCTGTTCCGAGCGCCTTGCGGACACCTCTGGTACGGGCGATGGAATCGTTGTGTCCGATGTCGCCGATTGCGAGGACATAACCGATTGTACCGTCACCGTTCTGGTCGATGGTATCAATGTGGTCTTCGATATACTTTTCGACCATCTGCCCCTGCAGCTCGGCACCCTGGTTCGCATCGAATCCGACATAGTACGTGCTGGCGTTGAAATTCAGCGCATCCTTGTCGAGCTCACCGGTGGAGCTGTTGGACGGCTGGCGGTTAAACCATACCAGCGGCTTATCCTTGTTCGCCACATCTCCTGCCATTGCGAGAGAGCTGACTGCCATTGCGCCGACAGCGGCAAGGGCGACTGCTGAAAGTGCCTTTTTTCTCATAACGTTGTGCCTCCTGTGTATTTGCCGAAATATAAGTTTCCGGCGTCCTGTAATTTGTTGTATTTAATATACCATTCCTATTTTTAATGGTCAAGGTGTTTGTACTATTCATATAAATTTATCATATTTTTCATATTTTTTCGTACAATACTGCCAGTATCTTTTCTGGCATAATAGGATAATCCTGCCACATTGCTGATCTTCATCATCATGCAGACAATCAAAAAAGCAGGCAGGTGAGTCGGATCTTCTCCATATCACCTGCCTGCTTGGCAGAATTTTACTATTTTATGATTGCGGTGCCAACAGCCGCCCTTCGGAATCAGTTGAACAGAACGGTATCCTCAGCCGGCGGCTCCGCAGACTTGAGATGACGGGCATACAGAACAGGGCCTGTCCCCTCGTATTCCGGGACAAACTCGTAGCGGACCTGAGCTGTCACATCCAGCCACTGCTTCTGTTTCAGACGGTCCGTATATTTTGAATGGCAGATGAACCCCATGAACCGGATGTCATTGGCACAGCAGGTCATGCAGTTTCTGCCCGGGATGAACGCGTTCTCCGGGAACTTTCTCGGAATCATCACCTTGCCCCTGAACTCCACCGTCTTTCCGTCATAGCGCTCGCGGTTGTCGAGCGCATCCAGATACCAGAGCCCGAACTCCTCGTCCGGAATGACAATCGGGTCCTGCGACAGGTCGAACGGAGGCTGCGCCTTCCCGATGTCGATCACCTCTCCCTCGGCATCCTCGAAGGAACAGACTGCCTGTGTGTTGACTGCTTTCACGGTTCTGCGGAATTTCTGAAGATCCTGATCCGGCGAGCAGCGGTTGAAGATGACGAGTTCTGTGTACATGAAGATGTTGCTCATCATCTGGCGCATGTTCTGGAGATACACCTCAAACGTTGACCCGTCTACAAGCGTGATCACCTGCGCCATTTCCCAGCGCTTCGCCCAGTCCGAAGAACAGAACTTCATCGAGTCCCAGGTCCCGTTGAACTCGATGAAGACGCGCTCAGGCTTATGTTTCTTCTGGAGACTCTCCATATAGTCAGCCGTCAGGTCTGCCTCGTTCTCAACGCGCTCTATATAGATATTATGTCTGCGCAGATCCTCCTCATCATACTCCTCCTCGCCTTCCTCGCAGAGAAGAAGCAGGGTCCGCTCGCCGTCCGCAAAATCCGGACTGGCAAGCACTTCTCGGATAAATGTCGTTTTCCCGCTTTCCAGGAAACCGGTGATCACATATACGGGTACTTCCAGCATATCATTTACTCCAATGTTCGATTCGTGTTCTGCTGCTTCTTCACAGGACGTCCTCAGACGCCAAACAGCTCCGCAATTTTCTCTTCATTCAGCTTCGACCCGATGACGCACAGACGGCCTGTGTAGTCCGCAGCGCCGTCGCGGACCTCGCTCTCCTCCGGAACCATGTCGAAGTTGATCCAGGTGCCATCCGCTCTCGGAACCATACCCTTTGCGCGGAGAATGATGCCATAGCTGTTCTCATCGGACTCCGACAAAGTCTTCAGAATGCTGCGGATCTGGTCATCCGTATACTTCTTCGCTGTCTCTCTTCCCCAGCTCGTGAAGACCTCATCCGCATCATGGCCGTGGTGATGGTGATGATGATGCTCATGGCCGCAGCATTCCCCGTCATGGTCATGGTCGTGGTGGTGCTCATGACCGCAGCACGCTTCATCATGATCATGATCGTGGTCGTCGTGATCATGGTGATCATGATGATGCTCATGATCATGGCCGCAGCACGCTTCGTCGTGGTCGTCGTCGTCCTCGTCTTCTTCATCCGGATGAGCCGCTTTGTACTCTGCCATCAGCTGGTCCGCAAGCGAGACAGACTTCTCCATCGCGTCATGAATGGTCTTCCCGGAGAGCTGATCCCAAGGTGTGGTGATGATGGTGGCGTCCGGGTTCTTCTCGCGGATCATCGCGATCGCCTCATCAAGCTTCTTCTGGTCGACAAGCTGAGTTCTGGAAAGAATGATCGTCCCGGCGCTCTCAATCTGGTTGTTGTAGAACTCGCCGAAGTTCTTCATATACATACGGACCTTCTTTACATCCGCAACGGTGACCAGAGAGCCGATCTCGAGACTGCACTCCTCCGCTTCCTTCTCGATGGCCCGGCGGACGTCCGAAAGCTTGCCCACACCAGACGGTTCGATCAGAATATGATCCGGATGGTACTCCTCCACAACCTTCTTCAGGGCTCTTCCGAAATCGCCGACCAGCGAGCAGCAGATACAGCCCGAATTCATCTCCGTAATCTCGATGCCTGCGTCCTTCAGAAACCCGCCATCGATGCCAATCTCGCCAAATTCGTTTTCGATCAGGACAACCTTCTGTCCCGCAAACACTTCCTTGATCAGTTTCTTGATCAGCGTGGTCTTTCCTGCGCCGAGAAATCCTGAAATGATGTCAATCTTTGCCATGCTTTTCCTCTTTTCTTCAACCTGCGCCATGATACCTCTGCCCTGCTTCGGGCACGGCGCTCGTTCATACAGACTAATTGTGCTCAATCAAACGGCATTATAGTACATCCTCAAGAAGGTTGCAAGGGGCAGACTGTCACGGCCGCCTTCATCTCGGACTCCGCATTCGATGATGAGCGGTCGTCTTCATAAAAAAAGCGCCTGCGGTCTTTTCTACCGCAGGCGCTGTGCCCTGTCTGATTTTCATAGAACTGCTGCATCAGTGCCTGAGTTTTCCAAGGAAGGCCTGCATTCTCGCGTTGTCTGTATTGAAAACAGACTCGGCGCTGCCCTCCACCTCCACGATGCCCTTGTCCATGAACATGACGTGGTCTGAAATTTCGCGCGCAAAGTTCATCTCATGCGTGACAATCACCATCGCGATGTGCAGATCCACCAGAGACTTGATGACCTTCAGCACCTCCCCGGTCAGCTCCGGGTCAAGTGCGGAGGTCGGCTCGTCAAAGTAGAGGATCTTCGGGTTCAGCGCCAGTGCGCGTGCGATGGCGACACGCTGGCACTGACCGCCGGAGAGCTGACACGGATAAGCATCAGCCTTGTCCGAAAGCCCCATTTTCGCGAGGAGCTCCTTCGCCTCTGCATAGACTTCGTCTCTGTCGCGCTTCTGATTGTGAATCGGCGCATCTGTAATATTCTTGATGACAGAGAAATGCGGGAACAGATTGAAATTCTGAAACACAAGTCCGAAACAGGAACGTACCTTCTTCAGCTCCGCCTTCTTCGGATAGTGCAGTCCGCCATGTCCGTCCGCCCAGGCCACCCGCTCGCCCATGTACCAGATCTCACCGGAGTCGATGGTCTCCAGCATGGCCGCGCAGCGGAGCATTGTCGATTTGCCGGATCCGGAGGGCCCGATGATGGAGAGAACCTCTCCCTCATCCACACGAAGGGAGATGTCCCGGATCACCTCGAGATCTCCGAAGGATTTCCGGATATTTTTCATTTCCAGAAGTGCCATGCTCTTCTCCTTTCTGCCTTATACCGAATAGTAATTCATCGCTTTCTCAATGCGTTCCATCGCGAAGGCGACAATGGCATTGAACACATAGTAGAACAGCGCTGCCGCGAGGAACGGCATAAAGGAAGTTTCCTTCGCGGCGATCTGCTTCGCGATGGTGAACATCTCTGCATAGGCCAGTGAGAAGGAGAGAGATGTGTCCTTGATCAGGGTGATCACTTCGTTCGTAATGGCCGGAAGGATCCGCTTGATCACCTGAGGAAAGATGATCCGCAGGAAGGTTCCGGACTTTGAGTAGCCGAGCAGTCTGGCCGCCTCGTACTGACCGGCTGGCATGGAACCGATTCCTGAGCGGTAGATTTCCGCAAAGTATGCGGCGTAGTTCACCGCGAATGCGATAATGATTGCCGAGAATCTCCAGTTTTTCCCCAGCTTGGCCCCGAACAGATAATAAGGCCCGAAATAAACGGCGAGCAGCTGCAGCATCAGAGGGGTTCCGCGCATAATCGAGATGTACACACGCATGATTGTCCGGAGAATGCCGCTTTTGCTCATGCGGCACAGTGCTACAAGAAGCCCCAGCGGCAGCGAAAACAGAAGCGTCAGGAAAAAGATTCCCATTGACTTCAGCATACCCTGCCCGAGCTGCATCATCATGACCTGAAAACTCATATATCCTCCTGCTGAACACAAGAACTGACGCAGAAAAGCGGCCGCAGCCGTTTTTCTGCGTCAGATACTGTCCATCTTTCTGCTTGCCCTGTCAACTTTCAGGCTTCAGTCTGTGCCTCGGTCTCAGCCTCGGTTGAAGCTTCACCAAAGCTCTCCCGGAGGCAAAGCATCGTAGGATCGACGCCCTGGCCTTCATATTTCTTCGCAATCTTGTCGAAGGTTCCATTATCCAGCAGCGTCTTGAGATCCTTGTTGACCGTATCGCACAATGCAGTGTTCCCCTTCTTGAATCCGACCGCATACTGTTCTGCATTCAGATACTCATCCAGGATCTTGTATCCGTCCCGTCCGTTGATCTGGTACTGCGCGACCCCGATGTCAATGGCGACCGCATCGAGAGAACCGGCCATCAGTTCCGTGAAGGCTGTATTGTAATCCGCGAACTGCTGGAGATCTCCGAAGGTCTCCGCCAGGTCTGCCTGATCCCCATCCTTGCTGAGCAGTGCCAGGGCCGCAGAATCCGCCTGAACACCGACCGTCTTGCCCGCCAGATCGGCCAGCGAATTGATGCCGGAATCATCTGCTGTCACGATGACCTGGCTGTTATTGACATACGGTACAGAGAACGTATAGGAGTCTTCCCGCCCGTTCATCGTGAAGCCGTTCCAGATGCAGTCGATGTTGCCGGAATTGAGCTCCATGTCCTTGGAGTCCCAGTCAATCGGTGTCTTGACCAGCTCCCAGCCCTCCAGATCACAGACTGCCTGGGCCAGTTCCAGGTCAAAGCCCGTATAATCGCCATTATCGTCCATATATCCGTACGGCGGATACTCGGCATCAAAGCCGACAACAAACTTGCCCTCTGTCGCCAGCCCGTCCGCATTCGCAGCAGCCTCTGTCCCGGAGACTGCTTCCGTCTCCCCCGCATAGGCCATCGTGAAAGACATCGAAACAGCCATCGCCGCACTCAGTACACCTGCCAGAATCCTTTTCTTCATCATCGCCACTCCTCCTGATGTCCTGCATCATGTATTGGATTCCGTGCCAATCACTCCCGGTACCGCCTGCATGCAGGCATGTATGGTGTCATACGATCGGCCCCGCAATCACTTTATTGCTTTACCACGCTAAAGCATCATGGACGTGATGGTAACACGAAAACGGCAGGGCTGTCAAGCAGAAGTTCCGTATCCGGAACCTGCCTGTGCCCTGCCATCCTCTTCCGGCTGTCAGTTTCGGCCATGCACGCTCAGAGAATCTGCTGATCTGCCGGCAGTTTCACGCCTCCACGTCTGTTACGCCTCCGCGCCCTGAGCAAACTGGGAGTTGTACAGGTCCGCATAGAATCCCTGTCTTTCGAGAAGCTCCTCATGTGTCCCCTGCTCGACGATATCGCCGTGATTCAGGACAAGGATCAGGTCCGCATTGCGGATGGTTGACAGTCTGTGCGCGATCACAAAGCTTGTCCTGCCCTTCATCAGACGGTCCATGGCGCTCTGAATCAGCTGCTCTGTCCGGGTATCGACGGAAGAGGTCGCCTCGTCCAGAATCAGCACACTGCGGTCTGCAAGCATAGCCCGCGCAATGGTGAGAAGCTGCTTCTGTCCCTGGGACACATTTGTCGCATCCTCGTTCAGCACCATATCATACCCGCCCGGGAGGGTGCGGATAAAGTGATCGACGTAGGCCGCCTTCGCAGCCGCTTCGACTTCCTCATCTGTCGCATTCAGTCTGCCATAGCGGATGTTTTCCCGTATTGTTCCGGCGAACAGCCATGTATCCTGCAGGACCATGGCAAAATGATCCCTCAGCTCATGCCGGTCAAAGCTTCTGATATCCCTGCCGTCCAGGCTGATGGAACCGCTGCTGACATCGTAGAAACGCATCAAAAGCTTGACAATGGTCGTCTTGCCGGCACCCGTCGGCCCGACAATGGCGATCTTCTGCCCAGGCTCTACATGGGCTGTAAAGTCATTGATGATGACCTGATCCGGATTGTATCCGAAACGGACATGGTCGAAATCCACTTTTCCTGAGACCTTCCCCGGCAGGACCGTCTGCTCTACGCTCTTATCCCTTTTGATCGTCTGTCCCGCCGCACCGGCATGGTTCCTTCCACCGGCCGCTGTGTCCTGCACGTTGGTCTGTTTCGTATGCTCAGCCGATTTGTGCTCCTGTGTTTCTTCGGCATCCTGGCTGTCAGGAAGCCCGGTTTCCTCCTCCTCATCCAGAAACTCGAACACACGCTCCGCTGCAGCCGTCATCGACTGCACCTGGTTCATCACCTGCGCCATCTGTGCCAGCGGCTGTTTGATGTTCCCGACATACTGGATGAACGCCTGGATATCTCCGACACCGATCACGCCGCGGATGGCAAGAAGTCCACCCGAGATCGCGACTCCTGCATACCCAAGATAGCTGATGAAATTCATGACCGGCATCATGACACCGGATATGAACTGCGACTTCCACGCTGAGTCATAGAGATCATTGTTTGTCTTCCCGAATTCACTCAGGACGACATTCTCCCGGTTGAAGGCCTTGATGACCAGCTGGCCGGAGAAATCCTCCTCAATCTGCCCGTTGATCATCCCGAGTGATTCCTGCTGCCGCATGAAATACTTCTGCGATTTCTTCACGATGAAGGCAACCAGCACACCGGATACCGGAATCACGACCACCGCAATCAGGGTCATCACCGGGGATATGGTGAGCATCATCACAACGACCCCCACAAGGGTCGCGATGGAGGTGATGATCATCGTGATGCTCTGGTTCAGGCCGGTCCCGAGCGTATCGACATCGTTCGTGATCCGCGAGAGGACATCGCCGTACGGCCGGCTCTCAAAATACTTCATCGGCATCCGGTCGATCTTCTCCACAATCTCCCGGCGCATCCGGTAGGCGACCTTCTGGCTGACCGACGTCATGATCCAGCCCTGGACCAGACTGAAGACAGCCGATGCCAGATACAGGCCGAGTGTCCAGAGCAGAATCCGTCCGATCTTTCCGAAATCGATTCCGCCGGTCCCCTGCACCTTCCGCATCAGCCCCTGCGCCAGCTCCGTTGTCGCATGGCCCATGATCTTCGGGCCGAACACATTGAACACCGTCGAGACAGCGGCAAAGATCATGACTGCGAAGACAGCCGCCTTGTACCGCCCCATATAACGCAGGAGCTTTCCGAACGAGCCCCTGAAGTCCTTTGGCTTTTCAACCACCTGGTTCCGACCTGGTCCGTGCTTGGGCGCAGAAGCGCGCTGCCTCTTCCGGAATTCCTCCAGCTGCTGCTCCTTTGCGCGCTTTGCTGCCTCTTCCTCAGAGCCTCTTCCGAATCCGGAGGGCCTGTTCTTTCTATATTTATTCTGCATGGCGCGTTTCCTCCAGTTCCTTCTGCGAAAGCTGAGACGCAGCGATCTGCCTGTAAACCTCGCATGAATCAAGCAGCTGCGTATGCGTCCCGCAGCCGACCAGCCTTCCCTCATCGAGTACCAGAATCTGGTCCGCGCTCAGAATGGTGCTGACCCTCTGCGCAACAATGATCTTTGTCACGGTCTTCTCTTCCTCGGAAAGCTTCGCCCGCAGCCTCGCGTCTGTCTTCATGTCAAGCGCCGAAAAGCTGTCGTCGAAAACCAGTACCAGCGGATTCTTCGCAATCGCCCTCGCAATCGAAAGCCGCTGTTTCTGGCCGCCTGACACATTGCCGCCGCCCTGGGAAATGAAGCTGTTGTACTGGTCCTCCTTCTCCATGATGAAATCGTCCGCCTGTGCGATCTGAGCCGCACGCTTGACCGCCTCATCCGGCGCGTCTGGTCTTCCGAACCGGATATTGGAGGCAACCGTCCCGGAGAACAAGGTCCCCTTCTGCGGCACAAACCCGATCTCCGCCCGCAGATCATGGAGATCCCGTTTTCGGATGTCAACTCCGTCCACCGTGATCGATCCCTCTGTGACATCGTAGAAGCGCGGAATCAGATTCACCAGCGTACTCTTGCCGGAACCTGTGCTTCCGATGATGGCTGTCGTCTCGCCCGGTCTTGCCGTGAATGTAATATCGTGAAGGGCATCCATTTCCGCGCCGGGATAGCGGAAGTTCACATGATCGAACCTCACAACCCCTTTCTTCTCCTGCGGAATCTCCTCATGCTCCGGGTTCTCAATTGAGGATTTTGTGGATGTCACTTCATGGATCCGCTCCGCCGCGACGCCTGCGCGCGGCAGGATGATCGACATCGCAGTCAGAATCATGAATGAGGAGATGATGATCATCGCATAGGTGATGAAGGAGGTCATGGCGCCGACCTGGAGAGTCCCGGCATCGACGCGGTGCGCAGCCACCCAGGTGATCAGAACGCCGAGTCCGCTCATGACGAACATCATTGACGGCATCATGAAGGTCATGACGCGGTTCGTGAAGAGCTGTGTGCGCATCAGATCGGTGTTGGCGTCGTCAAAGCGCTTTTCCTCTGTCTTCTCCCTTCCGAATGCCCGAACCACCATCAGTCCGGTCAGGATCTCCCTGGAAACCAGGTTCAGCTTGTCCACAAGCTTCTGCATGCTCTTGAACTTCGGCATCGCCAGCACCACAAGCGTGAGGATGATGCCCACGATCACCGCGATCCCCAGCAGAATCACCCAGCTCATGTTAGCGTGGGACTGGTAGACCTTCACGATTCCCCACACCGCCAGCACCGGCGCATAGAGCACCATCCGGAGCATCATCGTCGTAACCATCTGAACCTGCTGGACATCATTGGTCGCCCTGGTAATCAGGGAGGAGGTCTGGAAGTGATCCATCTCTGCGTTCGAGTACCCGATGACATTCCCGAAAACCTTCAGGCGAAGGTCTCTCCCGACACCGGCGCCGACCCTGGATGCGACAAATGATACAGCCACGGCGGCAGCCCCCATCAGAAGTGCCATCAGAATCATCCTTCCGCCGCTGAGCCACAGATACTGCTTCTGTATCTTGTCGACATCGATCCCGGCGGCCTTGTCCGCCTCCGCGGCATACCGGATCGCCATCGCACGCATGGTCTGGGAACCTGTCTGGCTGATGGTGTCCGTGATCTGCTTCTTCATCTGGCTGAGGCTGTCTTCGCTCATCTGACCGCTGTCAATCATCTTCTGAATTGCCGGTCTTACATCGACATATGTGGATATATTTCCTTTTTCATCCTCCGCCTCGAAAGTGGTGATGTCCAGACCATATGCCTCGGCGATTTCCTTCGCTGACATTGAATTCAGCCGGTCTGCCTGCTTTTTTGCGGCATCCAGAAGCGCTCCCTTCAGCTTCTGTGACTGAAGCGCATTCTCTGCCTGGGTCTTCATCATCGTGCGGAACGATTCCTCCGGCATATGCCCGAGCTGGTAAGCCATCACCAGCGGCATCAGGAGGTCTTCATCCAGCTCCTTCAGCTTCTCTCCGCTGAGGCTCTGAAGGGAATAGTGGCTCCCGTCTTTCTCATAGGCATCCGTCCACTCCCGCTTCTGCGCATCGTCCATAAAGATCTGTGCCGCCTCAAACTCCCCGGCCGTGATGCTGGACGGTGTGATGTGCTCAAGCCCTTTGTTCTGGATGCCCACATCGATGATGTTCTGCGTGTACTGCGGCATGGACATCTCGCAGAAGCCCTGGACAACCAAAAGCACAGCGAGAAGCAGTACAGAACGCCAGTACTGCTTCAGATTTTCAAATATGTATCTCATTCTGTTTCCCTCTTCAGAAAGCCTTTCTTCTCCTGTGCACGGAGCACGCTGGCAGACAGGCTGTACAGCTCATCCAGCAGGCTGCAGAGCGCCTGCACCTTCTCCTCCCCCATCCCGGCGATGATGCTGTCCAGCATGTCCCCGACCATGACGATACACTTCCGCATCGTATCCACCCCTTCCTCCGTAAATGTCACAAGGGTGGTTCTCCGATCCTTCGGGTCAAGACTGCGCTTCAGGATGCCGTCCTCCTCGAGTCCCTTTAAAAGCCGTGAGACGCCCGATGCCGGGATCTCCAGCCTGGCAACCAGCTCGCTCACCCGGATTCCGCGCGAAGCGTCCCCCTGGCTGATCTCCCACGCGGCACTCATCAGCATCAGTTTTCCTCTGCTGATTCCGGGGATGCTGAACTCTGAGCGCAGCTTCGGGAACTGATGCAGCGTCCGCAGCAGTTCTTCTTCCAGCTGATTCAAAACGGTCCTCCTTTACATGTTTTAACAACTATTATCTCCGTTAAATATTATCAGTGTTAAATATTAACGGTGATACGTATCATACGTCTGCCGGCTCCTTCTGTCAATGCTTTTTATTGCGGCAGAAGAGCCTGCAGATCTGTGAGGTAGTCCTCGATCAGCGAAAGGCTCCCGTCCTCCTCCTCCACAACCGAGTCTCCGATTTCTTCAAACAGCTTTTCATTGATGGAATCCGCAACGACAGCCGGATACAGATGGTGCGCTCTGATGTAGGAAACAGGATTCTCCCCTGCAAGGAGCATGCGCAGAATGTCAGTTTCCTCCTCAGACAGCCCGAAGGCCGTCTGAGGAGGCACGCGGCGCAGCCCGGGCTTTTCCGAAGTGGTTCCGTATGACTGTGCCGTCTGCTCTGGCACGCGGTGCAGCTGTGGTGCAGAGACGGGCAGCTCTGATGGGAGAGCGGATGTCAGCGCGGCATCAGGCGCATCTGTTTCATCCTCGATGCCATCAAGAAGCTGATCTCTCGTATAATCCGCATCTGAGCGGATCCCGCTGAGCTTCCCGAGATCGAGCCGGATCTCCTGTCTGGCAGCCGTCTCCTGCTCCCCGGCTCGTTCTCTGAGATACGCCTGAACCGTCTGCTCCACCAGCTGACTCAGCTTCTCGTCCAGCGTACCCGGCTTCAAGTTCCGATACCTGGCTGCCGCTCTCATCTGCCGCTCCGTCTCCCTGCAGACCTCCCCCAGCGTTTTCTGAAGAAGTCTGCTCCCGAACAGCCTCGGGAAATACTGCGTGATGGTCCAGTTTCCCCGCCGGCACCAGTAGACCAGAAGCGGATCCACAAGAAAGATGCGGTCCTTTTTCCGGTCCGCCGCCGCACATTCCCCGGATCGGACCCGGCTCAGCAGCCAGGGTCTCGTATCACTCTTTCCAGCCAGCTCGTCCGCGAGCGCACGGCCATGCTCTGACTGGTACGCATCCGCCCAGGCACGGTAGACGCGCACAAGCACCGCCTTCATATCCTCCTCGTGTGCCCGGAAGAACGCTGACCTGTTTCCCCTGTACCTGCCAAACTCGGATATGGACTGATAGAGCTGGTCTGTTTCCGCTTCCTGGTACAGCATCAGCGCAAGAATCCGCTCATCCTCCGCGATTTCCTTCTCAAAAACCTCCGCTACATACGACCTTGGAAGATCCGCCGTGATGACATAGTATTGCAGAACTGTCCGGATGCTGTCCGGGTCGAAAACCGGCTCCCCGTTCCAGCCAGCGTCCGCATCCCCCATACTTTTCAGGATCCGGAACCCTTCTTCTGCCGGTTCCTTTCTGTCCGGACTCAGTATTTCACGCATCCGCCCGCGCCAGAAGTTCACTGTCTCCAGATACGACCGCTCCTGTTTTCCGTTTCCCGGGAAAACACGCTGCAGATCCGGCGTTCTGCCCTCCAGGATCATGCGCCTCTGTTCCCTGCTCTGCACTGTATGTTCACGCACAGGCCGGGTCTGTCCCCTGCTGTCTTCTTCAGGATGCCGCAGGTGAAGACTTTCGCGGTTTCTGGCCGGAATCGGCACATCCCTGTAGATCGGATTGTCATCGCCCTGCATTCTGTCTGCATCCTCCTCTTCTTCTGACGCTCCAGCCATTGTAGCCCTGCAGAAGCGGTCCCGGCAAGCCCCGGATCCGCAGAGATCCGTCTTGCAAAACGCGGACGCATTCTCTATAATAAAGCCATCGTTATATTTTTCAAAGAATAACGCATTGTACACACGTTCAGAGAGGAGGTTTCACGATGCGGAAACGTTGGAGAAGGACGGCCGGATCCATTCTGCTCTGCGCGGCACTTGCTTCCGGCTGTGTGCTGCCGGCAGCGGCAGGGGAGACAGAAGGATCTCCGGAGAGCGGACACAGTACCCGGGAGACGGAGCTGACCGTGTTTGCGGCGGCATCTTTGACCGAGACGCTTACAAAGCTGGCCGCCGACTATCAGAAGGAAAATCCGGGCATTTCCATTTCCTTCAATTTTGATTCGTCCGGAACACTGAAGACCCAGATTCTGGAAGGCTCGGGCTGTGATATCTTTCTGTCCGCCGCCCAGAAACAGATGAATGAGCTGGACAGGGATGCCGCGCCTGACACGAATCCGGACGGGAACGACGAGCTTCTGGCCGGCACACGCGTCGATCTGCTGGAGAACAAGGTTGCCCTTGCCGTTCCGGACGGGAATCCGAAGAAAATCCAGAGTTTTGACGACCTGGCGGATGACCTGAAGAAGGGCTCTGTCCTGCTTGCGATGGGAAACAGCGATGTGCCCGTCGGCCAGTACACGCAGAAGATTCTCGCATACTACGGGCTTCAGGAGGACCAGCTTGCGTCAGAGGGCTGCATCACGTACGGCTCAAATGTCAAGGAAGTTACCGTTCAGCTCTCCGAAGCCTCGGTCGACTGTGGTATCATATATCAGACAGACGCCTTCAGCGCCGGTCTGACCGTTGTCGATACCGCCGACGCAGATATGTGTGGTCAGGTAATCTACCCGGCTGCCGTTCTGAAGGGCAGTACACATCCGGACGAGGCAAAGGCCTTCCTGGCCTGGCTGCAGACGCCGGAAGCACAGAAGGTGTTCGAGGAAGTAGGATTCGCTCCTGTATCTGATGAGAACGGGCAGGAAACAGAAGGCCTGCCGGATGAGACATGAATCCTGCCTCCGCTTCCCGGAAAGGATTCATCTGATATGGTAGAAACAGAACTTTCCTCTTCGATCCTGTCCTGCAAGACATCCTACAAGCTTTCCCTGCGGGACAAGAAGACGGGCGAGGTGCGGACTTTCATCATGGGGCCGGGGCTTGCCGAGCTTTTGCACGGCGTAGAGCGGCTCGGCTCCCTCCGCCAGGCTGCCGCTGCGATGGAGATGTCCTACAGCAAGGCCTGGACGCACGTGCGGCGTGCCGAGCAGATCTGCGGCGCAAAGCTGACCCGCCCGGCTGCCGGCGGCGAGGGCGGCGGCGGCAGCCGGCTCACAGAGGAGGGGCAGTGGCTCCTCGATACCTACGATGCCTTTGTAAAGGAGGCCGACAAGCAGGTAAAGCAGCTCATGGAGCGGTACTTCACCCGCGACCTTCCCTTTTCCTGACCTGCTGCGGTCAATCCACCCACTTTACGTAGCCTGGCTTGCGCGGTGCAGCCTTCGGCTTTTCTTCATACGAAGGATATCCAAGTGCCAGATGACCGATGCCTTCATATTCATCGCCGTTCACGCCGGCCTTCTCCAGGATCTTCTTTCCTTCCTCGCTCTCAAACTCCTCTTTTGCCCTGTGGATCCAGCAGCTCCCGAGCCCGAGCGATTCCGCCGCAAGCATCATGTTGCCGAGAACAAGGCTGCCATCGTAGACATGGGTCGGACGCTTCTTTAGCGCCAGCACGATCAGAATCACCGGCGCGCCGTAAAACGGGTCGGATGTTGTTCCCATGATCTTAGCATTCATTTCTGACAGCTCATCCCGGACCGCCTTGTCGGTCACTGCCACGATCACCGGGGACTGTCTGCCCATCCCCGTGGCTGCCCAGGTTCCCGCTTCGGCAACCGTCTCGATCAGCTCCTTCGGTACCATCTCGCTCTTGTACGCCCTGCAGCTCCTGCGGGATCTGATTGCGTCCAGTACAACATTTGTCTCAGCCATCTTCATACCACCTTTCTGTTGATTCAATCTGCCATCGCGCAGGAATCACCTTCCGGCCTGTCTGTTCACAAGTCTCCTCCGGCCTCCTGCGGCGCCTCCTCCAGTTCAATCTGATCCAGCACCAGCTCCCGGCCTGTCTGCACATGCCCGCGGATGCTCCCGCACCTCGGGCATCGGCGTCCGGGTGTCTTCTCCGGTTCATAAACGGTTCCGCAATCCATGCAGGAGACGGTGACAGGCACCTCGGTAATCTTCAGTACGGCGCCTTCCGCCGGGGTCCCCTTCGATGCCTCCGGGAAATACTTTTCCAGATAACAGGGCAGAATTCCCGTCATCGCCCCGACGCGGATGGAAAGCGATCTGAGCCTTCCGCCGCCCTCCCTCCGGGCCGTCTCGCAGGCCAGGTTCACCATCCTTACAATTGTACTCATCTCATGCATGTACGATTCTCTCCGATCGCTGCCTTGCTTTCTCAGCAGATCCGCGGCAGCCCCTCTCCCTGCAGGACATCCAGCAGGCGTTTTCCGCCGATCTCTGTCTTCATGACCAGGATGCCCGGCTCATCGCCGGTGACTTCCCCAACCTTCACGGCCCCTGCGCCATAGCGGCAGCTGCGGATCAGCCGAAGTGCTTCCTCCGCTTCTTCGGCCGGAAGGATGCAGACAAGCTTCCCCTCATTGCCCATGTACAAAGGATCCAGGCCAAGCAGACTGCAGAAGTCCTGCACCTTTGCCGTCACCGGGATCTTCTCCTGCTCAATTTCAAATGTCCGTCCGGAGGTCTCTGCCAGCTCCTTTAAAACGGTCGCCAGTCCGCCGCGGGTAATATCGCGGAGCGTATGGATATGAAGGTCTGACTGCACGAGCGCTGAGACAATCTCTGTCAGCGGCGCATTGTCGCTCTCAATATCTGTCCGGATGCTCATCCGCTCCGACAGGATGGCTGCGTGGTGATCGCCCATGGTTCCTGAAACCAGGATCGCATCGCCACTTCGCGCATTCCGCGCAGAAATACTGACCCCCTCCGGTACAAACCCGACACCGGCTGTATTGATCAGGATCCCGCCCGCGTATTTTCCCGCTGCATCCCCTGCGCTCTTCTCCGCAATGCTTCCGTCAATCACCTTCGTGTCGCCGGCCACAATCCGGATTCCGGCCTCCCGTGCTGTTTCCGCCATCGAGTGCGCCATTTCCCGGACCAGGTCGATCTCCGTCCCCTCCTCCAGAATCCAGCCGCATGTCAGATATTTCGGAACCGCCCCCCGCATCAGAAGATCATTCACTGTTCCGCAGACCGCCAGACGCCCGATGTCTCCTCCCCGGAATTTCACCGGCGTCACGACAAAGCTGTCGGTCGTGAGCGCGAGTCTCCCGCAGCCCGCGACAAGCGCGCTGTCCTCCATTTCATCCAGTGTCTGATCCTGAAACTCCGAGGCGAAGATCTGGTCAATCAGCTCTCCCGTTGCTTTTCCGCCGCTGCCGTGTACCATTGCTACTCTGCCGCTCATCTGATCCCTGCTTTCTACCTGTTGAACCCGCCTTTGTGCCGCCTGCATCTGCCGCCATCTGATGCGGGAAGCTTCTTTCCGGCCTGTTTCCGAATCCTGTTTACCGTTTCCGGCCGCCTTCAAACCACGTGCGGCAGCTGCCCTCAGGAGACACCATGCAGGCACCCTGCGGAGTCAGCGGCGTGCAGACCTTGCCGTGCAGCGGGCAGGCTGTCGGCGGAATCTTCCCGCACAGAACCTCCCCGCACCTGCATGCCTTGTTTTTCCGGACGTCTCTGTTCAGGCCGCGGCTCCCTGCATCCAGTGCCGTATAGGGTCCCCGGAGCGCCAGTCCGGATCCCTCAATTTCTCCGATTCCGCGCCACACGGCTGATACCGGTTCAAACACCTCCCGGATCTGGGCCTGCGCCTCCTCATTGCCGGCTCTGCTGACAACGGACGGATAAAAGTTCATGACTTTCCCTCCCGACCGTTCGCCTGCCCACCGCGCAATTCCATAAAGCGCCTCGAGAATCTCGATGCCCTGGAACCCTGCGACGGCAAATGGAATTTTGTACCGCTCGGCCAGCGGTTCCCAGATCCGGCTGCCGGTCACGACAGACACATGGCCCGGCGCCAGGAATGCGTTGACCGGTGCCCCGCTGTCCATCAGGGCTCTGATGACCGCCGGCATTGTCTTGACCGCTGTCAGAAGCTTTACATTCGAAAGTCCGTCTTCGAGCACCTGTCTGGCCATCAGCGCATAGACAGGCGCCGTCGTTTCAAAACCAAGCGCCGCGAAGACATAAGTATGCGCCGGATCCTTCTTTGCCAGGGTGATGGTGTCGAATGGAGAATAGACCATTCTTGCCTTTGCGCCGCGTCCCTTCGCCTCGCTGAGAGATTCCCGGCTTCCCGGCACCCGGAGCAGATCCCCGAAGGTCGTGACGATCACATCCGGCTGCAGGGACAGCTCGATCATGCGGTCAATATAGGCGGACGGTGCCACGCAGACCGGGCAGCCTGGACCTGAAATCAGGTGGATTCTGTCCGACAGCAGCTGCGGAATCCCGTACTTTGCGATCGCTCCCGTATGGCTTCCGCAGACCTCCATGATCCGAAGCTCCGGTCCGTCATAATTTTTGAGATACTCTGTAATGGTCCTGAGCAGCTCTGCATTCTTCTTCTCCATCATGCTCCATATCTTTCTTTTCCGCCGTTTTTGCCCGCGCCTGCTGAAGCAGGCCTTGTCCAGCCTCCCGGATACGGACTGCCATGCCATTCCGGCGCTCTCGCCAATGAGACTCATGTTCTGAAACTTTGCCAGACACGGAAGCCCGCAGGTTTTCCCCGCGGGCTCTCATCCACTTCAGTATGCACCAACCTCGGCGAAAAGCGCCGACAGGTCGGTCATTTCCTCCTGTTCCTTCTGCGAAAGCACCTGCAGGATACACCCCGCGTGAACCAGCACATGGTCTCCGGGCTTCACCTGCACAAGACCGCACTTCGCCGTGACTTCATTGCCATGGAAATCCACGACGGCATCCCGGCCATTCACAGAGAGGACGGTTCCTTCTGCTGCAACACACATCGAACAAACCCTCCGCCGTCCGACCCTGCGGGTCTTCTTATTTTAATCCAAGCTTCTGGAGAACCTTCTCACGGTTCGCCTCCGGCAGTTTTGACAGATCCATCGTCTTGCCGTTTGGCAGCCTGACAATATCGCCATCCAGTACTGCCTTCCCCTCAGCCTCTGCCTTCGGAGCCGGCGCGGCATCGAGCCCGAGCTTTTTCAGAATCTCCGCCTTCTTCTCCGCCGGGAATTTCGACAGATCCATCGTCCTGCCGTTCGCCATCGTCACGATGTCGCCCTTCAGCGTTGCCTTTCCAGCCGCTGCTGCAGCTCCCGCTGCCTTCGGCGCTGCGGAAGGTGCAGCGGCTGCCGGCTTCGGTGCCGGAGCCGGGCGCTGGAAGGAGACCTCCTTCTTCTCGCCCTCCGGTGTCTGATAGCCCGGAACGAGATGCAGGCACTTCTTCGGACACTTGATCACACAGTATCCGCATGCCAGACAATCGAACCGGTTGATGGCCCATGTCAGCTCCTTGCGGTCGACTGTAATGGCACCTGTCGGACAGCTTCTTGCACACATGGAGCAGGAAATGCAGTCCTCGATGTCAATCTCGATGTGCCCGCGGCTTCTCTCAGGGTACCTGATCGGCTCTGCCGGATAGTTTTTCGTGGCCGGTTTGGAGAAGAGGTTCTTCAGCGTTGACCACGTGAACGCCATGATTCTTGTTTTCGGCATGATATCCTCCTCACCTTTCTGTGCAGCTGATGCACGGGTCGATTGTCACAACCAGAAGCGGGATATCTGCATAGCTGCAGCCCTTCATCGTCTCGCACATGCCCGGAATGTTCGCGAACGTAGGCGTGCGCAGGCGGAAGCGGTTCAGGAACTTTGTCCCATTGCCTTCCACGTAGTAGATGGCCTCTCCGCGCGGCTGCTCAATCCGGATGAATGCCTCGCCGTCCGGGTTGCCCTTGACCGGAACAGAGAGCTCTCCGTTCGGAATCTTCGCAATCGCCTGACGGATCAGGTCGATGGACTGGAAAACCTCGCGCAGACGCACGTCGCATCTTGCATAGTTGTCCCCGTCGTTTGCCACGACCGGCTCAAAGTCAAGCTCCCCGTACGCCTCGTACCCAAGCTGACGGATATCGCGGGCGACACCCGACGCTCTTGCATACGGTCCGCAGCAGCCCAGGTCATGCACCTGCTCCTTGGTCAGGACGCCGACGCCCCGCGTGCGCTCCTGGACAGAGTAGTCCGTCATGAAGGTCTTGTAGACATCCTTCAGCTCTGCTTCCAGCTCGGAAAGGTTATTCAGAATCACCTTCTGCATGTCCGGCGTGATATCCTTCAGCACGCCGCCGACCTTGTTGACGGAGTAGATCAGACGGCCGCCGGTCGTCATTTCCACAAGATCGAGGTTCTTCTCACGAAGTCTCCAGCACTGATAAAACAGGTTCTCGAAGCCAAATGCATCTGCCATCAGGCCCGCCCAGAGCAGATGAGAATGGATCCGGCTCATCTCGCTCCAAATCGTGCGCAGGTACTTGGCACGGATCGGAACCTCGACGTTCATGCACTTCTCGACCGCCTCGACATATCCAAGGCCATGTCCGAAGCTGCAGATGCCGCAGGTACGCTCCGCGACATAGACGTATTCGTTGAAATCCCTCTTCGTCACGAGGTCTTCCAGTCCGCGGTGGATAAAGCCGATGGACGGAATGACATCCACAACCTTCTCATCCTCGAGAACAAGATCCAGGTGGATCGGCTCTGGAAGAACCGGATGCTGCGGTCCGAACGGGACGACGCTTCTCTTCTTCTCTCTTTCTTCCATCACTTCTCCTCCTTCTTTCCGGACGCAAGCTTCTCGTCCGCCTCAGCCTGCGCACGGTCCAGGTCGCTGTCAGCGCCGCTCAGGCTGATCTCCTGCTCCTGCTTCTTCTGCTCAGCCTTCGCGTCCTCCGGCAGAAACGGAGTCTCTGCCTTGATCCGGTACAGTTTATTGTGGTAATCCGGCTCGATCAGCTCGATCTTGACGCCAAAGAGCTCACGCATCTCATTCTCATAGAAGGACGCGCAGGAATAAAAGTCATGGATGCTCGGGATCCTGTCCGCCAGGCCGCAGACAACGCGAAGGGTCTCATAATCCATCGTCTCGTCATCTGCAAATGAATAACTCAGCTCATACTTTCCGTCTTTATAGGAAGCACAAGCCTGGGACAGTCTCATCCCGCGGCTCTTCATCGCCATGACCTCGCGGAGCAGGCCGTCCTTCTCGATGACGCGGATGGTTTCCTTCGGGGTGAATTTCGCGCTCATTTCTTCTCCGCCTCCTTGTCTCTGCTTCCTTCCGATGTCTTGGTGATCGCGTCAAAGAAATCCGCCGGATTGCCCGCTCTTGCAGCTGCGTCCGGGTCGCTGAGATCGCGCTCCGACTCACCGTGTTCCTTCACATACTTGTCGTGCGCATCCGATCTCTCCTGGAAGATCTGGACAGCCTTGACAACGCCGTCGATGATGGACTCCGGACGAGCCGCGCACCCCGGGACGTAGACGTCAACCGGAATGACTGTGTCGACACCCCCGTTGATGTTATAGCAGTCCTTGAACACACCACCGGTGCAGGCGCAGATTCCGACCGCGACAACCACCTTCGGTCTTGCCATCTGATCATACAGCTGTTTCACAACCTCTGCCGACTGGGAGTTGACCCCTCCTGTCACCAGCAGGATGTCTGCCTGCATCGGATCCGCCGTGTTGACGACGCCGAAACGCTCAACGTCATAGACCGGCGTCATGCACGCCAGAACCTCAATATCACACCCGTTGCAGCTCGATGCGTCATAGTGGAGCAGCCACGGAGATCTTTTTACTTTACCCATTATCTGTACCTCCTGTCAGCGAACGAGAATCAGGATCAGCAGGTTCACGCCTGCCGCTGCAATCGTGACCGCCCATGACAGCTCCAGCATCTTCCCGGACTTCATTCTGGCACTCGTATTGTCGATCAGGATCTCAAGGAAATATGCAGCGAGGACCACCAGGATTGCCGCCGGAATGCTCCACGGGTTTTTATTAATGATGAACAGCGCAATCACACTGAGCATCAGGATATTCTCATACCACTCCGTGATCTGGAACAGCGCCAGATTCGAAGCGCCGAGCTCTGTCGTGACACCCTTGACCAGCTCCTGATGCGGATGGTGGGAGGTGCTCTCATCAAACGGCGACTTGCGCATCTTGATGGTCAGAATGAACAGAAATGCTGCGAAGAACCCCGGCAGCGCAACGATGGCAGAGCGGTCTGCCTGCACGATCTTCGCGGTTTCAAACGTATCCTCCAGCAGATAGAAGCCTACACCGGTCAGAAGAACAGCCGGCTCACAGCACATCTCCTGGAAGAGCTCACGCTGGCCGCCGATGTAGCTGTACGGTGAGTCCGTGACGACAGCCGCAAAATACAGGAAGATGCCTGCCGTCGAGAGCACGAAGAAGCACATCAGCATGTCCGCGCCAGAATAGAACATGCAGCCGGTGAAGATCATCAGCACCAGGTAGGTGATCATCAGGAAGGTCTGCGAGTTTGTGACAACGATCCGCTGCTTTGCGAAAAGCTTCTGGACATCGTAGAACGGCTGAAGGACCGGCGGTCCGACCCTCCGCTGCATGCGGGCAGAGATCCTGCGGTCAAGGCCGTCAAGAAGACCGCCGAGCAGTGGCGCCAGCACAAGGTAAAGGATGATCATTGCGATTCTCATGCCACACCTCCCAGAACGATACAGAACATGACGACAATCACGGCTGTGACAGCAAGCTGGCACGGAACCATCAGTGCGTGGCGGCCGATCTTCTCCGTGAAATAGTCATTTGCCATGTGAAGTTTCTTCGGCTCGCCGAAGGAATCCGTGAAGGTATTGTCGTTGCCAAGGTTGATGCCATTCATATAGGAAAGCTTCATGTTTGTGTGAAGCCGCTTGCTCGATGCATAGGCCGCAAATGGCACCAGGAACACAACCAGGATCAGCACAACCAGCATATTCAGGATGTTGCTGGAAAGCACATCCTTGTAGACGCCGAAGGTTTCATTCAGCAGCGGATGAACGTATGTCGCGGACACCAGCGGGAACAGTGCGCAGAGCGCGACCATCGCGACCGCATGGACCGTGAGCGAGAACATCTCATTGTTCTTGGTGATATCCTTCACCTGGTCATTGTGCATCGTGCGGGACAGGATCTTTCCCAGCCACTTGGACCAGTAGAAGGAAGTCGTCGCGGAGCCGAAGACGATGAAGAGAATCACCATCACGTTCTTCGAATCAACAGAGGCCCTCAGCGCAGACCACTTGGAGATCAGCATGCCGAACGGAGCCAGGTACATACCCGCAATGCCGATGAACATGAAGACCGCCAGCTTCGGAAGACGGTACAGAAGACCGTGCATATCCTCCAGGTTGCGGCTGTGCAGGCAGTTCTCGGTTGCCCCGACATCCTGGAACATCAGGGACTTCGAGATGGCGTGGAACATCATCAGGAACACCCCCGCCCAGATGGTCTCCGGCCTGCCGATTCCGGCGCAGGCAACCATCAGTCCGAGGTTCGAGATCGTGGAGTACGCCAGGACCTTCTTTGCGTCGACCTGTCCGATCGCGATGATCGAGGTCATGAAGAAGGTAAAGCCGCCGATTCCGGCGATGAAGTAACCCGTCGGCGTTCCGGCCATCGCCGGAGCCAGACGGAACAGGATATAGATGCCCGCCTTGACCATCGTTGCAGAGTGCAGCAGGGCACTGGACGGAGTCGGAGCCACCATGGCGCCGATCAGCCAGGTCGAGAACGGCAGCTGCGCCGCCTTTGTGAGCGCTGCAAATGCCATCAGCATAACCGCAACCGCTCCCGCGCGGCCGCCCTGCTGGGAGGCAGTGACCAGGTCCTGCAGTGTTGACAGGCCCGTCGCTGTCTCAAAATAAACGATTCCAAACGCAAGTGCTGTTCCTCCGAGAAGGTTCATCCACAGAGCTCGGAAGGAATTGGTGACAGCCTCGTCCGTCTTTGTATATCCGATCAGCATGAAGGAGCAGACACTCGTGGTCTCCCAGAAGAAATCAATCCAGACCAGATCCGAGGAAAGCACGAAGCCGAACATCGCCCCGATGAAGACATAGACGACCATGAAGAAGAAGTGTCTTCTCTCCGGCACCTCGGTATGGTGCTGATGGTATCCGTCCATGTATCCCATCGCGTAGATCGTAATCAGTCCGCCGACGAAGGCCACGATGAGACACATCAGAAGGGACAGGTGGTCAAGCCTGATGTGGGCACCGCCCAGCTCTCCGAGATGCACTTCCATGTTGACAATCATGACCGTCGGGACGATGGAAAGAACCGAGATCCAGTACTTTTTCGCCAGGATGCACTTGATGGTCACATAGATCATCAGTACAATCTCACCGGCAGTAATGAAATGAGACGCGACAGGAACGTCGACGTACAGGTCAACCGGACTTCCGCCGTTGCGGAAATAAGTGACGACCAGATCGATCGTCGCCGCCATAATGGCCGGTGTCGCGATGTACGCAATGCCCTTGCGAATCTTCTGCACATGAATACAGTACAGAAGGGCCCCGATGCACATCGGGAAGATGATGAGAAATGGAATACTCCACCACATAATAAAAGGCCTCCATGCGTGGTTGACAGTTACCCGTTCGCCCGGCTCTGACGGAGAGGCAGTCGGCTGCCGCCCTCTTTCAGCCGGAACGCATACATAGTGAGTATAGCATGATTGGTGAAGAATTTGTGTCTTTGTGAATTTTTCGTCATTTTGCTCTGAAAAAAATACGCTGAGCGAACGTGTGACGCCGGGATAGAAGTCTGTCCCCGGGTATGCTATGATGGGTCGGACAGAATGGCAGCACGCGGAGACACAGACAATCACCTATGCAATTATTCAAACTTCTGCTTTCCCATATCAATCCGGTTCTGCATCCGGCATTCCAGTCAGCCCGGCCGGCAGCTCACACTCATTTCCTGAGAAGACTGCCTGTATGGGTGCTCGCTTCAGCCCTGGCACTGTGCCCGGAGGCCCCCGGCCTCGCCGTCAGAGCCTTTGCCTACGATGCAGGCAAAATCAGCCGTCATGGCCTGATCAGAGGCGATCTCTCCACCTGGACGCAGCGAGGCGACAGCTTTCCTCAGAACAAACTTCTCTCCGTGAACGGCGATTCTCCGATATCCTCAATGGGCTGCAGCTACTATGCCACTTTTTTTATGCTTTGCCGGATGGGCATCAAGGACCCTCTGACCGACACCGCCTGGGCGTTTGCGATGGAATGCAGGCGGAAAAAGCTCGCCCGCGAGGGAACCGGCTATTTTGACCCCCGGTCGATCTCGAAGCTGACAGGCGGCAGGGTCCGGTTCGTCGAGGAAGGGAATGATCCGGACAATTACTATGAGGGACAGCGCGGCGTCCTGCAGTGCACAAATCAGGACGAAGTCACCCGTCTGATGCGGCAGATGGTGGAAAAGAAGGGCTGGTTTCTGATCGCCTGTGTTGTCGGGGATGTCACAAACTACCAGAATGAAGAATATTACTCGGAAGGCCACTACATCTTCATCGACTCCTTCCTGAAAGACGGAGACTTTCTGATCGGCGACTCCGCCTTCCCCGGGATCCGCTGGTCTGACAACTGGGGGCCCCACGGCGCAAGGATCGTGAAGCTCTATGCCTACCGCCTCCTGGATGAAAACGGAAAGCAGGTCCGGCCATCCGAACGCCAGTCCATGTACATCGTCAGAAGCCAGGATGAAGACTGAGGCGGCGGCAATTTCTGCTTGAAATCTGACTGAGATATGTTAGAATATTTTCTGCATCACTTTTGTGGAGAGATATCGAAGTGGTCGTAACGAGCCGCACTCGAAATGCGGTCGTCCATCTTTGGGCGCGTGGGTTCGAATCCCACTCTCTCCGCTCAAAAAGCCCATGGCATCAGCAGCATCTGAGGCCATGGGCTTTTTGCTTTTCCTCCCGAAGCTTCCGGAAGAACTCGCTGAGCATCTGGCTGCAGGCTTCCTCCAGAATACCCGTCGTCAGATCGACCTGATGGTTGAATCCCTTCACCTGAAGCAGATTCATGACAGAGCCGGCGCAGCCGGCCTTCGGGTTCATGGCCCCGACCACACAGCGGTCAATCCTGGACTGAATAATCGCGCCGCTGCACATCTGGCAGGGTTCCAGCGTGATGTAGATGGTACAGCCCTCCAGCCGCCAGTCCTGAAGCTTCCGGGAGGCTTTCCGGATCGCATTGAGTTCTGCATGGGAAAGCGTGTTGTGGTCGGTGTTTCTCCGGTTGTACCCTCTGGCAATCACCTGGCCGTCTTTGACGATGACACAGCCGATCGGGACCTCCCCCAGCGCCTGTGCACGGCGGGCCTGCTGCAGGGCCAGCCGCATATAATGCTCATCTGTTTTTCTCTGCTCGATGGCCCGCTCTTCTTCCTGCTTCTGACGCAGCTGCCTCCGCGCGATTCTGGTTGCGATTTTGCTCACCGGCAATCCTCCCGTCTGCTGATCTTATGTTTCCACTCTTCCGCACACCGCCATCGAAAAGTCCGTCCAATCTGCAGGACTGAAAAAGGGCAGCTCCCTGAGCTGCCCTTCCAACTTCATTCTTTAACCGTGCGCCTCGCTTCGACGGCTCCCCACGGACGGTACCTTCATAGTTAACTCGATCCAGGCGATCCCGCGGCACACAGAATGATCTGCTTAGTGCTGCTGTGTTCCCACCCTGACACGGTTCGCAGGACCCTGTTGCGAGGGACCCAGACGTCAACATCACTTGTGAAGGGCTGCTCCGCAGAGAAACGGCCTCGGTTCGGCATGACCCCTGCTGTAGCGGATTGCAGGTACAGGGCACCGCTATCTCCCCGGCTGCACGGCACTTTTTACTATACCCGACAGAAAGCCGGTTTGTCAATTACTGCGTGCTGCTGACATACTTGGATCTCAGCCCAAGCTTCAGACTGATGTCGCTCTCCTTGTACTTGCCGCCTTCTCCCTGCTGTGCCACCGTGATTGTAACCTTCTCGCCACCCTTGTAGTACTGAAGAAGGTCGGTCAGATCGCTCATGCTCGAGACGGAGGTATCATCAAACTTCGTGATGATCATGCCGCGGGTGAGCCCTGCGTCAGACGCCGGCGTGTTGTCGCCGACACTCGCGATGTAGATGCCTGCCGGCATGCCGTAGAGCTGCTGCACATCGGATGTGACTTCCTCTCCGGTGATGCCGATGTAAGCAGCATCCTTCTCATCGACCTTCGATCGAGTCGTCTTGTTCATCAGCTTCTCAATGATCGGAAGCGCCTTGGAGGTCGGGATTGCATAGCCCATCCCCTCGACTCCGTTCTCTCCGGCCTTGGCGGAATTAATGCCAATTACCTCACCGCTCATATTCAGAAGAGCACCGCCGGAGTTACCCGGATTAATGGCTGCGTCAGTCTGGATCAGATCCTCATAGTTGACCTGCGTGCTGCCGTCCGTGACCGTAATGTCTCTGTTCAGTGCACTGACAATACCGGTCGTGACAGACTGCCCGTAGTTCAGCGCGTTGCCGATTGCGACGACCTGCTCACCGACTTTGACATCATCCGAATCCCCGACATTCGCGACACGAATCTTTTTCAGTGTTTCATCCGGAATATCCTTCAGCTTGACAGCCACGACAGCCAGATCGTTGCTGGCATCCGTTCCCTTGACCTGCGCACTGACGGACTTCTCATCAATAAAGGAAACTGTCAGCTCGTCACTGTCCGCCACAACATGGTTGTTCGTGACGATCAGCAGCTCATCGTCATTCTCTCCCATAATGACACCTGTCCCGGCCGACTCACCCTGCGCTTCATAGGTTCTGCCGCTGAACCAGTCCTGCACCTTCTGGACAGACATGTTTGTAATCGATACCAGCGCCGGCATCACGTCTGTGGCAACTTCAGAAACGCCTGAGTTCTCCGCCTGCTGCTCCGTCACTTCAGGCTGGTCAGCCTTCGCAATGTTCCCGGTCGGGAGTGACGCTGCAACTTCCGTTGCGCTCTGCGCGGAGCTGTCCGAACTGTCTGAGCCTTCCGTCTGAGCATCCTGGGACGACTCCGTCTCCCCTCCGGCAATCTGGAGCTTAGCCCCATTGTCATTTGCCTGCAGCATCGTTGTTCCGCCGGCAAATGCACCGATCGTTGCAGCCGCAATCAGAACCGCGAATAATCTCTTCTTCATAAATAACAACCTCCTTTGTGCCAGGTATTCAATCTTCTATGTGCTTCGGGAACTCCATCTGTCTGTTCCCTTTTCCTGTTTTCTGAGTCCTATCATAACGGCTGTGTTTGTTCGAATTATGTCACAAATTTGGAAAAAATGTGAACACCGTCACAGTCTCACACAGATCTCCGAGCGGAACCAGTTATCACCAGACGTAAACTCCGCAGACCCGTCGTGCGCCTTCGCCAGAGAGCGGACGGACCTGAGCCCGATCCCTTCCTCGTTCCGCTTGCTAGATAAATACCGGCCGTCCTGCAGCTGCACAGCTCCGCTGCAGCTGTTGTCCATCGAGATAAACAGCAGATCTCCGTGGACTTTCGCCCGGAGTCTGATCCACCGTTCCCCCTCCGTCATCCGCCGGCAGGCCTCACATGCATTCTCAAGCAGATTCCCCAGAATCACACAAAGATGCGCATCGCTGATATGAGGATTGGCCGCCGGAATCTGTACCCCGACTTCCATCCGGATCTGATCACTGCGCGCCAGCGCCACATGGTAGCTGATAACCGCATTCACCAGGCTGTTCTCACAATAACGGGTAACTGTGCCGGCCGGAATCGCCTGATCCAGCGATTCGATGTAAGCCGCCGCCTCCTTGTCCCTTCCATCCTGCAGAAGCTGCCGCAGATACCTCAGATGATGCCTCAGGTCATGCCTCTGCCTGCGGATATCCGACTCATAGGCTGTCAGCACACGGCTTCTTTCCTTCTGAAGCTCCACCGACTGCTCCAGTATCCCAATGTCATGCGCCAGCTCCAGATTCCTGTACCGAAGGTTCATGTTCCGCCGCACCTCCACGCAGCCGAAAACCAGGATGATCAGGCAGAAAATCTGAAGTCCGGTCTGAAACAGGGCCGAGTTTCGATCTGTAAAGACCACATAATAATTCAGAAGCTCCAGTACAGCGGCGACCGCAAGAACCAGAATGGCAAGAAACATGGCGACCGCCGGCCTGTTCTTCTTCCAGATTCCAAGGTACAGCATGTAGACGGCCATGAGAATCAGATCAGCAGGCAGAAGAACATGGAAGAGATAAAGGCTCCGGGTAAATGGAACAATCCCGGCAAGCTGCAGGAACAGGCTCCCCAGAACCGCTGCCTCCAGAATCCACCTGAGCACGCTGAGAAACAGCCCGCTTTCCGCCTTCGTGAACTTCTGCACAAAGACAAACAGCGGCAGCAGCATGGCATACATACCGGTAAAGGCCAGAATGTACAGAATGGTCGGCCGGTGCGTCAGATAGATGCTCATTGTATTTTCCGAGAATTCCCACACACCTGCCAGCACAATCAGAAGACCCGGAAGTGCCAGCCTGAAGCCGTGCTTCTCAAAGGTGATATATAACAGGGACAGACCGCACATGACAATCCCCGCGATGATAAACAGAAGAGAAGACACCCACGAATACCCGTAGCGTTTAAACAGATACCGCAGGACGGCATCCCCTGATCCGGTCACCATCGAATGAAGGGCAAGAACAGACCTTGATTTTGGAGACGTATAGACAAGCTCTACATGGAGCAGATGTTCATCTCTGTGAGCCGGGAGCTTCACCGAAAAAGCGCCGGTCGGCGGATCCGGCATGTAGGGCGGCCAGGTTCCCTGTGTCCCGTAGCTGTAAATCAGCTTGTCATCCGCATAGACGTCGACCGGAGAATAGACCGGATTCAGAAACAGCATGCTGGAGCCATCGCTCTGGAGCCGGAAAGAAACCGTTACCTTCGTCCCGCCCGGGAGATTTCTGATGGTCTCAGGGAGCATGACCTTCTTCCAGGACGCATTCTCTCCATTGCCGATCCGGACACGAACATTCCGCACCTGGGTCCAGTGATTCTGCTGAACCGTCCCGATGCTTCGCCGGATACCCCTGATCTGAAGAAGCAAGGCCAGAAGCAGTACTGAAAACAGGCTCACGAAAAGGACAGGCTCCAGCCAGCCCTGTTTTCTACAAGTGAAACGCCTCCTGTGTCCCGGATGCCGTCCGCCCATATTCTGTCCCCCTGTCTTCGTGCCCGTTCCTTCCATGTCATCTGCTGTCCATGCGGCGATATCCTGCCCTACCGGATTCCCTGATCCATCAAACGCTGATTGTCACGAATTCTCCCGCAGCTGCGCGAACATAAAGTCTCTGAACGCCCGAACCGCCTCCCTGGTACTCTGCTTACGCACGTAGACAACTCCGCCCTCGCTCATCACAAAAACGTTCAGCTCCTCATCGAAGTCCTTCACATGCGCCAGGTTGACCAGAAAACTCTTGTGACACCGGTAAAATGGAGGACAGGGGACGCTCTGTTCCACTTCGTCGAGCCGCCCTCTGGACGTCAGCTCCTCCCCACCAGTCAGAAAATAGTTCAGATTCCGATTGTTCTGCTCTATATACCGGATCTGCCGGAGCGGCACCTTCCGTTCCCGTCCGTCTGTCCGGATCGTCAGGGAAGGCAGGTATGTCCTCATCTTCTCCGCCAGGCAGAGCAGCTCCTCCACCTCCTCCTTCTTCGGCGGCTTTACCAGATACCGCAGCACGTGGTAGCGGTAGGCCTCGAGCGCAAAGTCCTCGCTCCCGGTCAGATAGGCTACCGGCACCTCTTCGTCTGTCTGACGGATGCCCGCCGCCGTTTCAATCCCGCCCATTCCCTTCATATAAATATCAAGCATGATCAGGTCATATTTACCTGCATAGAAGGACTGAAGAAGCAAGCTTCCATCCGGAAAGTAATCAACGTCCACTTCCCTTCCGCTTTGCTCCAGGACCCTCTTCAGCTTTTCGTATTCCTCTGGTTCGTCCTCGCAGACCGCGATTTTCAGTCCCATCATCATGCCTTTCCGTTTCCTCCAGTTATGCCACATTATATCAGAGAAGCAAATGGCAGAGAAGAAATCATACATTTATTTAGTTGTCAAGACCCATTTTCAGCAATTTTGCTGCCCTCTTCGGGGCTTTTTCAGCACATGGAAAACCACTATACTCTGTTTGAATCTTGAATGAGACATCCGGCGGGCACACTTCGGCAGACTGTGAAAGAACCCGCCGCCATACAAAGGAGGAACTTTGCAAATGATGAAGAAAAGACTTGCAGTGATCATGCTCGCAGGAATGATGATGAGCCTCAGCCCGGTCGGCGTGATGGCAGCAGAGACAGAGACTGCGACAGAGAGCAGCGCGGCAGACATCGTTCTTAACTATAAGGACATGGACCCGAATGCTTATGAGGGAACCTGGGTTTCTACCGGACTTGGATTTGATCTTTATCTTCCGAGCGACTGGGATGTTCTGGAGGTCTCGGACGAGAATGCCAAGCAGGGCATTGTCTACCAGGCGGCAGATTCCGCGAAGGGCTGGAACATTGCAGTCTCCTATCATGAAGGCATGCAGGTCACAGCCGACGACATCTACAAACAGCTGAAAGACAGCGGATACAAGTCGCTGTACAAGGTGGACCTGAACGGTATCTCTGCAGTTGGCTTCGACCTTGATGACCAGAAAGTCAGCGGTGTTGCATTTGCAGACGTTGACGGCGGTATGTACACCGTCCAGCTCGGGCCGAATGACGACAAGGACTTCAAGCCGATCATGAATAACATCTTTATGTCGATCAGCCCGACCACCGCAGAGTCGGAGACAGAGACAGAAGCATAATCTCTGCCCCGCCCGGTCCGGCGGCTCCGCCGTCACAAAAAGGGTGGCTGCACCAGTCTGGTGCGGCCGCCCTTTTTTCTGTCAGCAGCCGGTGGTCTCCCGGACGCTCATCCCGCTGCTCTGGTTTTATTCATCTGCCTCTGTTTCCTGGCTGCCTCCAGCCCCCTGTCCTGTACCAGCGCCGGCCTGCTCATCTACAACGCTCTGCTCTTTCGCGCCGGCCTGTTCTTTTGCAACGCCCTTCTCTTCTGTATCCACTGCCGTCAGGTATTCCATCTTCACCAGGCCGGTCTTTCCTTCATAGAGAACATGTGCCCACTCGCCGTTTCCCTTCGTCACCTCGACCTTTTCGCCAGCCTTGATGGACCCGATCACTTCACTGTCCTCAGAATGATCTGCCCGGATATTCAGGCTTCCCTCTCCGTCGAAGACATATTCGCCCTCGAAAGAATCGTTGCAGCCTTCCCTGTCCGGCTCGCCATCCGCACCATAGCGCTGCCAGTAGACATTCTTTGCCAGGTATCCTCTCGTGATGCCTCTCGTGTGCGCACTGTCCGGCATCTCATAATGCATGCACCAGAAATATCCGGCATCGTAGGCACCCTGCGCATCATCAGAGACTGCCCTCAGTGCATTCAGCGTCGCACCGTAACCATGCTCCAACTCCCACTTCATGTACGACAGCTGGCCCTCAAGTGTCTGCCAGTCCGATGTATAAGCGCGCAGCGACGTCCAGCGCCCGTTGTGCCACTGACAGACGCCGACCGATGTCCCGCCGTCCCCCAGCGCATTCGTCCGGAACCCGGACTCACAGTACATGTTTGCCAGGATACCGCAGGCTGCAGCCTTGTTCAGCCCCAGCTCGTTTACGCAATAGTCGAAGACCTTCTTTTCGTTCACCGTCGGCGGAGCGGACGCAATCATCTCAACCGCAACTCCGGGATTCTGTTTCACCTCGATATACGGCATGTCCGCCGTGAGACTCATGCCCCGCACAATGTACTTCCCCTCGTCAAACGCCGGCACAAAGATAAAATACCCGCCGGAGGAAGACCCGTAGTCTCCCCCTGCACACTTCCAGCTTGTCTTCAAGGTCACCGGCCTGCTCTCCCCGGCAAAGTAAACATCCACCGTGGATGGAAACTGGGACTCAAGCATCTGCAAAGATGGCTTGCTCCCCTCATCATAGGTCACGCTTTTCACAAGCCCCGTCCTGCGGTAGCCGGCGATCAATTTTTTCGAAGACTGCTTCTTCTTTCCGCTTTCGCCGGCAAAAATCCCGTCCCTGGACTGTATATTTGTATTCTGGTCCTCAAACAGGCTTCCTCCGGACAGGGCACTGTCATCCTGAACAGCGGATAGAGAGGATTCCCCTGTGGAGGCATCCTCCGTTGCAACCTCATCCTCCGCATATACGCACATAGTGGACGGTCCGGCTGCGGAGAGCGGAAACGTCAGAAGCGCCGTGCAGAACAGCATCAGGATCTTCTTCTGAATTCTCATCGTATTCAAGGTATATTTCCTCCTGTAGTTGTCCCATTATAGCACAGGCAGGAAGGATTTACACTTCCACCTCCAGATATGCTCTCCCGGTGAACGGCGGAAGTCCGATGGGTTCCCCGAAGGACCGGGTCTTCCCTGTCACCCTTGTTCCGCCGCCATATCGTTCATCATCCGAATCAATCAGAAGCTGAAGGCCAAAGGTTCCCCCGGCTCCCGCGCGGACAGCCCCCTGCTCTTCCCCGTACAAGAACTCCTGGCACTGATCGGACAGGTTGAAGACACACAGGATTGTCTGTCCCATCGTCCTGCGCTCGAAGGCGTAGACAACATGCTCCGTATCATCGGCAGACAGCCAGTGAAAGCCATCCTCCACATAGTCCTCCTGCCAGAGCGCCGGATACTTCAGATAGAAAGCGCCGAGATCCCGGAAATAGCGGTGGAACGCATCGTGAATCGGATATTTCAGCAGCATGAAATCCTGCTGCCGCTTCTCATCCCACTCGCGGAACTGTGCAAATTCATTGCCCATGAAGTTCAGCTTCTTGCCCGGATGCAGGAACATATACAGATACAGGGCTCTCGCCTGCGGGAACTTTCTGTCATAATCCCCGGCCATCTTCTGGATGACCGTCGCCTTCCCATGGACCACCTCGTCATGGGAGAGCGGAAGCAGATATCGCTCGTTGTAGAAATAAGCCATCGAGAAGGTCAGCTTGTGATACTCCTGCGGGCGGTAGGGCGGATCGGTCCGGAAGAAATTCAGCGTGTCGTTCATCCAGCCCATATCCCACTTGTAGTCAAAGCCCAGGCCGCCCTCCGAGACCGGTTTTGTGACCCCCGGATACGCCGACGAGTCCTCTGCAATCAGCATTGTATCCGGATACAGCCGTTTCAGCCCGCTGTTCATCTTCTTCAGGAATTCGACGGTATTCGTATTGACCCCGCGCCGCTCGTCCCCCATCCAGTAGATCAGATTGCCGACCGCGTCAAATCGCAATCCATCGAAATGATACTGATCCAGCCAGAAAGCGCTGGCGGAATTCAGAAAGCTTGCGATATCGCCTCTCGAATGGTTGAAGTTGCAGCTCCCCCACTCACTCACGTTCACCGCGTCATTCGGGTATTCATACAGCTGCGTCCCATCGTAGCGGGCAAGCGCATAGTCATTGGTCGCAAAATGGACGGTCACGATGTCCAGGATCACGCTGATATCCGCCTGATGGAGCCGGTCCACCAGCTTCTTCAGGCCATCCGGCGTACCATAGCGCGAGGTCGCGCTGAAAAATCCGGTCGCCTGGTACCCCCAGGACTCGTCCGCCGGGTATTCATTGAGCGGCATGAACTCCACCGCATTGAAATGATTTTCCTTCAGATACGGGACAAGGAGATCTGCAATCTCCTCATACCGGTACCAGCCGGAGGAAACATCGATGCCCTCCCCCTTCTCCTTCGCCTCGTCAAGCTTCCTGGCCAGCTCTTCGGGATCATCCCTGCGCTTCCAGGAGCCCAGGTGAAGCTCATAGATGTTGAGCGGCCTGTCGAAGAACGGCGGCTGCTCCGGCCGGACTGTCACGTCTCCACTGTCCGGAATACTGGACGCGGCATCCGCCCCGATTCCGGCCCCGGACAGGCCATTTTGGCCGGACGCCCTGGTCCCAGTCATGCCGGCGCTGCCGCATCTGCGCCGCTTCATGTAGGCGCCGTCACGGAACCTGTAAGCACCCATATCCCAGATGATGGAAGCCGTCTCCGGGCGGAGCTGGGAACTGAAGGCATACGGATCGGCATGGTCGTACATCCCGGATCCGGAGGTAATCTGAAACTTATACATCTGTCCCGGCCTTGCCTCCGCAATCTCCGTCTCGAAAAACTGTCCATTCAGAATCCGGTGCATCGGAGTCCCCCTCCAGCCGTTGAACTCCCCGATCACAGATACCTCACGCGCCGAAGGCGCATAAGTTCTGAACACCACGCCTGACGGGGTCACGTGCGCCCCTAAGAATTCATAGAGAGAAAACTCCTGCCCGTCATAGAATTTCTGAAGATCCATCTGTCCACCTCCAAAAGGCTTATCCCATGAAGGCCTGCCGCCCCGGCTTCAGCAGTCTGAAACCCCCGCTGACCGGTCTCAGCCGCCTGGCGCCCGGCAGGGCCTGCGTCTTTCACGCTTTACAACTGTATATATCATACCCGAAAGCACACAGGCCGGCAACCGATATGTTCGAACATGAATGTGGAATTTCTGTGGAAGTAGTGGCAGAATGGATTCTGTGCGTTATAATAGCAGTAAATTCTGATGAAAATCTTTCACAATAAGGAGGTATATATGTACAATTTCACACTGCAGATGCCCACCCGGATTCATTTTGGAACGGGACAGATCTCTCACCTGAGTGAGCTGAAGGAAAGCGGCAGCAAGGTTCTGCTCGTGTATGGCGGCGGAAGCATCAAGCGGAATGGCATCTACGATGCTGCCATGAAGATTCTGAAGGAGGCAGGCCTGACGGTCGAAGAACTGTCCGGCGTCGAGCCGAACCCGAAGATCGAGACTGTCAGAAAAGGCGTCGCGCTCTGTAAGGAAGACGGCATTGATATGGTGCTGGCCATCGGCGGCGGGAGCACCATCGACTGCGCCAAGGTTGTCGCGGCCGGCGCAAAGTACGACGGCGATGCCTGGGATCTGGTCATCCACCCGGAGAAGATCCAGGGTGCTCTTCCGATCTATTCTGTCCTGACGCTGTCGGCAACTGGCTCCGAGATGGATGAGTTCGCGGTCATTTCCGATATGACGAAGAATGAGAAGTGGGGAACCGCCGCTCCGTGCCTGAAACCGGCGATGTCCGTACTGGATCCGACCTACACCTACTCCGTCTCGAAGAAGCAGACGGCGGCAGGAACCGCGGACATGATCAGCCACACCTTCGAGAATTACTTCAGCTTTGAAACCGGCGCTGATGTCCAGAAGCGTTTCGGAGAAAGCCTGCTGAAGGTCATGTTCAAGTATGGCCCTGTGGCGCTCCGTGAACCAGAGAACTACGATGCCCGTGCGAATCTGATGTGGGCGGCTTCCCTCGCGATCAACGGACTGACCCGTGTCGGCAACGCGCCTGCATGGTGCGTCCATCCGATGGAGCATGAGCTCTCAGCCTTCTACGACATCACCCACGGACAGGGGCTTGCGATTCTGACCCCGGTCTGGATGGAGCACATCCTCTCCGGCAAGACCGCACCGATTTTCGCCGAATACGGCCGCAATGTCTGGGGGATCACAGCTGCCGATGACATGAGCGCCGCCAAAGAAGCCATCGGGAAGACCAGAGAATTCTTCTTCACGACCATGGAGCTTCCGAAAAACCTCCGCGAAGTCGGCATCACCGAGCAGACGCATTTTGAGAAAATGGCCGAGAAGGCCGCTGCCGGCTGCGTCGGGTGCTTCGTCCCGCTAAGCAAGGAGGACATCATCGAGATCTTCAAGGCAGCGTTCTGATCCTGACGCTGATTGATTTAGTCTCTTAAAAATTGGACTCTTAAAAAAAGAAAAGATCGCCCCTGATCCGGAATCGTACAGATTCCCACCAGATCAGGGAGCGGTCTTTACTTTGTCTATGGCTGTTGAGTGAAACCGGCCCCAAGGTTCTCAGATTGATGAACACTTTAGAGCTGAAAGATGATTCCAGCTGCCGCGGCAGCCGCGATATACAGGATCGGATGTTTCCGGAACTTCACCAGCGTGATGTAGATCACCGCTGCCAGAAGGATCAGTTTCCAGTTGAAGAGGCTCAGCACAGAGCCCGTCTTGTGAAACAGGTCTGTTCGGAGCAGGGCGATCTTCGCGACCCCAAGACCGGCGGCTGCGATCAGGCCGGTCGATGCCGGACGAAGCCCATAAAAGAGACTCTGAACCACCTTTGCCTCCTTGAACGCAGTCAGAATCCTGGCAATGATCATGATCACCACAATCGCCGGGGCAATCAACCCGAGGGTGGCGACAATTCCGCCTATAATCCCGGCTGTCTTATGCCCGACATAGGTCGCCATGTTGATCCCCAGAGGTCCCGGCGTTGATTCAGAGACGGCAACCATGTCTGCGATGTCGGCCGTCGTGAACCAGCCTGTCTTGGCCGAAATATCATACAGAAACGGCAGCGTCGCGAGCCCGCCCCCGACGGAGAAGAGACCGACCTTGAAAAACTCCCAGAACAGCTGAAGATAAATCATCACGCTCTGTCCTCCTTCTCTCCATCCAGTGTGCCGGACATCTCAGGCTCCATCCCGGATGTTTCACCATCGTCAGCCGTTCCCGACGTCTCCCCGGAAGGCCTATCCTCTTTCATCCAGTCAGCCGTCTTCGCTGCACGTCTCTCTTCCACCGGCTTCAGAACAATACCCGCCACACCAGAGAGCACAACGAGAAGAACCGGCGAGATGCCGCTCAGCAGAGAAACCATCAGCACACACAGAAAGATAATCCATCCCCAGAGGTCCCGGATCGACTTTTTACCCAGCTTGATCACAGAATCCATGATCAGAACACAGACGGCCGCACGGATCCCATTGAATGCATGCTTCACAACCGACAGATCCGCGAAATTCTGAAGAAAGATCGAGATGATGGTGATGATAATGACGGACGGCGATACGACACCAAGCGTCGCGACAATCCCGCCGATCATGCCAGCCTTCGTATTACCAATGAAGGTCGCGGTATTGACCGCGATAATGCCCGGTGTGCACTGCCCGATTGCATAATAGTCCATCAGCTGCTCTTCCGTCGCCCAGTGCCGCTTCTCCACAAGCTCCCGCTGCAGAATCGGAAGCATGGCGTATCCGCCGCCAAAGGTTGTCGCCCCGATCTCCGCAAACAGGAAAAACAGCTCCAGAAGGACCGGTATGTGCTTCTTATCTTTCCTTTCCATTTCCATTCTGATTCTCCTCAAACGATTATTCAGACGGTATCGTATCACATTTTGGGGGCAGCATGTGTATAGTCCCTGTACAATCCCAGTCATACCGGTCTTTACTGACGGCCTTCGGCTGACAGACTTCAGCGGCCGGGATGTATCTTGTTGAAACATTTTCCAGCTTATGATATGAATAAGGTAATTTGGCGCGATGCCGCAGAAAGAGAGGTCTGTACGATGTCAGACACAATGAATCACAAAATTCTTTGCTTCGGATCCCTGAACATCGACCACGTCTATTCGGTTGATCATTTTGTAGCAAAGGGAGAAACCCTGTCTTCCCAGAAGCTCGAGACCTTCACCGGCGGAAAGGGGCTCAACCAGTCTGTCGCCCTCGCCAGGGCCGGGGCCGAGACGTACCATGCAGGCGCCATCGGACCGGATGGGTCTTTTCTCCTGGATACAATGAAAGAAGCCGGTGTCCACACCGACTATGTCACCGTGATCCCGGATGAGCATACCGGACATGCGATCATCCAGAGAGACAAAGAAGGGGACAACTGCATCCTGCTGTATGGCGGAACCAACCAGTTGATCACGAAGGAGCAGGTTGACAGCGTTCTCGAGCACTTTTCAGCAGGGGATTATCTTGTCCTGCAGAACGAAATCAATCAGCTTCCCTATATTGTGGAGAAAGCGCACACGCTTGGAATGACGATCGTCCTGAACCCGTCGCCGATGAATGAAAAGATCCTCCGGCTTCCACTCGATGAGGTCGATATCTTCCTTCTCAATGAAGTGGAAGCCGGCCAGATTCTGGGAAGCCAGGCAGCAGAGGGCGATGAGCTTGCCGCCGCTCTGCGGGAGCGTTTTCCGAACGCCACCGTTGTCCTGACGCTGGGCGGGGACGGCTCTGTCTGCGCATGCGGCGACGGGACATTCTTCCAGCCTGCGTACAAAACCCAGGTTGCGGATACAACTGCTGCTGGAGATACCTACACAGGCTATTTCCTTGCCTGTCTGCTTCATGGCAGCTCTGTTCCGGATTCGATGAAGGCCGCCTCCGCTGCCGCGTCGATTGCCTGCTCCAGAAAAGGGGCTGCCCCGTCCATTCCGGCTGAAGCGGAAGTGACAGCATTCCTGAACGCACAGGACAGTTAACGCGGGAAAACAGGATCAGAACAGATAAGATCCATCGAAAAAGGGGAAAGCGCCTCAGACGCTCTCCCCTTTCTTTTCTTCCTGTGATAGCTGAAGTTACTGGTCAACTGTCACATTGAAAGTAGCCTTTTGTTCAACATCGTTTCCGTCATAATGCTCCACATTGATTTTGAAGCTGCCTGGATTGTCCACGCCAATGCACACCTGTCCCTCACAAGTTGCGCCGACAGGGGTTTCCTGAGGATACATCGTGATATCTCCCGGGTATGAGTAACCCATCTTTCCTCCGGCATCGACAATACTGTCATCAAGTATAAAATACAAACCATCTGAAAGTCCATCCGGGTCCTTATATCCAATATTCTCGTACGTAAAGGTTACAATGTAAACGGCTGCCGGATGATAATCAGAGTATTCATTTCTCTCGTCCGTCTCTTCAACAGAATCAACCGTCAGCTTCCACTGTCCCTCGACGACCCATGGTTCTCCAATATTGTATTCATCCTGGTTTGTTGACTTTCCGGCAGCCAGCTGTTCTCTCAGATCAGCAACCGTTTCCTGTAATGCCGCGACCTCTGATTCCAGTTCCGCAATCCGATCATCTTTCGAATCTGCCAGCGCTGTAATCGGTGTTGCAGCAATCAGCCCACAAAGCAATCCAATAATCATCCTTCGATCCATCATACTCCCTCCCTGATTTGTTATTGTTTTCATCATATAGAGCGGTAAATATTCTGTCAAGCTGCCCTTAATCTCTTCACTGCGGCTCATGGACACAGGCACTTTTGTACCTGGTGCTGTGTTTAAAAAATTGCATCCCACATGGAAAGAGCCATCATTCAAAAACTTTTAGAGAACAAAAAAACCGGAGAACAACTTAAAAAGTCATTCTCCGGTGTCTCTCCCAAGAAGTCGATGCGACTGGATTTGAACCAGCGGCCTCTGCGTCCCGAACGCAGCGCTCTACCAAACTGAGCCACGCATCGATACCTGCAATTTCTTAAGCAAGCTTCGTTAGTATACCGCTATCTTTCAGAGATTGCAAGTGTTTTTTTCAATTTTCCAAGCGAACCCTCTGCTGCAAATCCATGCCATCAGGAAGACTCTTTATACTTCCAAAAAAACGTATACGTATTGGGAGAAAGGCATTCCGAACCGAATCATCGCATTTACCCGGGAATCCGCCAGCCTGCCGGGTATTTATTCTTCAGCTGGCCGCCTACGAGCTTGCCCCAGCCGATCGGATACCGTCCGGCGCACAGCAGTTTCCAGCCGTTTTGGCCGGCCTGCCGGACAGGAATTGTCTCTCCGTGGAGATAACGTTCGAGCCTGTCGTCCGCCGGATCGAGGCAGACATAGCGTTCTTCAACATCTTCCTTCACATCTTCCGCCACAGGCAATGGTTGTGCTGCGCCTGTCTGCAATCCCCCACTCGGAAATGGCGCCGCCGGCAGCATCATGGCGAGCTCCTGGGCTGGCTCGAAGCGGTTTTTCTTCAACTCTCCAAGATACAGACCTGCCCGCAGAGTCGGGATTCCGGGCACCCTCTCCACGCCCGCAGGCATCAGGTACACCTGGCCGTCATGCACCTCCAGCCTGCCTTTCTGCAGTTCCTCCCGGAGCAGCACGGCGAGTCTGTCCTCAGCCGTCCTGGCAGCAGCCTTGTCTTCCGCCCGAAGCGTCATATCACCCTGACTGCAGCAGATGTTTCCCGTCTCTGTCTCCGCTGCTGTGGCAGGCTGCGGCTGCTGCAGATAACCGGCAACAAAGTCCTGAATCATCTGCATTTCGTTTGTCTGGAGTTTCTCCGGCCCCGCTGCCCGGGACATGTTCCCTGCGCCGCCTCTCCTGCCAGCCTTCCCCGGCCTGCCCGCCCGATATGTCCCGTCCGTCTTTCCTGATCTGTCCGCTCGATATGTCCTGTCCGTTTTTCTCAGGCTGCCTGACTGTTCCGCCCCTGTGCGTTTCTCCGTTCTGCCTGTTCCATACGTCCTGTCTGTCTTTCCTGCTCTGCCGACTCCATGCGTCTCATCCGCTTCCCAGGCTGCTTCTCCGGGCTGCTCCTTTTGTGTCTCCCCGGCCTTTCGCTTCCTCAAAAGGGCACAGAAATGCCCCTCTCCCTCGATTTTATGCGGCCAGAGCCTGCAGGTTTGCGTGAGGTCTGCATTCAGCTCTCCCGCCGTCTCTTTATCCAGATACCCGAGCCGGATAAGCTGCTCCAGACTCATTCCCTCAGAAAAATACTGTCGGAAAGCGTCGTACGGAATCTCCATCAGCTCCATCTCCGGACGCTCTTTCAAAAGATGCAGGATGGTCAGTTCGTTTTCCTGCGGCGCGAATGTACAGGTCGAATACAGCATCATGCCGCCCGGCCTGAGCATATCTGCCGCACATGTGACAATTTCCCGCTGCATGCGGGCGCACTCCTGCACCTTCTCGGGATACCATGCCTGGGCGGCAGCCGTGTCCTTCCGGAACATGCCCTCCCCCGAGCACGGCGCATCGACCAGGATCCGGTCAAAGAAGGCCGGATAGCGCTCCAGAAGCCGGGCCGGTTCCGTGTTTGTCACACAGGCATTCGGGATGCCGAACAGCTCCAGATTCTTCATCAGAACGCGTGCGCGGGGCGCTGAGATCTCATTTGCCACCAGAAAACCCCGCCCCTGAAGGCGTGCTCCCAGCTCGGTTGCCTTTCCTCCCGGTGCCGCACAGAGATCCAGCACGGCCTCCCCCGGACTGACCGGCAGGATCTGCGCCGGCGCCATCGCGCTGGCCTCCTGCAGATAGTAAAGTCCCGCACTGTAGAAAGAATGGCGGGAAGGCTGGTCTTCCTCTTCATAATAAAATCCATTCTGTGTCCACGGGACCGGTGTCAGATGGAATCCGGTCTTCTTCCCGAATTCCCCGGCAAATGCTGCTGCATCCCTGACATCCAGCTTCAGCGTATTGATTCGAAGCGCCTTGCGGCAGGGACGACTGTACGAGTCCAGAAAGGCCTCGTACTCACTGCCAAGTATCTTTTTCATCTCATTCAGGTAGACGGAAGGAAGGTTGGATATACTCATACGTGTCTCACATCATCACTGTGCCGCACGGGCAAGGTACACTGTTATTCTTGTGGTCTCAAACCAACTTTTATCATTTCAGGTCATTTTTCCATCACAAGTCTGTGATCCTGATGATAGCACAGATTCCCGTCATACAGCGCTCCGAATGTGCTACACTCAGAACAGATGTCCCCGTATCCTGACAAGTCGTCCGGCAGTCAGGTGCCGGTGTCCATCCAGGCGCCTCAGGCAGATGGACATGCAGCCACGACGGACCGGTCACGATGCAGGCTGGCATCCATCCGGATCCCTTGGACATACAGCCGCTTCGCGCACAAGTCCGGACATCTGAACGAAAGGAGAAAACCATCACATGAGTCTGTTTGAAAAGAAGATTCCTGTATTCAGGAAGAGAGATAAGGAAACCTGCGAGAAGATCAAAACCGCACTCAGGGAGGCGGGGATCCGCTGCAGAACCGGTCACTACCAGATGGAAAACATCGTACAGGCCGGATACGCCGGTCTCGACATCCGGAACCTGGGACCAAAGGGCCGGATCGACCGGGATGTCTACTACGTCAATGTCCCGCTGTCCGAGAAGGAGCATGCGCTCGACGTCATCCGCGCGGCCGGACTCGTCACCGAAGTCCTGACCGTTGACCAGATGATGGAGGACGCCCCGAAGAAATATCCTGAATTAAACCGCTGAGCTGCCGCCTGGCGGCCCTGCCCCGGTCCGGTTCAGACACTGGCCTGGTTCATTCAGGCGCCCCCTCTGTCCTCCAGCGCCCTCTTGAGCAGGGCGCCGACGGCGTCCGAGAACTGGCTCAGGCTGCGGATCCGGACATAATTCTGTCCGTAGATCTGGTGGACATTGTCAAGATGGGCAGCCGCCCCGAAGAAAATCGCTGCTGTCCGGATTCCGTCCCGCTGCAGCTGCCGGACAGCAGCCGCAGCGTCCTGAACCGCCAGATCCCCCTCATATTCTCTGGCAAGCAGATGGTTCTCATCAGGCGGAACCTGCATGGAATCATTCGGGCTGGCATCCGTGAGCACCAGCAGAATGCGCTGGGAAGCCATCGTCTCCTGCTCATCCTTCATCAGATAATCCATCGTCTTCAGGCACAGACCATCCCTGTTCCAGCCCCCGGCATAATACCGGAAAATCCCCTCGCACTTTTTATCCCTGTACGGCTTCAGCCGCTGCAGGACTGTGTAGCCGCGCAGCGAGCGAAATGCACTGACCCGGACCGGGATGCCGCAGCTCTCAAAGCTCTTTGCGATAATATATGCCTGGGATGCGATCATTTCCTGGTTGTTCATCCGGGACTGGGAGGCGTCAAGCAGCAGATCGACGGTCACGGAGAACTCCGTGATATCCGAATCCGACCAGAATACATCCGGGTCCGACAGAACCGGAAGTCTCCAGGCTTTTTCCGCATCAATTCTTCCCCGTCTCGACCGCTTCGGCAGATCATGCATATAGGATGCAAAGATCGTATCCGTCTGTGCCGTCAGATCGCGGATGTTTTCCTGAATCCGGAAGATATGCGCCTGATAAAACCGGACATTCCGGAGCCGCTGATTCTCCTGATCCTGCTGAAGAAGCTTTGCCTGGTTCTGCGCTGCACCTGCCTCCCTCACAGAATGATTTGTGACTGGCTCTTCTGCTGAAGCAGCGCCCCCATACCTGGAACCGCTGCCATCCGCAATCCACAGTCTGCAGGCGGCATCTGTCCCTGTGCAGAGCGCATTTTCAAGAATATGCATCTCCCGGTCTGAATACAGGCAGGGCCCGAAGCAGTCCCGGATATAAACCTGATCCTTCTCCGTGCTGCCAGACGTATGCGCCTGTCCGATCCGGTGTCCCAACTGGACGCTGCCCTTCTGGTCTCCATTTCCGGATCCCTTCCTCAGAATCAGAAGGTCCGCGCTCCGGAGCTCTCTTCTCATGAACCGCCTTGCAAATGCATCTGCAAGCCCTCTGACCGTGATTTTCCTGTAGGACGGCTCCGTTCCATGTCCGGACCTGAGCCGAAACCGTTCCTCGCAGATCCTGGCCATTTCCCTGATGACGCCGTCTGTATCGAGATCTCCCGAAAACGACAGTTCCTTCGCCAGCTTTGAGGCAGCCGGAGAAAGCACCGCCTTCCTGCCGAGCACGCCTGCCCATCTGGCCTGCTCCTGGTCGAACACCTTCATGCTCTGGAGCATCATCTGCTGCCTTGACAGTCCCGAACTGTATACGTAAAAGGCTTCTGCCCGTTCTCTTCGAAGCTGCGTCAGGATGGGGCGGTCCGGGAGCTCCTTCTGATAGACGCAGTTTTCAATCCCAAGCCACAGAACCGCTGATGCCTCCTGCGCCGTGTTTGAAAGCCCCAGCCCGTCAAAAAAAGTGTTCAGCCGGTCGAGATCCAGCCATTTTGCCGCAAGGCCGATCACCAGATTGAAGTAATCGTCCGTGTCTCCATTTGGAAAAAAGGCCAGAAACGGCGGATCGAAGTCGTACCTCCCGGCGGCGTTCCATATGACGTTAACCGCACGGCGGCTGCTCCCCGTATAGTGCTGTCTGATCACTGCTCATTCTCCCTGTCCTGCCGTCTGTTCGAACACATCCTCCCGCTTCAGATCGGTCGGAATCCTGCTTTTGATGACATCCATCACAAGCCTGCGCTCATACGCGTCGAAGGTCTTGTTGACAATGCACATCTCCAGTGCGTCGCCTGAACTGATTCCCTTTTCCACCAGCCGGATTGCGTCGATCAGTCCTCTCAGGTCCAGCGCCCGCTCGGAAATCTCCGCCGCCTGCGCCTTCTTCTCAATCTCATAGAACAGATAGACGAACTGCTGGCAGATCTTCGGCTTGATCGCCGGGAAAACATCCTTCAGCAGCCGTTCCAGATCCGGTTCCGCAATCAGCGGCATATCCAGAACCGCGAAGCGTGAACAAAGCGCCTCATTCAGATCTCTCGTCCCTGCGTAGCCGTAGTTCATGGTTCCGATAAACCGGGCAGCCGGGCTCACGGAAATCCGGTCGTACCCTGCCACATCGATCACGTGGCGGAAATCGAGCGTGGCGTGAAGAACCGCCAGCGCTTCATTTCTCGCCATGTTGATCTCATCGAGCACACCAAAGCCGCCATAAACCGCACAATTGTAAATCGGACCAGGGCGAAATGTCACCCTGCTGCCATCGTAGGTGTCGGTTCCGATCAGATAGGAGGCGTCTACGTTGACATGAAAGCTGACGTCCCAGAGCGGGCGGCCGAACAGCTCGGCCAGGTTCTCGGCAAGGACATTCTTCCCTGTTGCCTTCGGCCCGGCCAGCAGCAGGTTTTCACCACTCAGGAGCGCGGCGACCGCCTTCTCCCAGACGCCCGTTCCGTAATAGCGGATCTTCGTCTGCGGAATCCGTCGGCTGGTTTCCGCCGGAATCTCCATGGTGTTATATCTCTTTCTGTATTCGGCTACGCGGTCCAGCAGCAGGCTGCTGACTCCCTCCTGCCTCAGAAACTCCATCAGGCTTTTCATAGATTCGCTGACTCTCCTTTACTGTCCTGGATCTTCTTTTCTCCCCATGCCGGTGCGCGGGTCATTGATGTGCAGCCCACCGGCAGATAGATCATCACTGATAGCTGCTCACAATGAACAGCGGTTTGATCGTCACAACCTCATCATATTCCTGCTGCGAGACGGTCACACTGGCGTTGAGCGCCTTCAGATCCTTCTTGACAGCCTCCAGCGCGCCTTCCTCGTCCGCCGCCCTGCCCTCCCGCACGACGCGGATCATCCGGTCCAGCACGACCGGGTGCGCGTACTGCGGCGGCACCGGGAATGTATCTGTCTTCCCGATGTAACCCTTCATCTGCCTCAGGGCCTCTTCCCAGTCCGCCTGCGCCGTCTTCCGGTTGCGGTGCGGCGTCGGCAGAATCTGCGAAGCCGCCACCGACAGGATAAATGCACCGCCGAACAGGGCAAGGTAAATGCCCATGCTGTTCCCCTTCATAAGCCGTAGATACAGTCCTGCAGCGATGAGAGCCGCAGAGCCGGCATCAATCAAGACAGCCAGGGTCTTCAGAGATGTCTTTGTCCCGTCAAGCGACCGCTTCTGCTTTGCCGCAAAGACGATCATCTTGCTGTAGCGCTCGTCCTGCTGTAGATATGTCTTTGCCTTCTCCAGATTTCTGACCGCAGCCGCCGCATCCTCCGGCAGCTTTTTCAGGTACCTGGCTTCCTGCTCTGCCTTTGCCTTCCGCAGCTTTTTTTCAGACTCCGCACTGTAGACCGGAATCTCCGGATGCCTTTTGTGAATCTCCTCCAGAGCCTCGTCGACCTCCGCCTCAATCTTGAAATTGCACTGCTGCTCAGTGCCATCGCTTCTCTGGACAACCAGGTACGGTGTTGTCGCAAAAATTCCTTTTCCTGTAAAGCCGCCCTTCGACATGGCGACTCTCTTGAATACCCTCCGGATGTCCTGCCAGCAGGTATAGTAGCATCGGCTGATATAAAAACTGTTTGTATACAGGGCACGCCCGCCGATTCCGACCGGGCCGATTTTATGGCACTGCTTCTTATCCTCAGCCAGTGTCTCCCGGCTCAGGGCTGTTTGTCCAAGTCTTGTAGGTGCGACTATCATATCTCGTTCGTTATGCTCCCGCTTCCGTAATTGCCTGCGTCGTGTATTGCTTCGTTCATTTTGAAAAAGGCGGGAGGCTTCCGCCTTCCGCCTTCTTCCGCGCAGGTCCAGGCGCCTGCGCCGTACAATTCAGTTATTCCTTTGTTCCGTCAAGCCTTGCGGTACTTCTTCGAGTTGACCATAAACAGGCACAGGCAGAACGCTGCAAAGATGATGCCAACCGGATAAGAAACTGCATGATTGTCATTCAGTGCCTTGATGTGACCGAGTGTCTCCGGTGCCATCATGAAGTAGGTGGATGTCACCGCGCTCATGAAGGTTGCCGGAACTGCGGCAATCCAGTAGTTCTTCTTCTCCTTCGCCAGGAACATAGCGCCGGCCCACAGCACCAGCATTGCCAGTGTCTGATTGGACCATGCGAAGTAGTTCCAGATGACATTGTAGTTCAGCCAACCGAAGGTCTGGCCGAAGCCGAGAAGTGCGCCGACACCGAGAACCGGGATGCAGACCGCAAGCCGCTTGCCATAGCCCTGCTGGTCAATCTTGAACCAGTCACAGATGGTCAGACGCGCGGAACGGAACGCTGTATCGCCGGATGTAATCGGGCATGCGATGACGCCGAGCATTGCAAGAATGAATCCGACGCCGCCCATCGTGCTCTTGCTCATGAAGTAGACGGTCGTGGAGTTTCCGCCGCCGGCAGCAAGAAGATCCGCTCCTGTGTACCAGGTGCAGGCTGCAGCCGCCCAGATCAGAGCGATGATGCCCTCCGCAACCATCGCACCGTAGAAGACGAAGTGTCCCTGACGCTCGCTCTTCATGCAGCGCGCCATCAGCGGAGACTGTGTGGAGTGGAAGCCGGAGCAGGCACCGCACGCAACCGTGATGAACATGTAAGACCAGACAGCCTTTCCTGCCGGATGCATATTGTAGAAATGCGTGAACAGCTCCGGGATGTCCTTTCCGCGGAGGATCAGCGTCCCGCCGCCGACACCAAGCGCCATCACAATCAGCGCAACACCGAAAACCGGATAGATCTTTCCGATGATCTTGTCGATGGAGATAAAGGTCGCGATGAAATAGTAGACCAGGATCACTGCCAGCCAGAAGGTCGAATTGACCAGGATGCCGGACTTCATGCCGGTATCGGTGAACAGCGCCTTCAGAAGGCCTGCCGGGCCGACCGCGAAGACCGTGCCGGTCATAATCAGAAGGATGACACAGAAGACACGCATGATGTTCTGCATCACCGGACCGAGCAGTCTTCCGGTTACCTCGGAGATCGACGCACCGTTCTCACGCTCGGACATCATCCCGGACAGATAATCGTGTACGCCGCCGGCAAAGATGGTTCCGAAGGTAATCCAGAGGAAGACAATCGGTCCCCACATCGCACCGGTGATGGCGCCGAAGATCGGTCCCAGACCGGCAATATTCAGCAGCTGTACCAGAAACAGCTTCCAGGCAGGCATGACAACATAGTCCACACCATCGTTGATCGCAACCGCAGGGGTCTCACGGTCATCCGGCGCGAATGTGTTGTCCACAAACTTGCCGTACGTGAAATACCCGGCGATCAGGATCACCAGACAAAGCAAAAAGCCAAACATAATGTTTTCCCTCCCTTTTGTGCATCCGCATAGCGCGGTGCCGCACAAAATATCCGGCGCTAACCCTGTCCTGGAATCAGAGCATTACGCCGGAAACAATTGAGCAGCCAGGCACTTTAACAAGTTAAACTGATGATAACACGGAGGTTTATTTTTTTCAATATGCTGTTTTCAGGCCGGTATGCCGTATCTGTTTTTGTAAGATATTCACCCTTTTCCGCCGGATTTCAGGCTTTCACAAATCAAATTTTCTGAATAACGCTGGATCCCGGAACAGACTTTTCAGTCACTCACCGCTGCCGCAGTTTCGTGATAAACGCAGAAAGCCGCTCCATCGCCACCTTCAGGCTGTCCAGTGAGTAGGCATAGGAGATCCGCACGTAGCCTTCCCCGCTGTCACCGAATGCGCTGCCCGGTACGACCGCCACCTTCTGATCCTTCAGCAGCTCCGTCGCAAACTCATCGCTGCTCATGCCGAATTCCTGAATCGACGGGAACATATAGAAGGCGCCGAAGGGCTCGAAGCACGGAAGCTGCATCTTCTCAAACTCATGCAGAAGGAACCGTCTTCTCTGGTTATAGGCCTCCCGCATCTTCACTACCTCGCCATAGCAGTCCCGAAGCGCCGCTACCGCGGCATACTGGCTGTTGGTCGGCGCGCACATGATCGCGAACTGATGGACCTTTGTCATCTGATGAATGATCTCCTCGGGACCGCAGCAGTATCCGAGCCGCCAGCCCGTCATGGCGTACGCCTTGGAGAAGCCGTTGATCAGAATCGTCCGCTCCTTCATCCCCGGGATCTGGATAATAGAGCAGTGATCTTCTCCCGTGTAGGTCAGCTCCGAATATATCTCATCGGAGAGCACGTACAGATCATGCTCGATGCAGACCTTCGCGACCGCCTCGAGGTCCGCCCGCGTCATGACCGCTCCGGTCGGATTGTTCGGAAATGGAAGCACGAGGATCTTCGTCTTCGGTGTGACCGCCGCCTCCACCTCCTCCGCTGTCAGACGGAATTCATTCTTCTCCTTGAGCGGAATCACGACCGGGACCGCGTCCGCGAGGATTGCGCACGGCTTGTAGGAAACATAGCTGGGTTCCGGAATCAGCACCTCGTCCCCGGGATTGATCATGGCGCGAAAAGCCAGATCGATTCCTTCCGATCCGCCGACCGTGACAAGAATCTCGGAAATCGGGTTGTAATGGACCCCCAGCCTTCGATGGATGTAGGACGCAATCTCCGTCCGGAGTTCCTTCAGCCCGGAATTCGACGTATAGAACGTGCGTCCGCGCTCAAGAGAGTAGATGCCCTCGTCCCGGATCGCCCAGGGCGTGTCAAAATCAGGCTCCCCGACGCCGAGCGAGATGACATCATCCATCTCTGCCACAATATCAAAAAATTTTCTGATGCCGGAGGGCTTCAGCTCTGCGGCCTTTTTCCCGATCGGATCTCTCACGGCTCCACCAGCATCCTTTCATCTTTTTTCTTCTTGTCGAAGATGATTCCGTCATCCTTGTACTTCCTCAGAATGAAATGGGTGGCGGTCGAGATCACAGAGTCCAGCGTGGAAAGCTTGCTCGACACGAAGTGCGATACCTCCTTCAGCGTCTTTCCCTCAAGGATCACCAGCAGGTCATACCCGCCCGAAATCAGATAGACGGACTGAACCTCCGGATAGTTGTAAATGCGCTCCGCAATCTTGTCAAAGCCCTGTCCTCTGGTCGGGGTCACGCGCACCTCGATCAGGGCCGTGATCTTGTCGGCACCGGTCTTATCCCAGTCAATCAGCGTGTTGTACCCGCAGATGACATTCTCCTCCTCCATCTTTTTAATCTCAGAGGCGATGACTTCCTCTCCAGATCCGAGGAGGACGGCAATCTCAGCAGGAGTCATTCTGGAATTGCGTTCCAGAAGCTCCAGAATCTGTTCTCTCATAAATTTTTCGCTCCTATCTGCTTGATTTGAATTCAGTCCGAAAACTTTTCGGCATGGTGCCTTTGTTGTCTATATTTTTTCATTCTACCTGTTGGTACAGACTCTGTCAACCGGCTCCTCCCACGCCAGAGCCCGGGCGGAAGCTCATACAATCCCTCATCCTTCCTCAAACAGGGCGTCGCACTGCGGTTTCTCCAGGCACCGGGTGATATCCCGGTTGCGGATATACCGCCCGGGTCCCTTCGTCAGCTTTCCGATCACAGCCGCCTCAAGACCTTCCCTTTCCAGTTTCCGCAGAACGGCTTCCCCGTTGCGCACAACGGCCAGAAGACCGCCTGTACCATACAGCCTGTATGGGTTCCGGTTCAGCGCCTCACAGATCTCGATCGTCTCCTGCCGGATCGGAATCAGATGAATGTCCGCATCCATCCCGCAGGAAAGGCGCCCGCACAGCGTCCACAGCGCTGAAAAGACGCCTCCCTCTCCGATGCACTGAAGCTGTGCGTCTTTTTCCTCCGCCCGGATCAGAGCCGCCGCTTTTCCTGTCAGCAGCTTCTCTCCCATCCGCTCCGCGCCCTTTAAAAATCCTGCCGGAAATTGTCCGGAAAGCCGCTCCGGGAAGCTTCGCAGCAGAACCGCTGTCCCGGCAGCCCCGCACGGCCCAGCCATCAGAAGATCCCAGCCTTCCGTCATCCTGTCATCCGTGAGACCGCTTTTCCCTCTGGCTTCGGTGGCTGCGCCGCCAATCCCCTCCGACTGCATCAGGGAGGCAGTCATTTCAGGCGTCCATATCCTCCCTGCTGCCGCGCTGATGACCGGATTCATCACAGATTCACTGACGGCGGCGGAGAATGCCTCCACCTCTGCGCCGGCCTTCTTCGCTTCCTGTCCCAGCCGCCGCACCAGTTTCTTCAGATCTTCTTCCTCCATATCCGGCGGGAGAATCGCAGAGACCGATACCTCTGCCAGACCATACCCGTTTTCTCCTTCTGCAGGAAAACCGGCTGCCGGTTCTGCCATCCGCCCCGGACTGTATACCGGTGCCTCATCCAGCCTGTTGACTGCTTCATCAAAAATCATCTCCGCCCCGGGAAGGCAAAAGCCGTCCGCAGCACCAGAAGCGGTGCTGTGGACGGCCAGTATACGCCCGGGAAGATCCAGGCAATGTCCCGCTCCTCCACTGAAAACACCTGCCGCCTCAAGCGGCCTTTCGATGGAGCGCTCATACACTGCCTGACTGACAATCCCTCTCCTCATATGATTCTTTCCTCGTTACTGTACAGATATCACAGCATTCCCGGAAGCATCGGTCTGCGAGGGGCCTGACTGACCGGCTGCGTCTGTCTGCGTCTGGGCATTCGTCTGCCCCTGTGCAGCATCCGTCTGGCCGGATGCACCGTTCTGCCCCTGGGCATTCGTCTGTCCCTGCGCTGCGTTCGTCCCGTACTTGATCACGTTCTGAACCTGGCTGACATCCCCGGATGCAATGGCGCTGTACATCGCCTGCGTCACAGCACTGCTCTGACTCACAACCCCGACATCATAGATTGTCCCGACTGCCTGATACGTACTGGAATTGACCTGCACGGAGTCGGTCAGCTGCCCGTCCACATAGATATTCTTCCACAACTCCGCCGTGTAGCCAGTATGAGGACTCTGTACCTGATTGATGTACCCGACATTCTGCGAGGTATCCGCCACAAGCTGAATCCCCTGCGGATCGGTCTGCGATGTGACCTTGCTTTCAAACTCAATGCTTCTGTTGGAAGGTCTCGTCTCATGGCCGTAGATGGTGAATGTGATCTGTCCGCCGTAGCAGTACCCGTAGATATAGATCGGCGAATCCGTGTTGTTCACGAATGCCATGTCCATGATTCCCTCGGCGATCGCCGCATCCTTGCTCGGCTGGACATAGTTGACAATCATCGTATGGTTTGATCTGGCCGTCACATCGAGCTCTGCCTTCAGCACTGCGTTGTACAGGGTCGTGGAAACCTGACAGATTCCGCCGCCATAGGAATCGACTACCCTGTTCTCCTCATAGGACGGCGCCTGCTGATACCCGTTCTCCGCCGTGAAAGGCGTCACCGCCCGGGTGACGGAAAACTCATCGCCCGGCCAGACCAGGGTCCCGCTGATCAGTCTGCAGCCGTTCTCTACATTAACCGCCCGGGCGGCGGTGGACGCCGAGTAGTCGGTCGTAGCGGTCCCCAGCACATCCTTCACCTTCGAGAGGGTTTCAGCCGATACATCAGGACTCTTTTTATCGACAACGAGATCCACCTTCAGATCGCCGCCCGTCCATCCGCTGATGGCATTCTCAACCGCCGCGACGGACTTGTCGACATTCAGCGTCAGGCCGTCTGTTCCGCCCTCCACATAGGGAATCCCGTCGCTGCCCATCTGGATCGATCCTTCCACCGGATCCGAATTATAGGCCGAGCAGCTTTCCACAAACGACTGTACTTTCGCGTTATCCGCGCAGAAGGTCATCGTGTAGTTCTTCGGTTCCTTCTCGATATCCTTCTTTTCCTTGTACCGCTCGACAATATTGCCAGATGACGCAAGCGTGAGGCACTTTCCGACGATATCGGTATTCGTCCAGGTATATCCCAGCTCGCCCAGTGTCGTCGTGACCGGGTTGTCCCCCATCATCAGCGTCACCTTCGTCTGCCCGAGCTGCTGCGCCTTCTCTTCAAGGGCCGCCTCCGCCTGGCTCTTCGACATGCCTCCGACGTCAACCCCCTCGATGCTGACGCCCTTTGTAATGGTTGCCTCTGACGCCTGTGCACCCCCCGCAGCTGCTGCGATCATCATCAGACCGCCGCAGGCGGCAAGCGCAAACCGTCTTCCCCCCATATTCTGTAGTCTTATCCTCTGTAGCCTGATCCGCAATCTATACTCCTTTGTTCCTGCCGTCTGTCCGCCGCTCCCTTACATAAGGAAGCTCGGAATCAGCGTCGCAACCATCGCGCCAGCCAGAATGATCGCAATCACGGCAGCGATGATCTGCTGTCTTCTCTGCCGCTTGTTCCCCTTCGGTCTACGGACGGTTTCCTCTGTATTTTTCAATCTGCTGCTCATACGCATTCTCCTGTTTCAGATCTGAACGGATGCTTCTCATCCATGCAGCGCCCCGCGCTGTTTCCTAATCCTATCTCATTTCCCTGTCTGTCACAAGGAAACCTTTCTTAAAAATTTGTGAACACAAAACCGCCGGGCTTTCTTCTGAAAGCGCCGGCGGCTGAATGCTCCTGTCTTCCCCTGGCTGGCCAGGCACACATCACAGTCTGCAGCCGTTCCCTTTACAAAACCACTTTGGCTGCGCCGTAGATTCCTGCATCGTTGCCAAGCGTGGCAAGCGCAAACTCCACTTCCTTGCAGGCCGCAAATGCATACTGGCGGTAATACTTCTGGATATAGTCCAGGACAACCGTCCCGGCCTTCGACATGCCGCCGCCGATAACAATCAGCTGCGGATCAGAGACAACCGTATAGATCGAAAGCTCTCTCCCGAGATAGAAGCCGAACTTCTCGGCGATCTCATCCGCAACCTCGTCACCCGCCTTGACTGCATCCCAGATGTCCTTTGCACTGAAATTTTTACCGCGCAGGACAGACGGCTTGTCATCCTTCCCGAGGCGCATCTTCGCCAGCCGGACAATCCCGGTCGCGGAGGCGACCTGCTCCAGGCAGCCGACATTGCCGCAGTTGCACGGTTCCGTCAGCTCCTCCGTTGCATGCCCATGTCCGATCTCTCCGCCGGCTCCATGCGCGCCTGCAATCACCTTGTCGTTGATGACGATTCCGCCGCCGATGCCCGTTCCGAGCGTTACCATAATCAGGTTGTGATAGCCGGCGCCGCCGCCCTTCCAGCACTCGCCGAGTGCTGCCGCATTGGCATCATTGAGTGCCTTTGTGCGAATCCCGGTCAGCTTCTCCATCTCTCCGACAATGTCCACGACCCCCCAGTGAAGGTTCACCGCGAAATCCACATGCCCGTCCTCATGAACTGGTCCCGGCACATCGATGCCGATTCCCTCGATTTCGGCCTTGTCAAGCCCTCTCTCCGCGATCTTGTCATTAATCGTCTGCGCGATATCCGGCAGGATCCTGCTGCCGTTCTCCTCTGTCCGCGTCGGAATCTCCCACTTTTCCAGAAGGTCGCCTTCTGTGTTGAAAAAACCGCACTTGACCGTGGTTCCTCCGATGTCAATCCCAAAACAATATTTCTTCATAATGCCCTCCACTCCTTCTTCAGTCACCGTTCATATTTTTCTTCAGGCCGGCCTGGACTCTGTCATAGAGCTCCTGAGCAGCATTATACCCCATTTTCTTCTGTCTGTGGTTGACAGCTGCCGTCTCGACAATCACGGCAAGGTTCCTTCCAGGCCTGATCGGAAGGGAATGGCAGGTCACCCGGTTCCCGAGGAATTCCGTGTACTCCTCCTCCAGACCGAGCCGGTCGTACTCCTTGTCCTTGTCCCATTCCTCCAGCTTGATGACCAGGTCGATATTCGACGTATCCTTGACGGACTCGACACCGAACAATGTCTTGACATTGATGATGCCGATTCCCCGGAGCTCTATGAAATGTCTGGTGATGTCGGGCGCCGTTCCGACAAGGGTGGTGTCCGACACCCGGCGGATCTCGACGACATCGTCGGATATGAGTCTGTGTCCTCTCTTGATCAGCTCCAGCGCAGCCTCCGACTTGCCGATCCCGCTCTCGCCCATGATGAGTACACCCTCACCAAATACATCCACAAGCACGCCGTGAATCGTGATGCTCGGCGCCATCTCGACATTCAGCCAGCGGATCACCTCGGCCATGAAGGCACTGGTACTCCGCTGCGTCACGAAGATCGGAATATTGTACTCCCCTGCCAGATTGATCATATCCTGGTCCGGCACCGTCCGAGTCGTATAGACCAGGCACGGAATCTTGTAGGAAAGCAGTTTTTCATAAATCGGAAGCTTCTGCTCTCTCGTCAGATGCTCCAGATACGTATACTCGACATATCCGATGATCTGGATACGTTCCGCGTCAAAATGATCGAAATACCCGGTGAGCTGAAGCGCCGGCCGGTTGATCTGCGGCGTCACAAGCTGTTTGTTTGTGATGTCAATCTCCGGCGTCAGGCACTTGAGCTTCATCTGTTCGACCATCTTTGTCAGCGGTACGGTAGACTGCGTGTTCATCCGGCACACCCCTTTTCAGCATTTCCGTCTCCTGCCGGAGCCCGTTTCGGATTGTTCCTGTCTGTGCCAGACACAGCAGCCGCTCCGTCTGCACTCGCCACTCCACCCCGCAGATTCCGCGGAAATGCACTGAAGTTTAAACATGTAAATCAATTTATCTTATCACGTCCGCTCTGTCCGGGCAACTGCCCGGATAGAAAAAGACTGCCATCTTCATCTGCTTTTTCTGCAGATTCTGCCGGATGAAAGAAATTCCAGACACTCCTTGCGCTTCTGGCATCCATCGAAGGCGCATGGGCAAGCTGATCGAGCCCGGCATCCCGCACAGCCTCCGCGGACCCGAACGCGCGGAGCAACGCCTTGCGCCTCGCCGGCCCGATGCCCTTGATCTCATCCAGCACAGAATGGGTCTGTGCCTTTGAGCGGAGGGAGCGATGATACTCGATTGCAAAGCGGTGCGCCTCATCCTGGATCCGTGTGATCAGCTTGAACCCCTCTGAGTGGGTGTCAATCGGCAGCTCGACATTCTGAAAGTAAAGTCCTCTGGTCCTGTGATAGTCATCCTTGACCATTCCGCAGACAGGGATCGACAGCCCCAGCTCCCGCAGGACGTCCTGAGCGATGTTCACCTGGCCGCGTCCGCCATCCATCATGACCAGATCCGGGAATACCGAGAAGCTTCCGAGGCTCGGATCCATTCCCTTTTCCCTCAGCTGCGCCGTCTCCTCAAGCCCGTGCGTAAACCGCCTTGTCAGAACCTCCTTCAGGGAGGCATAGTCATTGGGCCCCTGTACCGTCCTGATCCGGAACTTCCGGTAGTCGCCCGGCTTCGGCATCCCCTTCTCAAAGACGATCATCGAGCCGACCGACTCCACCCCGCTTGTGTTAGAGATATCGTACGCCTCAACCCGGCTGATATGGCTGATTCCAAGCAGGGCGGCAATCTCCTGCATGGCGCCGATCGTGCGGCCCTCCTGCTGTCTGATCCGCTCGCGGTCCTGCCGGAGTACGATCTCCGAATTCTCCCTGGCCATCGCGACCAGCTTTTCCTTCGCGCCTCTTTGTGGAACCCTGATGTGGACTGCCCTGCCTTTCCGCTGACTCATCCACTTTTCAAGGAGCGCCTGGTCGCTGATCTCCGTCTCCAGCATCACCTCGGACGGAAGCATCATGTTCCCGGCATAGAACTGACGGACAAAATCCGAAAGAATTTCCTTTCTGTCCTCGTCCAGCCCGATATGGAGAAACTGATGGTCCCGCCCGATGACCCGTCCGCCGCGGACATAGAACACGGAGACCACCGCCTCCGTCCCATCGACAGCCATCGCAATCACGTCCCGGTCATTTCCATCCTCCGACTCCATCTTCTGCTTCTCGGACACCTGGAGGACGCTGGCGCGGAGATCCCGCCACTGTGCCGCCTGCTCAAAATCAAGCTCCGACGATGCCTTCTCCATCCGCTCGGTCAGAAGCCGGACAACCGGTTTGTAGCTCCCGCCCAGAAAGCTGACGGCCTCATCCACGTTTCTGCGGTATTCCTCCTCGGAGACATACCCCTGGCAGGGCGCCTTGCACTGGCCGATCTGATAGTTCAGACAAGGCCGTTCCTTCCCCTGATCCCTCGGCAGATTCCGTGTACAGTCACGAATCTGAAACAGCTTCCGCATCAGCTCGATCGTATCCCGGACCGCGCCGGCACTCTTGAAGGGACCGAAATACCGGGATCCATCCTTTTTCAGCTTCCTCGTAAACAGCACCCGGGGGTAAGCTTCCCCGACCGTCACCTTGATGTACGGGTATGTCTTGTCATCCTTCAGGAGCGTATTGTACTTTGGACGATGCTCCTTGATCAGATTATTCTCGAGAATCAGCGCCTCCAGCTCGGAGTCGGTCACGATGTACTCAAAATACGCGATCTTTGTGACCATATACTCAATCTTCGGTCCGCGGTTGAGCTTTTTTACAAAATACTGATGCACCCGCCGCCTGAGATTGACCGCTTTCCCGACATACAGAATCGCATCGGTCCGGTCGTGCATGATGTAGACGCCCGGTTTTTCGGGAAGCTTCCTCAGCTCCTCCTTCAGATCAAAATGAAATTCATTCTCCATAGCCCATCCTGTCATTCATACGCAGCCGCCTGCCGGCCGTGGCACGGCGGCTGAAATAAAAAAGGCCCTTCCACCTCTCCGGCGTATGCGGAGTCTGGTGGAAAGGCCCTTCGGCATTGTCATGGTTCAGGCCCGCAAGCCTGACTCTCTCTGTTTCGATGAATAGATCCGGGCATCTGCATCCGCACGCTCTGGTTCTGTCTCGAAAATATGGTCGCAGATCACCTGAAGCACAACGCTCATGACAATTCCCGTTGTGACATCGATTATGGAATGCTGCTTGAGGAACATGGTAGACAGTACAATCAGAAGGGTCAGGACATCTGTCCCCGCAATCACCCACTTCTTTTTTCTCAGCGTCTCATTCGCGTTCACCGCATAGCAGACTGCCATGGAGTTGTACACATGGATACTCGGCAGCACGTTCGTCGGTGTATCGGTCCTGTAAAGATACCTGCAGAGGATGGCAAAGAGATCGTTCCCCTCTACCCGGGCAGGTCTCAGATCCAGCCGGTTCGGATAGACAACAGAGACAACGATAAAGATGGTCATCCCCATCATCAGCATTGTGATCAGCTTATAGTACTCATCCCTGTTTTTACAGCACATGACAAACCATGTGACAGCCGCGCCGATGAAGCCGAACCACAGAAAGTAAGGTACGACAAAGAATCTGCAGAATGGGATCTGTTCATCCAGCCAGGTGTGAATCACATGATAATGAACATGCCCCGCCTTCTCCACGGCATTGAACGCTGTCATATAAAAGGCACTGTACAAAAGAAACCACAGCGCATGCCTGTATGTTTTCAGTTTCTTTATTATCTTCATCTGTCCCACCGTAAGCCCTGCGAACACCTGCGCCGCACGGGCATATCATTCTTCGGTCAGCATGATCATATACACATGCCCCGGGACTGCATCTTACAGCCCCGGGGCTATTCTTGTCAAGCTTCCCTGTTCGTCTGCTCAGGACGTCTGCACAGGACACCGGCTCCGGCTCCCGTTCCTCATCTGTCAGGCCTGCGGTGTTTCTGTACTTTCTGTCCCCTCTGTGTGATCCGGCTGATCGACCTTCTCCAGGATATCCATGAATTCCTTCCCGGTGATGGTCTCCTTCTCAATCAGGAAGGCCGCGATCTGGTCAAGCGCCTTTCTGTGTTCTGTCAGGATCTTTCTCGCCTGTTCATAAGACTGCTTCATGATGGCCATGACTTCCTCGTCCACCTCTGCAGCGGTCTGCTCAGAGCAATTCATCACACGCCGGCCGTCATCCAGATACTGGGATGTCTGGCTCTCCAGCTGTACGAAGCCGAACCGTTTGCTCATGCCATACTGAGTCACCATCGCCCGCGCGATCCGGGTCGCCTTCTCGATATCGTTGGAGGCGCCTGTTGTGATAGAGCCGAACACGAGCTCCTCCGCCACACGGCCTGCCGTGAACTCCACAAGCATAGCCCGGATCTCCTCCTCGGAGTTGAGGTACTTCTCCTCCTCCGGGACATTCATGACATAGCCGAGGGCTCCCATGGTTCTCGGAACAATCGTAATCTTCTGCACCGGCTCAGAATGCTTCTGAATTGCAGACACCAGCGCATGTCCGACCTCGTGGTAGGATACGATCTTCCGCTCCTCCTTGCTGAGGACGCGGCTCTTCTTCTCCTTGCCGACAAGGACGACCTCGACGGAATCCAGCAGGTCCTTCTGGCTGACCGCCTTCCTGTGGTTCCGGACTGCCAGGATTGCTGCCTCATTGATCATATTTGCCAGATCCGCGCCGACCGCACCGGAGGTAGCAAGCGCCACCTCGCGGAAATCGACCGTCTCGTCCATCTTCACATTCTTTGCGTGGACCTTCAGAATCTGAATCCGTCCTTCAAGATCCGGCTTGTCAACAATGACGCGGCGGTCAAATCTGCCCGGACGGAGCAGCGCCTGATCCAGCACCTCCGGACGGTTGGTCGCGGCCAGAATCAGAATTCCCTTGGAGGAATCAAAACCGTCCATCTCGGACAGCAGCTGATTCAGCGTCTGCTCCCGCTCGTCATTGCCGCCATAGCCGCCGGCGTTTCTGCTCTTTCCGATGGCATCGATCTCATCAATGAATATGATGCACGGCGCGTTCTTCTTGGCCTCGTCGAACAGATCGCGGACACGGGATGCGCCGACACCGACGAACATCTCCACAAAATCCGATCCAGTCAGAGAGAAGAACGGCACCTTCGCCTCCCCGGCGACCGCCTTTGCCAGCAGCGTCTTGCCGGTTCCTGGAGGGCCGACCAGAAGAGCGCCCTTCGGAAGCTTCGCGCCGATCTCCGCATACCGTTCCGGATGCTCCAGGAAGTCGACCGCCTCCTGCAGGGATTCCTTGGCTTCATCCTCACCGGCGACATCCTTGAAGGTCACGCCGGTCTCATTCTGCATGTACATCTTGGCGCGGCTCTTGCCGACACCCATCATGCCGGTGCTGCTGTTCATCCTGCGGAGCAGCACGCCCATCAGAACCCAGATCAGAACCAGCGGCGCAAATGAAAGAAGCACATTCAGAATCAGGCTGGTGGTATTGTCCGGAATCTCCTCCTTGAACTCCACACCTGCCTTCTGCAGCCGGTCGACCAGCTTGTCGTCATCCATACGGCCTGTATAGTAGGTCACCTCGATGCCCTGGCTGGCAAGCGGCTGGTCCTTCTTCGTGACGATCTCCAGCTTGTTCGTATCGACCGTCACCGATTCAACCAGGTTGTTGTCCAGAAGGTCGAGGAACTGGTCGTAGGTGATTTCCTTGGTCGTTGTGCTCGTCATCGCCCGGTTGACCAGACTCATGATCCCGAGCGTGATGAAAGTTACAATGAGAAATGCAAGGATCGAACCGTGGTTGTTCCCCTGCCCGTTCGCCGGTCCCTGCTTTCTGTGGTCATCGTTCATATATTACCTCCGGCTGAGCGCCCTGATGCTGATGCGGCTGTGCGGATACCGGCTGCTGCAGCCCTCCCGGGTTCTCAGTTCTGTGATTTGTGCTGGCCTTTTTTCTTCTGCTCAAGATACAGCTCAATCATCCTGACGCAGCCGTCAATGCCGATGTCGCTTGTGTCGAGCGACAGATTGTAGCTTGATGCCGCTCCCCACTTCTTTTCCGTCTGAAAGTTATAGAAGGATGCCCTCTTCTTATCCGCCTTGAGGATCATGTCCTTCGCCTTGTTCTCATCAATATGCTCGAACTCCATCACTCTGTCAAGCCTGAACCGCATGCTGGAGTGAATGAAGACAGAGGTCAGCCGCGGGTTATCCCGAAGGATATAGTCAGCCGCGCGGCCGACAATCACGCAGCCCCCTTTTTCTCCCAACCGGCGGATCGTTTCGTACTGCGCCTGATAAACCTGCTGGCTGAGGGTGTTCCCCACATAGTTCATGGACGGATAGACATCCATCACGATGGAGTAAAGCAGACTGTTCGTCGGCTTTTCATCATAGTCCTGCAAAACCTGCTCGCAGATATTGCTCTGCTCCGCGACCGTCTTCAGCAGTTCCTTGTCGTAAAGCTTCAGCCCGAGCTCCGCCGCGATGCGCCTTCCGACCTCGTGTCCGCCTGAACCAAACTGTCTTCCGATGGTGATAATACTGTTTTCTGCCATAACTGCTCACACCTTTCTGTAGAGGGATGCGTTGTGACTGGTCTGTATACAGTATAGCACTCAGGAAAGCGGTTTATAAGCATCAATCCCACATTTCCCGAAATGCGGCAGGTTCCGGTATACATAAAGGGCCTCATCCAGAAGCGGGAGCAGGAGCGCTGCCCCGCTGCCTTCTCCGAGGTGCATCCCGAGGCGGAGGGGCGGGGAGAGCCGCAGTGCCTCCATCAGGATCCGGTCTCCCGGCTCCGTGCCCAGATGCCCCGGGATCAGATAATCTCTCACAGGGTCTGCCAGCCTTACGGCGATATAGGCCGACAGCGCGGCGATGAGTCCGTCGATAACCGCCGGAATCCCTTCTGCCGCGCTGCCGAGAAACAGCCCGGCCATTCCGGCGATGTCCAGACCGCCTACCTTCGAAAGAACGTCGAGAACGTCCCCCCGGTCCGGGCGGTTGACGCGCAGCGCGTCCCGGATCACCTCTGCCTTGTGCCGGACGCCTTCCTTCGTCAGGCCTGCCCCCGGTCCTGCGATCTCCTCCGGTTCCCTGCCAAAGAAAGCGCAGACACAGGCCGCGCTCGTTGTCGTGTTGCCGATTCCCATTTCCCCGGGAATCAGGATCTCACATCCCTGCGTCTTCAGCTCGTGCGCAATCTGGATCCCTTCCCCGATTGCCTGCAGGGCTTCCTGCCTGCTCATGGCCGGCCCTGTCCGGATGTCGCCGCTCCCTCTCCGGACAGCCCGGTTCAGGACACCGGGGCTGTTGACCGGCTCATTCAGCCCGATATCGACTGCAGCCACTTCCGCCCGCCGGAACCGCGCCATCTGGCAGACGGTACTGTCCCCCTTTGCCATGTTTCGCAGGACCTGCGCCGTCACCTCACTGCCGCACTGGCTGACGCCCTCCGCGACAACACCATTGTCAGCGCCCATGATCACGACCGCCGCTCTGCTGATGTCCGGCTGCTCCGTCTGCTGAATCGCGCCGATCTGCGATACCAGGTCCTCCAGCATTCCAAGTCCGTGAATCGGCTTGCAGAGGCTGTCCCAGCGCGCCTGACAGCGTCTGCGGAACACATCCTGCGGAGGACGAATCTGTCTGATTGTCTCTTCCATCAGCGTAAGGCTGTCCATACACCGCTCTCCCTGTCCGCCTGAAACTGTTCTGTCCTCAGATGCAGCAGAAGACACCCGGCCCGCAGACGCTGCACAATGCGCTTGTCAGGCAGGCATTGGAACATACGTCTCCTGCCGAATCCATCGGCGTCCCGTAGAAATCTCCCATGCCTCTGTACCAGGCTGAGCCGCTGTCAAGCTGCTGCTTCAGCTGCTGATACTGTACATTGGACGGCTCCATCGAGACCGCCCGGTCCGCCATCTGTCTGGCCGTCACATTGTTTCCGGCCCCTGAATTCGCCAGCGCGCTCAGGAAATACCACTGTGCAGTGCGGGAAGTCTCCGGGATCGAATCCAGCGTATTGAGCGCTTCCCGGAAATGGCGGCTCCCGATGTAATTGGAGGCCGCCCGCAGCCGGATGTCTCCCTCATCCTCCTGCCCTGCGGCACTCTGACCGCCAAAGCCGCCGAAGCCGCCAAACGGGCCGTAGCTGCCTGCTGCGCCGCCGAAAGGTCCGCCGCCATAGCCGCCGGAGGAACCTGTCCCGCCATACCCGAAGCGCCCGCTCTTCTCATCCTGGATCTGCTTGTAGGCCTGCTGAACCTCCTTGAACCGTTCCTCGGCAGATGCCTTATCCGGATTGTTGATGTTGGCATCCGGGTGATACTTCCGGCTCAGCTTCCGGTATGCTTTCTTGATCTCATCATCGGAGGCTCCCCTCGGAACCCCCAGTACTTCATACGGATCTCTCATTAAACTTCACCCAGATTCCGGAATACAGGATATTTCGGAGAATCTCCACATTCGTCACGATCGGAAGCCGCTCAAAGCTTCTGCAGCACCTGGCTGCCATGTCACACAGGACTTCCTTTACAATCTCCCCGGCGTGCTCCGGATCTGCCGCCTCCAGAGCCGCCAGCAGGTTATAGTTCCCGCTCTTCTGATCCTTCTCCCTGTCATCCCAGGCATCCAGGATGTATATGAACTTGCCGAGGTAAAACCCCACCCCGCGCAGATCCTCCGCCCACAGATCATTCCGAGGGGCGCAGACCTCTGCGAGGAAGCGGCCTGTACAGGCGGCTGCCTGGTCCAGCCGCTGCAGGATCCCGTCCTTCTCCTCCGGAACCGGCTCAGTCTCCAGACTGCTGAGATCAGCCACCGCCTTTCGGATTGCCTTCTCCTGCCTTGGCCAGAGGCTTTTCAGCTTCCGGTAATCCTTCGCATACGCCCGGAGCATCAGCCGCGCTGCCGGTTTTCTTTCGTCCTTCCAGTCATCTTCCGCCTTCAGATATCCCAGCAGGACATTCATGTCCGCTGCGTACGGCGTAAACCGGCTGACCGTCTCCCGGTGACGGACAATCGGATGGCGAAGACACCGGACAGACCGCTCCCCCTCTTCCGGCTCATAGACTCCATCCAGAAGCAGAATCAGAAACGTACAGTCGTAGCTCAGCAGCATCTGCGCCTTCACGCCGAAGCGGTGCTGGAGCTCATGACACAGGCCGCAGTAACAGGCCTGGTACGCTTCCAGGTTCTTCACCTTCATCTCCGGCTTGTTCAATGTGATATAACCAAACATCCAGCCCGCCGCCCTTCCGCCTTCCGGTGTTGTGTCTTTCCTTCGTCCGCCTATATAAAAGCGGTTCCGCAGCGCCCCTCTCAGGTACGCTTGCGGAACCTTGTTCTGCACTTCGGACAGGTAATCTCCACCATGCCGTGCCCTTTCGGGATGCGGATCTTCTGTCCGCACTTGGGGCAGCGGTAAATGCGGAAATCCGCCTGGGCCGGGGAACCATGCCCGCCCCGGCTTCCAAGTCCCCTGAAAAATGAAACAACCCTGTCCTTCACATCCAGATAGCGTCTGTTTTCCTCTGCTCTCCGCGCGGTATCCTTTGAAAGCATCCGGACGTACACCCACACCAGAAGAAGCCCGGCAATGATACCGAGAAAGGCTGAGTGCGTGAAGAAATTGACGATGATCACAATCAGGGTCACCACAAGCAGAAAATGCGACAGCTCGTCCTGCCCGTACCGTCCCTCCATAAAGTTCTGAAAGCGCTCCCGCCAGTTTGAGTTTCTCAAAATCTCCCACTCCTTGCAGATCGTATTGCCCCTTCCGGAAGAATCCTGCGTCCAGGGTACATCCGGACCGAAGCGGCTGTAATCACGATAGCACAATTTAATTTATCTGCAAGACAGATGCGGCAGAATTCACCAAACTTTCACGAAAACTCCGACGCGGATACCGGTGCGGCGAATCAGATCTCCGACGCGCATGCCGGCGTTACGAACGGGGTCCGGGGAGCACCGGAAACCTGAGTGAGGTTTCAAACGTATAGCCGCAGGCTTTCACACTGAACTGTCCGCCCATGAGCTCCGTCAGATTCTTCGCGATGGAAAGCCCGAGACCTGAGCCCTCCGAGCTGCTCCTTGCCTGGTCGCCCCGCACAAACCGTTCGAGGAGCTCGTCTCCGCTCTTCTCCAGATAGTCGCGGGAGGTATTGGAAAGCAGCACCTGCACATACCCGTCCTCCTGCGTCATGGTGAGGCGGACCTCCGTCCCCTCCTTTGCGTACTTCGCTGCGTTGGAAAAGAGGTTGTCCAGCACCCGGTACAGCTGAGAACCGTCAGCTGAAATCATCTCGGCACTCTCCGGAAGCGACATCCGGACCGTCAGCTTCGCATCCTCAAACCGCTCCTCAAACTCGCCCTCCGCCATCATCAGCATCGACCTCAGATCAAGCGGCTGCATATCCAGCTCAATATTCCCAGAGCTGATCTTGCTGGCATCGATCAGGTCCGAGATCAGCGACTTGAGACGCTGGGACTTATGGTCCAGGACATCGATGTACTCCTTCGCCCGCTCGTCCTTCAGGTCCAGCCGTTTCAGCAGATCCACATAGTTGATCACGGAGGTCAGCGGAGTCTTCAGGTCATGGGACACATTCGTGATCAGCTCAGCCTTCAGACGCTCATTTTTCACAATGGAGTTGACGGCCTCCTGCAGGCCGTCCCCCATCTCGTTGACGGCTCTTGCCATCTCAAGACTGTCCCCGGTCAGTCCGTGCGTGTCAATCTTGTAGTCCAGCCTGCCCTTCGAGATCTCCCTGAGTCCCTGCCGGACACTGAGCTTTCCGACCTGATCCCGCATCAGGTAGAGAATCAGCCCCATGTCCAGCACCAGCACCATGATGATGCCGATGGTGCCGAAGACGCGCAGGAACAGGAAGTTCGCGGCAATAAAGAGGGAATAGACCATCAGAAGCTTTCCGGATGTCACGCGGGCATTGATCACCTGCTGACTGACGCGAACGACCGTGTAGATGACCGAGTTGGTCGCAAATGTCTGATGCCTGCGTCTCCTGATGAAGCTGTAGAGTCCGCTCACACCGAGCAGGTACTCCGTCACTGCCAGCACCACATACCAGCTCTTCAGATGATCAGCAGGAAAGAACACACTTCCTCTCAGGCGCTGCATTACCCAGTACCAGACCATGACGGTTCCGATCAGCATCCCGGCCGCAATCTCCGTCGGAATCCGGTCAAACCAGCCCTCCTCTGCCAGCGTCTCCGAATTCTTTCTGCCGGTCACCATTCCTCCGAGCACAAGCAGCACAAGCAGACACAGAACAGACAAAACGCTCAGAACAACTGCGCCGATGGCAACCGGTCTGCGGCTCTGATAGGCCAGATAATCCTGATGCAGGGTGTCCCCGACCGGATATCCCGGCTCATAGGCAATGACAATCCGTTCATTTGAGCCCAGAAACACCGTGTCGATAAACTTCGATGTAACCGTCTTGTTCAGGGAGTGCTCCGTGTCGGCGACCATGATGTTCATCGTCCGGACGCCCTCGAACAGGAACCTTAAATCCTTTGACTTCTCAATCAGGCTCTTCGCCTCCGAGCAGCTTCTCGCATCCAGATTCGTATAGCACGCCTTGGTGGTCGTGTTCTCCGCAAAATAACGAATGTTCCCTGGCGCCTTCTGATGCGCCTCTCCCTTCGGATCACTGTGCTCGGCCGTATAGCTCTGGTACCTTCTGTACAGATCCGCGCTTGTCTGGCACAGATCACTGTAATACTCAGACAGCTTCGTGTACGGGCTCCCGGACAGCTTCGCCGTGTCCGCGAGTGTGCTGCCTGACACAGGAAGAATCTTCTCCATACCGGATGCAAGGGATGCCAGATTGTCAAATGAAGCATCCGACGGATTTTCCGAGTTGTCCAGCTTCTCGACGATCTCCTCAAGTTCCCCGGTATTCGGATAAAAATTGATCAGGTCCGAGAGCAGGTAGGTCGTATTCTCATTCTGATTGGCCGTATCGCTGACGCCCGCCACATACTGGCGGATATCGATCTTTTTGCTGAGATCCTCCTCGCCGCCGGTCTCGAACAGGGCTTCATTCCTCGTACAGTTGATCTTAGAGCGGACAATCCGCTCCACGTTATTCAGAAAGATGGACGTCTCCTCGAACGGTCTCCCCAGCTCTGCCAGGTTGTACGTATTGTCTGTCCAGTAGCCCACCGTCAGCGTGCAGACCGTGATGATCGCAACGCACAGGGCCTGAAGGCAGACAATTCCCGCCTTCAGGCCCAGGCTGTACTGTCTGTTGTTCTGTTTTCTGTCCGCCGCTCCGGTCCTACCGCTCTCGCTCGCTTTTCTCTTCATGTATCGCATCTTTCCGTTTGTCCGCCCTGCGCGTACAGCTGTCAGGCTTCAGCACGTATTACAGGGCCGTCTCTGCCGCCATCCGGTGCGCCGCCGGTCTTCAGGAATCCAGGTCCTCCACCTTGTAGCCGATTCCCCACATCACCTTCAGATACTTCGGGTTCTTCGGGTCAATCTCAATCTTCTCCCGGATATGGCGGATATGCACGGTCACGGTATTGTCCGCGCAGAACGCCTCCTCCTTCCAGATCTTCTCGTAGATCTGCTCGATCGAGAACACCTTTCCCTTGTTCTGCAGAAGAAACAGCAGAATGTTGTACTCAATCCGGGTCAGGCGGATCGGCTCACCGTCCACCGTCACTTCCTTCTTGTTGTCGTCAATCACCAGGCCGCCGGAATGGAAGACGTTCTCCTCCTCCGAGGCATTCTCGGCGATGTTGCCAAGCGCCGTATACCGCCGCATCTGACTCTTGACGCGCGCGACAAGCTCCAGCGGATTGAACGGCTTTGTGACATAATCGTCCGCCCCGACATTCAACCCGAGAATCTTGTCTGCATCCTGGGACTTCGCCGACAGCACGATAATCGGAATGCTGGATGTCTTCCGGATCTCCAGGATCGCATGGATTCCATCCATCTCCGGCATCATCAGGTCGATGATCAGAAGATGGATCTCTTCCTTCTTCATGATCTCCAGCGCCTGCTTCCCGTTGTAAGCCTTCAGCACCCTGTAGCCTTCCTGACTGAGGTAGATCTCGATCGCATCCGTGATCTCTTTCTCATCGTCACAGACAAGAATGTTGTACATCCCGCACTCCTTTCCATCAGACTGTCCTTTGATGACCGTGTCAGAAGTCCGACACCATGCGACATCATAGACACATAATAACAGATATCCCCGGCGCCATCCCTGAAGAAAGGCTTAAGACTTTCTGAAAAGTGCCTTCCCCTGCCGGGCCTTCCAGGGCTCAGAGCCTGTCATGGTTCTTCGCGACCATCTCCTGAACGACCTGACGGGTCTTTGCGCCGATCCCCTTCAGCTCTTCCCGGGTCATCTGAGCTGTCTCAATCGGTTTTCCGTATTCGATGATGACATGCCCGCCTTTCACCTTCGGGAAATGGTTCTCGAAGAGATCTCTCGTCCCGCAGATAGCCACCGGCACAATCGCGCACTTCGTCTTGGTCGCAACCTTGAACGAGCCCTCATGAAATGGCAGAAGCGCCCGCTCATCATCGCCCGTGTTCCGCTTCCCTTCCGGGAAGATGAACATCGAGACACCCTTCTTCACGGTTCCGATCGCCCGCACGATGCTCTCAAGATTCTGTCTGATGTCATCCTTCACGAGGAACTCGCAGTACAGCCGCTTCATCCAGATCGGCAGGATCGGCACCTTCTCAAAATCGCTCTTTGCCACGAACGCCGTGATCGGCGGCAGCTGCGGATAGGTCAGAATCACATCAAAATAGCTTCTGTGGTTCCCGACAAACAGCACCGGTCTGTCCTTGGGGATATTTTCAAGTCCGTAGGTATCCAGCCTGATCCCGCAGGGCAGTTTCACCATCCTGAAGCCGAACTGCACCATCCGGAAGCTTGTCCGATCACCGAGCGTCGGCCATCTTTTCCTGAGAAGTCCCAGAATTCCCAGATACGGCAGTGTCACAATCAGATAAAGAGCCGCCATGATCAGCGCGCCGATTGCTCTCAGCATCTCATTTCCTCCTGGTGCATCTCCTGCACCCCTTCATCCCGGTCTCTCCCGCGCCCAGTCAGCCGACTGCGCATGGTATGCTCCTTCTGCATCTATTTCACCGGATGTCCTCCTTGATTATTCCCGCGCGAACACTCTTGTATACCGCGCCAGCCAGTCACGTCTCCAGCCCTCCAGCTGCCCCTGCTCATAACGGAATGTCCAGTTGCCGGACGGTGCGCCCGGTGTGTTCATGCGGGCCTCGTTTCCAAGCTGAAGGACATCCTGCATCGGAAACAGAGCAAACCGAGCCACCGATGCCATCGCAAAACGGATGAAATCGAGGGAGACCCCGCCGCCGTCGCAGTTTCCGTAGAGCCGGATCCGGTCCTTGACTTCCTCCGGCTGATGCGTATACCAGCCCGTCGTCGTCTCGTTGTCGTGGGTACCCGTGTAGCAGACACAGTTTGTTGTCGTATACATATGCGGAATGTGAGCCCGGTCATTCATGTCCCCGAAGCCAAACTGAAGCACCTTCATCCCCGGAAAACCAAATCTGTCTCTCAGTGCCTCGACCCTGGGCGTGATGATTCCGAGGTCCTCCGCAATAATCGGAAGGCCCCTGCCCAGTTTTTTCTGGAGGGCTGTAAAAAGCGCGGCTCCCGGGCCTTTCACCCACTTTCCGCCCTCCGCCGTCTCATCCCCATACGGGACTGCCCAGCCGGACTCGAATGCCCGGAAATGGTCAATCCGGACATAATCCGACAACTCCATCTGCCTTCTGATCCGCGCGATCCACCAGGCAAATCCGGTCTCTTTATGCACAGCCCAGTCATAGAGCGGATTGCCCCAGAGCTGGCCGGTCGCGCTGAAATAATCCGGCGGAACACCCGCTACTTCGAGCGGATACCCCCTGGAATCCAGCCGGAACAGATTGCGCTGCGCCCAGAGATCCGCACAGTCAAGCGACATAAAGATCGGGATGTCCCCGATGATCCAGATGTCTTTCTGAGCTGCCAGCAGTCTGATCCGGTTCCACTGACGGTCAAACAGAAACTGGACAAACTCAAAGAACCGGATCTCATCCTTCTCCTTCCCCGCATAGGCAGCCATCGCCTCCGGCTTCCTGTCCCGGATGTCTGCATCCCAGTCCAGCCAGCAGCGTCCGCCGAATGCCTCCTTGACGGCCATGAACAGCGCATAATCCGGGAGCCAGTACCGTTCACGTTCCACGAATGCCTCAAACGCCGGAAGAAACCGTTCTTCCATCTCCGGGCGGCAGAAATGCTCATACGCCTTTCTCAAAAGGTCCATCTTGAAGGCAATCGCTTTCCCATAGTCCACCCTGCGCGGGTCAGACTGCGGAACCTCCCACAAATCTGATTCATCCAGAAGACCATCCTCTTTGAGCAGGTCCGGACTGATGATATAAGGCTGCCCTGCAAACGCGGACATAGCCTGGTATGGAGAGTCCCCGAAACCAGTCGGTCCGAGCGGCAGCGTCTGCCACAGATGCTGATGTGAAGCTGCCAGGAAATCAATAAAATCCTCCGCTCCCTTTCCGAGATCTCCGATCCCGTACCGGGACGGCAGCGATGTCGGATGAAGCAGAATGCCGCTCATCCGGGTATATTCCTTCCTTTCCTTCAGCGCCTTCTCAAGCGGTGTCAGCTCCTTCTCCGGACACTTGCTCCTGTGTGCTTCCTCTTTCGTCCTCCCGGTCACATGTTCTCCGGTCTCAATCTCCCCGGCCTCAATCTCTCTTTCCATACGCATTCCCTTCCCGTTTCTGTTCCGCAGCATCCTCATACGGCACTGCGCCTGAAGCTCTCTGTCCGCTTTTGCCCTGTCGGCTGCCTTTCTGCCCCCCCCCGCAGCAAAACTCCCTGTCCGCCTTTGCCCCGGCGGCAATCGTTTTCCAGTATACTAGCTCGCCTGGGCGTTCGCAAGAAAAGCCGCAGGACTCCCGTCCCGCGGCTCATATCACAGATCCATTACTGTTTGTGTTTGTGATGGATTCGTCATCAGAATTACATTCTAGTCTACTCTTCGGTCGTCTGAATGGCTTTCTCGTACTCGGTCAGGATGATATCCTGCATCTGCTGGCGGGTCTCGGAATTGATCGGATGCGCAATATCCCGGTACTCCCCCTCCGCAGTCTTGCGGGAAGGCATCGCAATAAACAACCCCTTCTCGCCCTCGATCACCTTGATGTCATGGACAACGAACTCGCCGTCAAGTGTGATCGAAACCACAGCTTTCATCTTGCCTTCTTTGGAGAACTTCCTTACTCTTACATCAGTAATCGTCATACAAATCACCTATCAGACATGCCTTTCTATCCCTACTTTTATTATAGGACGTAACGTTCATCTGACTCGATGACGATCTTGATACCATCATCTCCGTTATAATAAGTATTGGCGCGAATGGTGTCGCGACTTTCCACGATGCAGTTTTCCAAATGAACATTGTCACCAAGATACACATCGCTCAGCACGATGGAGTTCTTGATTACACAGTTTTCTCCTACAAATACATTGCTGAATAAAATCGAATTTTCAACAGCGCCATTGATGATCGATCCTGCGGAAACGAGACTGTTTTTTACCTCGCTCCCCGGATTGTACTTCGCCGGCGGAAGATCATCGACTTTCGAATGGACTTCCGGGTATTCCCGGAAGAAATAATCCCGGACCTCCCTCTTCAGGAAATCCATATTCGTCCGGAAATAAGATTCCACTGATGCGATGTTGCTCCAGTAGCTGTCAATCTTATACCCGAAGATCTTCCTGACTCCCTTATAACGAATCAGGATGTCACGGACGAAATCAAACCTCCCTTCCTCTGCACTCTTCTCAATCAGCTCGATCAGCTGCCGTCTCCGCACCACATAGATTCCGCACGATATTGTATTCGCATCGGAAGCCATCGGCTTTTCCTCAAACTGTTCAATCCTGCAGTTTTCATTCATCCTCAGGACACCGAACCTGGAAACGTCTTCTCCCGGCGGGAGCTGCTTGCACACGACCGTGATATCCGCCTTCTTGGCGATATGATACTCGAGCACCTTGTTAAAATCAAGCTTATAAACCCCATCCCCTGAGGCAATCACCACATACGGCTCATGGCAGTTCTTCAGAAAATCCAGATTCTGGTAAAGCGCATCCGCCGTCCCTCTGTACCAGAAGCTGTTGTCCGCCGTCACCGTCGGCGGAAAGACAAACAGTCCGCCCTGCTTCCTTCCGAAGTCCCACCACTTGGAGGAGCTCAGATGCTCGTTCAGGGAACGCGAATTGTACTGCGTCAGGACCGCAACCTTCTGGATCCTCGAATTGGACATTGAACTGAGTGCAAAGTCGATGCTTCTGAAGCTGCCTGCAATCGGCATCGCCGCGATCGCTCTTTTGTTGGATAACTCCCTCATGCGGTAGCTGTTGCCGCCTGCAAGGATCATACCTACCGCTCTCATGACACAACACCTGCCTTATCCAGAATCCCGCCGCTGGCGAGCTGTCCGTCCGGGTAGTCCTCCGGAACGGTCCTGCCGGTCACAGCGGTATTGCGCCCGATGCGCACATTCGGGGGCACCTCCGTGTCCTCCCCGACAACTGCAAGGCCGTAGCCGTAGATCTTCGGCTTCACCCGGTTCGGTACCGCGTCTCCGCAGCCTATGACCGCCCCCTGCCCGATATGGGCATTCTCCGCAACGATCGCCTTGTCCAGAACCGCTCCGTCTTCAATCACTGCACCATGCATCACAATGGAGTCGCGGATCTTTGCCCCGCGTCCGATCATGACACCATTGCCGATGACGGAATTGGTCACCTCTCCGCTGACCTCTGTCCCGTTCCCGATCAGGCACCGGTACAGCCGCGCATCCGGAGAAATGTACTGCGGCGGAATGATATCATTCTTCGTATAGATCTTCCAGAACTCCTCATACAGATTGAATTCCGGCACGATATCGATCAGCTCCATGTTGGCTTCCCAGTACGAGCCGAGTGTCCCGACATCCTTCCAGTAACCATTGAATTCATATGCGCACAGATTCCGGCCGCTGTTGAAGCAGTACGGAATGACATGCTTGCCAAAATCACAGTTCTCCTGCTCTGACAGCGCCACCAGCGCATCCCTCAGGACCGGCCAGCTGAAGATATAGATGCCCATCGATGCCAGATTGCTCTTCGGATGTTCAGGCTTCTCCTGAAATTCCTGGATTTTACCCTTCCCGTCCGTGATTACGATTCCAAACCGGGAGGCATCCTCCTGCGGAACCGGCATGACGGCAACCGTCACATCCGCGTTGTGCGATTTATGGTAGTCGAGCATCACCTCGTAGTCCATCTTATAGATATGGTCACCGGACAAGATCAGCACATAGTCCGGATGGTACTGCTCCATGTAAGCCAGATTCTGGTAAATCGCATTCGCAGTCCCTGTATACCACTCCGTCTTCCCCGCCTTCTCATACGGCGGGAGGATTGTGACGCCGCCCTCATTGCGGTCCAGATCCCACGGAATGCCGATGCCGATATGAGTATTGAGTCTCAGAGGCTGATACTGGGTCAGGACACCGACTGTGTCGATTCCCGAATTGATGCAGTTGCTGAGCGGAAAATCAATGATCCGGTACTTTCCCCCGAACGTAACGGCCGGCTTTGCAACCTTCGCCGTCAGTACGCCGAGGCGTGACCCCTGACCGCCCGCAAGAAGCATTGCGATCATCTCTTTTTTCATCACGCTATCACCCCTACCCCCTGTCATTTATTTGTGAGATGACAATATTATACCACAACCGGCTTAACCATGTGAACATTTTTCACAAATTCAGAAATTATATCGCATTTTTTTTGTTCTTATTGTTCAGTTATTTCATGATAAACACACGCTTGCACACAATTGCATTGTAAATGCATATAAAATCAGTGTTCCCTCTCTTCATTTCCTCGGTCAGATGTCTTCAAACGTCTGCATACGGCTCCTTCGCAACATCTGTTCTCTTATACTGCTTGTCCAGATACAAAAGTCTGTCCGCCATGCTGAACAAATGATCAAAATCAACCTGTTCCGTAATGCTGAAGAAATAGGTACCGATCGACGCCTCCACATAGAATGGTTTCCCGCTTACATCATTGAACGCGTCAAACGCTTTCCGGATTCTGTGCCGTATGGACTGCTCCGCCCCCCTTTCACTGCTCTCCGAGATTGTCCTGTCATTGATGAGAAGCGCCATGAACTCATCTCCGCCGTAGCGGCCGATGATATCCTCTCCACGCAGAACAGACCTCAGAATCCTGGCAAAGCTGCTGATGGCATAATCCCCGGCATTATGCCCGTAGCGGTCATTGATCTGCTTCAGGTTGTTGATATCCATGAAAAGCAGGATCCCCTCACACCCCTGATTCCGAGACATCGCCTTCTTCATGCTCTCGAGCAGGCCGCGGCGGTTATAGACCATTGTCAGAGAATCGTAGTTCGTGATCCGCTCCAGAATTCGATTCTTCTCTGATATGGTATTGATGGCACTTTGCAGCTGTTTCTCCAGCTCATAGTGCTGTCTCTGCAGCTGCACCACCTTTAAAGCACTTCCAATCTGGTGACTCGCCAGATATGCCTCGACATAATTGTTGCCGCCGACATCACAGAGCAGGAGGCCGAACTGCTCTCCCTCACTCTGAAGCACAAACACCATCCGTGCTGCCGCAGGAGCCTCCTCAGGGTATAGCTCTTCGAGCAAACCGTCCAGCTGCCTGTACTGAAGATGCTGCGGATCAGCCGGAAACTCGTGTTTCCCATCCACAAGCTTCAGGACAATCGCCGCCTTCTCCCCCGTCTGGAATGCTCCGTTCTTTCGATAAACCGGAAGGGGATCCGGAAACAGAAGAATGCAGGCATTCGATAGGTTCATTCTGACAAGTATCTCTGCAATCTGCCCCAGCATGGCCTTGTCAACATCGATATTGTGCGCGATTGCGTCGGCAAGCGACGGTGCCTCCAACGCGCTTTTCCCGACATCAACAACCTCCTCTCTGCTGTTCCGCTCATTAAACCGCATGAAATAAGTGACAGCGCGATAACGTCCCTGCTGGTATGCCAGTTTCCGCTCCACATCTCCTATACCCTCGCCAAGGATCTCCGCAGCACACCCATACACGGAAAGAAACAAGTTGGCAGACATGTGGAGCCGGTTCAGCTTTCTGGAAATGCTCTCAATATGCCTGAAAACCTCTTCATCCAGGTTTTCTCCCTCCGCCAGCTTCCATTCTGCAAAAAGGACGGCCTCCACATCTTCAAAAATCGCTGTTTCTTTCTTTTCAGAAGGTGCCCGCTTGTGCGAAAAGTCACAGATGGCTCTCGCAATCTTCGGAAGGCTTTCCTCTGTCATCGGGAACAATCGACGGATGGCTTCATCAAAATCAGACATTCCGGCCCTGCAGCCGCAGGACTGGCGGACCACAAGCCTGCTCGGGACATAGAATGTCTGCTGCGGCAGGCCCTCGAGCAGCCGGATCGCCTCATGCACACCCTCATAGCCGAGGGAATAGATTCCCGTCTCCACTGTCGTAATCGGACGGCTGACCCGCATGCTCTTCTCGATATTGTCGACACCAGTCACGGCGATGTCCACTCCCGGCTTATATCCCATCCTGCGCAGAACATCACAGGCACTGATCGCAACAAAATCATTGCTACAAACAACCGCCTGCAGATCCGGATGCCGTCGCACCAGATTCCGGACCAGCTCGCCCGAATCCGGCATAAAGGTTCCCGTCTCTACATAGTCATTCCCGCTGGGCAGGCCATACTTCTCCATCATCCCTTTGTAAATCTGGAAACGCAGATCCGCATCCGGAGATCCGACCGGTCCACGGATACACCCGATCCGCTTGTACCCATGATGCAGAATCAAATGCTCCATCATGCTGCGAATCGTCCCGGCCTGGTCCGTCCTCAGACAGCGGAATCCCGGCAGTTTGGTCTCCAGAATAATGCACGGTTTTTGCTCGATTTCACCCAGCAGGCGTTCGAAATTCTCTGGCTTATTACACTGCTTGATTCCATCATAAGCGACGACAACCGCATCCAGCCCCATCCGCGTACTATAGGAATACAAGACATTGCGGTTGTACCGGATGGCATTGGCTTCAGACTCATCTTCCGGGTCATTCACCATGAGCGCACTTGAAAATATATAAATGTCAGACCGGCTGTCTTCCGCTGCTCTCAGCGCTCCGTGCAGAAGCTCTGCGATATAGTCAGAAACAACCTGGTTGATCAGAAGGCCAACCCTCTTTCGCTGCATGCTGATCTTCCTCCCTGCTCCGGCTTTGTTCTCCGCCGCCATGTTCCGCTGCAATTGTGGTAATAAATTATATCACTTTGTTATCCTTTGTGGCGAAAATTACTATTTCTTTTACTCTGATTCATATATTTTGTCTCTTTTCAACAATGATGTTCTCCTATTTTCAAACCCCGGACAATAGCGTATACTGTGGATGCATCACTCAAACGCAAGGAAGGAGTTTCACAATCGTGTATCAGATAGATTTCATTCATCCCTGCCATGTCCATTTTATCGGAATCGGCGGGATTTCCATGAGCGGACTGGCGTCCGTCCTTGTCAAGGAAGGGTTCACAGTCACCGGTTCGGATGCGAAGAAGTCCAGGATGACGGAGGCACTTGAGGCCAGGGGAATCCGGATTGACTATCCCCAGAAGGCAGAGAATATCCGCCCGGAGGCCGACGTCATCGTCTACACGGCTGCCATCCATCCGGACAATCCCGAATTCTCAGAGGCTGTACGCCTCCGCAAGCCGATGCTCACCCGGGCGCAGCTGCTCGGTCAGATTATGGCGAACTACGACAATTCCATCGCCATATCCGGAACACACGGCAAGACAACCACGACCTCCATGCTTTCCTGCATTCAGCTGCAGGCTGCCATGGACCCGACCATTTCCGTGGGAGGAATTCTGAAGGAGATTGGCGGGAATATCCGGGTCGGGGATTCCGAGAACTTCATCACGGAAGCCTGTGAGTACACGAACAGTTTCCTGAGCCTCTACCCGAGAATCGGACTGATTCTGAACATCGACGCGGACCACCTGGACTTTTTCAAGGATCTGGATGACATCCGCCATTCTTTCCACCGTTTCGCCTGCAATATCAAGAAGGGCGGAACGCTTGTCATCAGCGGCGCAATCCCGAATCTTGCGGAGATCACAGCGGGCATCAGCGCCGACGTGGTGACCTACGGTACGGAAGGTTCCGACTACTATCCGGTGAACATTACCTACGATGAGCGGGGAATCGGTTCCTTCGACGTAAACCATCACGGAAAAATGCTCGGCCATTTCTGTCTCGAAATCCCGGGGGAACACAATATCCAGAACGCCACGGCCGCCATCGCCGTCTCTGATCTGCTCGGCATCTCCATGGAGGATGTCCGGGCGGGCCTTCTTTCCTTCGGCGGAGCAGACCGCCGCTTCCAGATCAAGGGCGAGTGGAAGGGTGCGACCATCATTGATGACTACGCGCATCATCCGACAGAAATCCGGGCAACTCTGAAGGCAGCGGAAAACTATCCGCACCGGAAGATCTGGTGCGTCTTCCAGCCTCATACCTATACCCGGACAAAAGCGCTTATGAACGACTTTGCCGACGCGCTGTCGATGGCAGATACGGTTGTGCTGGCAGATATCTTTGCCGCCCGTGAGAAAGACAATCTGGGCATCAGCTCCGACACGCTCCGGCAGAACATCGCAAACCTCGGAACGGACGCCTACTATTTCCCGTCCTTCCACCAGATTGAAGACTTTCTTGCTGAAAGCGTTCAGCCTGGAGATCTGGTCATCACGATGGGCGCCGGTGACATCGTGAAGGTTGGAGAAGAACTGCTGACCGGCGGACAGTAAGGATACCGCCCCACACTGTATGATCCATGCTCACCCCTGCGTCTCCGCAGGGGTGTTCTTTTCTCCGCTGCCGTCACAGGTGAGGATTTCTCAATTTCAGGGAAATGGTCAAGGCTGCCGTGTCACCGCCGCCGTCACCGATGTGGATTTCTCTGCGGATAAGGTGGGGATAAGTCGCCGCCTTCCCGGCGGTCGTCTGCCCGGTTCCTGTGTTATACTGTTCGTCACAGACAAAACCAGAATCAGATTCTGAAGGGAGCTCATGATCCATGATCGTAACCAGTCCGTCCGATAATGGCGTCACGCTGATTGATAATTCGTTCATCGACCACTATATGGCAGACGCCAATGGTGAATTTGTCAAAATATATCTGTATCTTGTCCGCTGCGCCTGCCCGGGCCGGGATGTCTCGATCCCCGGTATCGCAGATTTCTTCGAGCAGACCGAGGGAGATGTCCGGCGGGCGCTGAACTATTGGAAATCACAGGGGCTGGTGGATCTGGTGCAGGATGCCTCCGGTCAGATCTCTCAGATTGTTCTGCGGTCATGCAGCTGCGCCCCGGCAGGCGCAGCTTTTCAGACAAAAGGTGCATCCGTCCGTGTCACCGCTGCTTCTGTGCCTTCCGAGACCGGGCTGCCGCAGTCTGAGGCCCGGAGCCAGGCAGAAGCCGGGCTGCCACAGTCTGAGGCCCGGAGTCAGGCAGAAGCCGGGCTGCCGCAGGCCGCGCCCCGGAGCCAGGCAGAAGCCGGGCTGCCGCAGCCCGCGCCCCTAGGCCAGGCAGAAGCTGACCTCCCACCTTCTGATCTGCGGCAGAAAAATCCTGTATCCGGCGCCTTCGGACCGGATCCCGCTGCTATGACAGCTTCCGGTTCTGATGAACAGACCGCCGCAAAAGCCTCCGGCACGTCCCCCGCAGAGGAAGCCCATCAGCAGAAGCAGAACCGCCAGCTCAGGCGTACCGAGCTCGGAAGACTTTACTACGTTGCCGAGATCTATTTCCAGCGGAATCTCTCCTCCTCGGAGATCAGCATGCTCGAATATTTTGTAAACGATCTGAACATGTCCGTCGACCTGGTCGAGTATCTGCTTGAATACTGCATCGGCAAGGGGCACATAAGCGTGCGGTACATGGAGACCGTTGCGCAGAACTGGGTTGCGAAGAACATCACAACCGTCCAGCAGGCAAAGGATGAGTCGCGGAGCTTCGGCGGGGACTACACCGTGATCCTGCGCGAGCTTGGGCTGACCCGGAAGCCGGCCCCCGCAGAGACGGCCCTGATGGACAAATGGCTGTCGGAATACGCATTTTCACTCGACCTCATCAAGGAAGCCTGCCGGAGGACGGTGCTCCAGGCCTCCTCTCCCAGCCTGAGCTATACAGACAGCATCCTGACGCGCTGGCACAATGCTTCCGTCCGCTCACTGCAGGATGTTGCCAGGCTGGATGCCGACCATGAGGCTTCCAAATCCGATCAGAAGAGTGCGGAAAAGCCAAAAAGCGGGCAGAAGCGGACAGGACAGTCCAAAAGCCGGCTTCAGGCGGGCGGGCATTTCAGCAGCTACAGCCACGAGGACCTGGACTGGAACGCAATCGGGCTGCAGATCATGAAGAATCAGAAACAGGAGTCTTGAGAATAGTATGAGTCTCACCAGATCACAGTACGATGCTGTCATGCGTCTGTATGACAGAAGACAGATTGAAGACCACCGTGTCATGGAGGAGCGCCGCCGCAGGGCTTATGCGGCAATCCCGGAGCTTGCATCGATCGATGCGGGCGTCGCGGATGCTGCCGTCAGGCGGCTGCGTGGACTCTTCGGGATGGCCCCGCAGGAAACCGCGGATGCCGGATCGCCGATTCAGGCAGGCTCTGCTTCCTCCCCGCCGGCGATGACGCCGGAGGCGCGCAAGCGGACGCTTCTTCGTACGCACGGTTTTCCGGAAGACTATCTGGATCCGGTCTGGCAGTGCAGGGACTGCCACGACACCGGCTTTGTCGGGCAGAAGCAGTGCCACTGCTTCCGCCAGGCAGTTGTGAATCTTTTCTATACGCAGTCCGGTCTGGCGGATGTCCTTCAAAAGGAAAACTTTGATACATTTTCCCTGGACTGGTATCCGGATGACCTGATCAGCCCGGCAGCGGGCATGTCCTCCCGCCAGTTGATGGAGCATGTCCTGAGCGTGTGCCAGGATTTTGCCATGCGGTACGATTCGCAGCAGCGCCCCTACCTGCTTCTGTACGGCGAGTCCGGAAGGGGAAAAACCTTTCTCTCCCACTGCATCGCCAGGGAGCTGATAAACAGCGCCCACTCCGTGATGTACTACTCGGCGAAGGAGCTCTTTGACCGTCTGGCCGATCTCCGATTCCGCTCCGGCGCCGCTGACCGACAGGGAGCGGCTGAATCCGTCTCCTCCTTTGATCCGGAGTACCTCCTGACAAGTGATCTTCTGATCATCGACGACCTCGGAACCGAACTGCCGAACGATTTCACCAAGAGTGAATTCTTCGGAATGCTGAACGGAAGGCTCAGCGCCGGGAAAGGCATCATCATATCGACGAACCTCTCCCCTCAGGAGCTGTCGGATATCTATTCGCCGCGCATCATGTCGCGGATTCTGGAGAATTTCCAGCTGCTGAACCTCTTCGGAAGAGATATCCGGATTCAGAAACGGATGGCAGACAACCTGTGACACACTTGACCATTTCCCCCTTCATGGTAAAATGTACGCGGCATGGGAACTGCACCATGATGAACTGCCCGGCGAACTGTCCGGATGGCTGCCCCAGGGGGATGCCCGGACGGTCTCGTACTGCAGATGTGTGCAGCAGCGTGCCGGCGCTTTTGAAATACATATACAGGAGAATACTATGACTACAGCCGCAAAGCGAAATCGTGAATCTCTTCCGGTCGGCGACCTCGGGATCATTGCTCTGCAGTCGAGCAGAGAGCTCGGCAGCAAGGTGAACGATTACATTGTAGAATGGAGGTCCGAGCGGGATCACCGGCACAAGGCCCTCCCGCAGCTTGAAGGATATGCCCGGGACAACTACCTGATCCGCACGGAGAACCCAAGATTCGGAAGCGGGGAAGGCAAGGGGATCATCTACGACTCCATCCGCGGTGAAGATCTGTATATTCTGATCGACGTCTGCAATTACAGTCTCACCTACAAGATGCGCGGCAAAACGAACCATATGTCTCCGGACGATCATTTTCTGGATCTGGAACGGATGATTTCCGCCATCGGCGGCAAGGCCAGACGGATCAACATCATCATGCCGTACCTGTATGAGAGCCGCCAGACCGGCAGAAACGGACGCGAGTCGCTGGACTGTGCGCAGGCACTGAAGGATCTGGTCCAGATGGGCGTCGAGAATATCATCACCTTCGATGCACACGAGCCGAGAATCCAGAACGCAATCCCGCTCTCCGGCTTCGAGAACTTCCGTCCGATCTACCAGTTCATCAAGGGACTGTATCGCGCATGCCCGACATTTGACGTTTCTCCGGACAGACTGCTGATTGTCAGCCCGGATGAGGGAGGCGCTTCACGCGCCATCTATATGGCTAACGTGCTTGGCGTCGATATGGGCATGTTTTACAAGAGAAGGGATTATACCACCATCGTAAACGGGCAGCACCCGATCGTTGCGCACGAATTCCTCGGCGCGGATGTGGCCGGCAAGGATGTCGTCATCATCGATGACATGATCTCCTCCGGCGATGGGGTCATTGAGATTGCGAAGCAGCTGAAGAAGCGCAAGGCAGAACGGATCTTCATCTGTGCAACCTTCGGACTGTTCACGGACGGGCTTGAGAAGTTTGATAAGGCCTACAGGAAGGGGCTGTTCAATGCTATCCTGACGACAAACCTGACATATCAGAAACCAGGTCTCCTGGAACGGGAATGGTACCAGAGCTGCGACCTGTCCAAGTTCATCGCGCTGATCATCGATACCCTGAACCACGACGGTTCCCTCAGCGAGCTGCTGAACCCGGTGGACCGGATCAACAAGTTCCTCGCGAAGAAGGGCGTCGTGCGAGCTTCTGACGCAGAAACCAAGGTCTAACCTTCATGTGCTCCTGACTGAAGGGGACATACCTGGCATCGCCTGATCTCCGACGGAGCGGCAGGCTTTTATGGTGCTGCAGGGAGCGGAGCATAAGGTCTGTTGATCTCACAGCTGAAAAAGCAGCTGAGGAGACTCTGGCACTGCAGGCACAGGGAATGAACTCCCCGGATATATGAAAAAGAAAAAGGCGGGCTGCCCGCTGCGGATGGATTGGATTTCCGCAGAAGGGCTGCCCGCCTTTGATTTGCTGATGATCGGTTTCCGATGGCTGCGCCGCTGTCAGTGATGGAACAGGCGGATCCCTGTGAAGACCATCGTCATGCCATACTTGTCACAGCACTCGATGACAGCATCGTCCCGGATCGATCCGCCCGGCTCCGCCACATACTTCACGCCGCTTCTGTGCGCCCGCTCAATGTTGTCGGAGAATGGGAAGAAGGCATCTGATCCCAGCGTGACATCCGTGAGCTGGCTCAGCCATTCTCTCTTTTCCTGCACCGTAAACGGCTCCGGCTTTCTTGTGAAAACACGCTCCCAGGCACCGTCTTCGAGCACATCCTCCGGCCACTCTCCCATGTAGACATCGATCGCATTGTCGCGGTCCGCACGGTGTACGTCATCGCGGAAGGGCAGGTTCAGCACCTTCGGGGACTGTCTCAGCCACCAGTTGTCAGCCTTCGACCCTGCCAGGCGGGTGCAGTGAATCCTCGACTGCTGGCCTGCTCCGATTCCAATCGCCTGCCCGTCTTTGACGTAGCAGACGGAGTTGGACTGTGTATACTTCAGCGTAATCAGGGAGATCTTGATATCCCGGACGGCCTCCGGTGTCAGCTCCTTATTCTTTGTCACGATATTCGAGAGAAATGCATCATCGATGACCAGGTTCTGTCTGCCCTGCTCGAAAGTCACCCCGAACACCTGCTTGTGTTCGATGGCCGCCGGCTGATAGGAAGGATCAATCTGAATGACAACATAATTGCCCTTCTTCTTTCCCTTCAGAATCTCCAGCGCCTTCTCCGTGTATCCCGGCGCGATGACACCGTCGGACACCTCCCTGCGGATGACGGAAGCGGTGTCCTCGTCGCAGATGTCGGAAAGAGAGATGAAATCCCCGAACGAACTCATTCTGTCCGCCCCTCTCGCCCGGACATAGGCGCAGGCAAGCGGAGACAGGTCTTCCTTCATGTCATCCACCCAGTAGATTTTCCGGAGTGTTTCCGTCAGCGGAAGACCGACTGCCGCCCCTGCCGGGGAGACATGCTTGAAAGAAGTGGCTGCCGGAAGGCCTGTCTCACGCTTCAGCTCGCTGACGAGCTGCCAGCCGTTGAGCGCATCCAGAAAATTGATGTATCCCGGGCGTCCGTTCAGAACGGTCACCGGAAGGTCAGATCCATCCTCCATAAAGATTCTGGCCGGCTTCTGATTCGGGTTGCATCCATACTTCAGCTGAATTTCATTCATACTGTGCCTCCCTGGTTCTTATTGATAATTCTCGATTCATATCGTCCTGTTTCAATATTGATGTAACGAACAAACAGAGATACCTTGTTCTCCGCGTTCAGATTCTTCCAGATCAGATTCGTGAAGGCATCAATGTCCCCGGAAATTCCGACCTTCGTCGGCTCTCCCTCAAAGCTCGGAAGCGGGTTTCCATCCGATATGTACGTGTGGATAAAGTGCCCGACACCGGCCTTTGGATGTTCATAGTCGAATGTAAACCGCTCGCAGGAGGACGGATCCCCGTCCGCGCTCTTCAGGATGGACATCCTGTATTCAAAAGTTCCCTCCCGCACACTCAGCAGGGCGGATATCCTCGGCGTATAATTCGGCCCGTCCGGCTCAAACTCGCGGCATCTGAGCGACTGGCCAAAGGTCTGCCCTTTCTGAAGTCCCTCCCACACCGTGTCGGTCTGATCTCCGTTTGTGACGATGGTATTGGTTCCAAGCACTCTGACCGGCGCATAGATGATCAGGCTCGGATCCTCCATCTTCGACGGATCAAACGCCTGCGTCCGAATCCCCTCTCCATCCTGAACAAATATGCGGTTACGGCTGTTTGCGCTTCTGCCCATGATGAAATATGCTGTGACCGCGCTTTTCCCATCCTCGGTAACCCCGACAACGATCCCGCGCCCCGGGTACGGATTTCCTGAAAGTTCTGCGGCAAGTGATCTCAGTTCCATGCAAGCCTCCTGTCCCTGTTCTCTGTTTGATATGCCTGTCCGGCATCTGTCCGATTTCAGGCCGGTATCTTCTGCCGGCACGGTTAGAATAAGAAGAAACAATCCGGCTGTCAAGCTGACAGTTTTTTCGGCTGATGCCGGGCCGGATTCTGACTTGGTCACGGGTTTCCGGAAGCCCTCTTCCGGATTCACAGGGCTTCGGGCTCCCTGCCAGAGGCTTCTCTCGGACTCACAGGACTTCGGCCTTCGCGGTCAGAAGCCTCTCCCGCCTTTACAGAGCTTCGAGCTTCCCGGCCAGCAGCTTCTCACGGCTCTGACAGGTAAACAGAAGTGTCTGCCTTCCGCTTCCCGCCAGGAATGTCAGCGCAGCTTTCAGGCGTTCATCATCGTACATGGCAAAGGGCTCATCCAGGAGGATCGGCAGGTCTTTTCCTCCTGACAAAAGTTCCCCTGCCGCAATTCGCAGCGCAAAGTAGATCTGGTTCATCGTCCCGAAACTCACCTGGGAGATCTTCAACAGCCGGTCCGGCGTATTGATGTTGACATCCATCCGGTCATCCAGAGAGATGCTGTTGTACCTGCCCCCTGTCATCTGAACGAGCAGCCTGGATACACGCCGTGATAATTCTTCTCCCGTCTCCCGATAAATCGCACCGGACAGGCGCTGGATCCGTTCAATTGCAAGGCTCAGCGCATCCAGATCCTCGTCCTGTTTTCGAAGGCTGTCCTTCTCTCCGGACAGCTTCCCGAAGGCTTCATCCAGCTGAGCCAGCTTCTGCTGCTTTTCCATCAGCTCCCGCTCCAGCGCATCGTTCCGTCCGGAAACCGCTGCCTGCCTCAGCGCTGCGTTCTCCTGTCCCTGCGCATCGCTGGAATCCGCCGCCTGCCTCAGCGCTGCGTTCTCCTGCCCCTGCGCATCACGCTGACCGGCCGGAGGCTGCTGCTCCGTCCCCGCAGGCTGTTCGCCCCGTCCCTGACGTTCATCTGCCATAATCCTGGCAACATCCGCCGCCATCTCCTGCCGGGATCGTTTTTCCTCCTCGCGCATGACATCCTCGCGTCTTCGATCAAGACGGCGCATCCGCGCCTCCAGCTCCGGATCAACGGAATGATCCTTGTAGCCAAGCAGACGATTCAGAACCGTGTATCGTTTCACTGAACGCTCAGCCTCCCGCAGCCTGCGCCGGCTCCGTTCGCTCTGAAGCTCCTCTTTCCGGATCCGGAAGGCCGCAAGAAGCCCCAGGACAGCAAAGATGCCTGCAAAAACAAAAAGAAGAATGCGGAGAATGCCGCTCTGTGCAAACACACTGCACAGTACCGCCATCACAGCTGCCGCCGCAAGAAGAATCGGCAGAACCGGCGGAATCCGCTCCGGGGTCGTGTCCAGGCCGCCATCTGATGACTGCGCGGCTGCACGGTCCTGCCCCCAGCCTGTGTCCGGGCCGCCATCTGATGACTGCGCGGCTGCACGGTCCTGCCCCCAGCCTGTGTCCGGGCCGCCATCTGATGACTGCGCGGCTGCACGGCCCTGCTCCAAGCCTGCGCCTGTCTGTCCGGCTGACGGCTGTCCGTCTGCACGAGCTTCCTGCCGGTTCTCTGTCCCAGATGCGGCAGACTGCCCGAATCCGTTCTGGAGCCTCCTCTCAAAGGTGACCGGGCGGTCCTGCTGACTTTCCCTGAGCCGAGTCTGCAGGCGTCCGATTTCCGTGCGCACAAATTCAGCCTCCTGCCGGTTATCGGTCACAAGCCCGGAGAGCCTGTCAAGCTTCTGCTTTCTCTCTGCCTGAAGGACTCTGTGTCTCTTCTTCAGCTGATCAACCGCCGCCGTGACATCTGTCTGCGTGCTGCCCGCCTGCTCCACACGCACCAGGTAATCCCGAAGGTGCTCGCCCAGCTGGCTGTCAGTCTGCGCCTGTGCCTGACGGATATAGAATGTATTCAGAAAATCTCCTTCATTCAGACCGCCCGTCAGCTCTGTAAGAAACGCCTCCGGGTTCTCAAGCTCCCGGCCCTCCGTCTCGCAGACAACGCGAAGACTTTCGTCCTTCTTCAGAAAATTCCGCTCAATCCGGTAGATGGAATCCCTCTCATGCACCTTCATCACACCAGCAAAATAGTCCGGATTGTCCCAAGGCTGCCGAAGCTGATATTCATCGAGATTTTTCGATCTTGTTTTCTGAATTCCGTACAGCATTGCACAGATAAACGAAAGAATTGTACTCTTCCCGGATTCATTTCCTCCCTCTATAATGTTGAGCCCCGCATGAAATGAAATCCGCATATCCGAGAACTTCCCGTAATGCTTCAGCCAGCACTCAAGAATCTGCATCCTGCCCTCCTCCCGCATCGCCCCGCGCGCTATTCTGCCGCCTGCTGCGCATTGTTCTGCCTGATCATTCCATCGTCTGCCCCGGCCATGCCATCGTACGCCCTGGCCGCGTGATTGTTCTCCCGGCAGACAATGCCGGTATCCAGCCTCAGCTCTTTCCGGCAAGCAGCGCTTCCAGCCCCGCCATCAGGGCCTTTCGCTGCACATCCGACAGCCCCGCCAGCAGTCTCTGGTCATAGGATGCGTCCGTCTGGCCGGACGAAATACCAGTGGCACCTGACTGGCGTTCTGCCGCGTATTTCCGCTGCGCGTCCTGCTCGAAGCTTTCAATGTAGCGGCCGATCAGCTGCCCCTTGTATGTCTGACGGAGCATTTCCAGATGCAGCGCCGGCGCTGTCTGGTCGCTGACGCTCAGAATCATCCCGCAGCCGGCAATCAGCTCTGTGTCAAAATGAACCCCGATCCTGCGCTGTCCCTTGAGCACGATCTTGTAGATATTGCCGCTGCCGCGTTTTCTGATTGCAGATGCGACCTCGTCCCGGAGCGAAAGCGCTGTGTCCTCCTCATTCACCGTGACCGTCATCGTGACATACTCCCGCTTTGCCTTCTCCACGAACTGAAGATGGACAGAATGCCCGTGTGTCTCCCCGACGATATAGCCATGCGGTCCTTCATCGCCTGCGTCAATCGGCGAAAGCGCCCCGCTGTAGGCAGCCCTGTCCTTCAGAACGATCTGCGGCTTGTGGATGTGCCCAAGCGCGATATAGTCAAACCCGGAGCGCTCCATCTCCTCTGTCCGGTACGGAATGTGAAGCGCATCACCCCCGTGCGCCAGCAGGATATGGAAGGCATCATTCTCATCCGGCATGAGCCCGTCATAAAGCGGCTTGTCAATCTGGGGACGGTCATATGAAAAACCGTATACCTCGCAGCCAAACTGCGTAAATGTGATACACTCACAGCCATCCGGCCCAAGCACAGCGACATTATCAGGGAAATGAAACCGCCGCCACGCACTTTCCTTTGTCATGCAGTCATGATTTCCGGCAATCAGTGCAAAGCATACGCCCGGGCAGGACGAGAACAGGTAACTGACCTCCCGGAGCATCTGTTCATCCGGCGGGCTGTGAAACAGGTCCCCGGCAATCAGCACCAGGTCTGCATGCATATCCGCTGCGTCATGAACAGACTCCTGAAACGTCTCCCAGATCTCCCGGCGCCTCTGGCTGCCCCACTCCGTTTTTCCGTCCGGGACACAGCCCAGATGCACATCCGCCATATGAATAAAACGCATACGGTCTCCTTTTTCATTGACTTGCAGAGTTGGATTTCATAGCATATGGATAAGACTTCATTATCATACCAGACAGAACGGAAAGGTGGAATCATTGTTATGAATCATGCAGATATTTTAAGAAAAGTCGACCATACGCTACTCAAGCAGACCGCCACCTGGGAGCAGATCAGATCGCTCTGTGACGATGCGATCCACTATCAGACAGCCTCCGTCTGCATCCCGCCCTGTTATGTAAGACAGGCAAAGGAGTATGTCAGAGACCAGATGCGCATCTGTACGGTAATCGGCTTCCCCAACGGGAATACAACCACTGCAGTGAAAGCATTCGAGACAAAGGAGGCGCTTGACAACGGTGCGGACGAGATCGATATGGTGATCAACATCGGCGCGCTGAAAGAAGGCAATGATTCATACGTCCAAAATGAAATCCGGACCCTGAAGGAGATCTGCGGCAGCCACATCCTGAAGGTTATCATCGAGACCTGTCTGCTTACAGAAGAGGAAAAAATACGGATGTGCAGGATCGTAACGCAGGCCGGAGCAGACTTCATCAAAACATCGACCGGATTTTCGACGGCCGGTGCCACCTTTGATGATGTCAGATTGTTTGCGCAGCACATTGGCGGGCAGGTACGTATCAAGGCGGCCGGCGGAATCTCCTCATTTGATGATGCGGAAACCTTCATCCGGCTCGGCGCAGACAGACTCGGAACCAGCCGGCTGGTGAAGCTTGCAAAGAAAGAGCAGGAAGGCTGACTTGCTGGTTCCATCCATCCTCCTGCTTGGCAGCTCACCGGCGTGATGCTATACTGTGTTTGTTGATCGCTGTCATAGCTGGTGTGACAGGAGGGATTCCTGCCGGCCGGGGCGCCGCAATCCATATCCGTTCGCAACCTGCAGAGGGAGGAAGATTACCATGAGTCTTATAAAGGAATTCAGGGAGTTCATATCGCGCGGAAACGTCGTCGATATGGCTGTCGGTGTCATCGTCGGCGGCGCATTCAGTACCATCGTCAATTCGCTGGTCAACGACATCATCATGCCGGTGATTTCGATCGCAACGGGCAAGATCGACTTTTCCAGCATGTTCATCGCACTGAACGGTGAACACTACGCAAGCCTGAACGCCGCGAAGGATGCCGGCGCCGCTGTGTTTGCCTACGGCAGCTTCATCCAGAATGTCATCCAGTTCCTGCTGATTGCCTTTGTCCTGTTCATGGTCATCAAGGGAATCAACAAGGCGCACGATACCTTCGAAAAACCGAAGCCGGCAGAGGCTCCAACCACGAAGATCTGTCCGTTCTGCAAGAGCGAGATTCCGGTAGATGCAACCAGATGCCCGCACTGCACCTCAGAGCTTCCGAAGGAGTCCTGAATTCAAATCCTGCATATAGAAACGGCGGCCAGTCCGCAGGACCTGAAACATCCAGGTTCCGGACTGACCGCCGCTTTTTTCTGCTTTACGTTCCCACTTCTATTTGATCAGCTTTCCGCCGCAGGATACTCATTGCACAGCAGCCGATACGGAGGTTCATCCTCATCGATGGCCGGGAATCTTCCGACACGCTTGTCATAGAAGAAATTGTCGTGTTCGTCGTCATTGCACTGGGAAACTTCCCCGATCAGGATGTTGCCCGTTCCCGGTACGCCATGGAATTCATGGTACAGATGCGGATAGATTGTGATCGACTGTCCCGGCTTCAGCAGGACAGACGTCCCTGCCGGCACCATGTATCTCCTTCCATCTGACTGCACTTCCACGTCCTTGTCAGAGAGGCCACCCTTGCCGTCATCCAGAAAGACCTTAATCTTCAGATCACCACCGCCACGGTTGATGATATCCTCCGACTTATAATCATGGTAATGCATCGGCGCGTACATATCATCCCGCATGTAGATATACTTCTCTGCATATACCTTCGTGTACTTTGGATTGTGCTGGTTCCCGTTCCGAAGGGTAATCAGCGCAAATCCGCACTTGTTGAAGTCTCCGAGGCCGAAATCCGTGATGTCCCATCCAAGCATGTTGTCACGGATTTCATCGTATTCATGATTCTTGCTTTTCCAGTCCTCAGGTGTAAAGCTGCAGAAAGGCGGCAGAAAACATCTGTGCTCCCTCAGCATCCCTTCCATCTCTTTGATGACCGCATTGATATCAGATCGCTTCATATCCTCAGCTCTCCTTCAGATTCGAGAATACCGAAATTGTATGGATGTATGTCTTTTTCATCGACTCCATCCCCCAGGTCGCGATATCGTGGAAATAGACGTTCCCGTCTCCTGCCTCCGACACATGCTCTCGGACGGCGTCTCCTGCGAATTTTGCAGCATACGTGTAGAAGTTGATCTTCCGTACACCATTCTGGATACATCTGCGGAAGTCCTCATCGCTCAGACCGGATCCTCCGTGCATCACCACCGGCTTTCCGGTCTTTTCACGGATCACCTTGATCCGGTCGACATCCAGCTTCGGGGCCTTGAGATAAATGCCGTGAACCGTCCCGAAGGAGCAGGCCAGTGCATCAATGCCCGTATCCTTCACGAAGCGGGCTGCCTGATCCGGATCTGTGTAAGAGCTTTCACCCAGATCGGCCTCCGATCCGCCCGCAGACAGGAACTCCTCCCTGCCCATGGAGCCAATCTCAGCCTCTACCGATGCACCGAATCCCTGCGCAAGCTCGACCGTTGCGTCGGTCAAAGCGACATTCTTCTCGTAGGGGAGTGCGGAGCCATCAATCATGACGCTCGTAAAGCCCAGTTCCAGCGCCTCATGCACTTCCTCCAGATTGGCACCATGATCGAGATGCACGCAGACCGGCACTTTTGCTTCGTCTGCATACAGCAGCATGATCTGTCCAATCTCATGAAGGGATATATACCCGCTGTGAGCGGCATTCGCAAACTGAAGAATAACTGGCTGCCCTGTCTCTTCAGCGGCAGCGATCACCGCGCGGATTCCTTCCAGCGTTGTGACATTGAATGCCCCAATCGCCTTATTGTCTGCTTCTGCAAGACGCAGAATACTCTTCAATGTGACCAGCATATCGTTTCCTCCTTCACTCGTGAATCATCTTCTGTTTTGCCCAGCCGCTTCGGATTCTTTCCAAAAGCTGGTCCGCCGGAATCAGGCCGGAAAGTGCATCGTACTGCGTAATGCACATTGCGCCACACCCTGCCGCCATTTCCAGGCATGTTTCCGGGCTGAAGTCATGACTCAGGCTGTACAAAAAGGCCGCAATCGCCGTATCTCCTGCACCCGTCCCGGATAAAATCTGATCCGGAACATAGCTGTCCTCGAAGATTGACAGTCCGCCCCAGCCTTCTCCCTGAAAATGAGGTGAGATCTGCTTCATCGCTTCTTCAGGTCCCGTCTTCAGGTACAACCCGGCTGCCCCGCATTTCAGAAGGACGGCTCTGCATCCCAGGTCGAGCGCCTTCTGTGCCAGCGGAATTACATCCCGGCCCAGTGAAAGATGCATACAGATATCATCCTGATACTGTTTTTGCCAGGAATTGTACTTATCCCGGTCGAGTATGAAGCAAAGCTCCTCGATGCTCGGGACAAAGAAGTCGACATATGGCAGAACATTCGCCAGGATCGTCTTCCAGTCCTGTGCACCGGCCTCGCTTGACGGATCGATGGCTGCCATATCAAGACTTGTAACCAGTCCGAGCGCCTTTACTTTCTTCAGCATCTCCACAGTCTGGCTGCCTTCGTTCAGATAGAACTGACGCATCAGGGTCGGATACCCGAAATGAAAATACTGCGCTTTTCCGATCTCATCATAGCTCAGCTCATCTGCCGTCAGTGTATCGTTCGCGCCGGCATCTGCCAGGAAGCACCGGTCACTGCCCGGGACCGCCAGAACAAGCGTATAGGAGGTCTCTGTATCCTTTGATACCAGAAAGTCCGGTCTTACGCCTTTTTGGTTGTATTCTTCGGTCAGAATCCGCCCGAACGCATCATCTCCGATCTTCGCAACAAGGCTGACGTCACTTCCAAGTTTGTGAAGCGCAAGGCCGGTATTGCTCACACAGCCTCCCGGGGCGGCTGTTGCCTTTCCGACCTGGATCAGCTTCCCCGGACGGATCATATCATGAAGTGTCATTCCGGAGGCAGCCCTGATCGACGGCGTGATGTCAAGTGACACATAGCCGGCTGTCACAATCTTCCTGTTCTCCATCTTTCCTGAGCCCCTCAATCACTTTTTGTTCTTGTTTCTGAGGAAGTCTACATAGACAGCGCCGAGGATGACAACACCCTTCACAACATACTGCCAGAACGAGTTGACATTCATCAGATTCAGACCATTGTTCAGAACACCGATGATCAGTGCACCAATGATTGTTCCGCCAATCTTTCCGGAACCACCGGCCATGGAGGTTCCGCCTACAACGGTTGCCGCGATCGCATCCATCTCCGCGCCGTCTCCTGCGGTCGGCTGACCAGAGTACATGCGGGATGCCAGGACAACGCCCGCGAGACCTGCCATCAGTCCGGAATAAGAATGTACAAGAAACTTCACCTTGCGGACGTTGATTCCGGAATACTCTGCTGCCTGCGCATTGCCGCCGACTGCATAGATATGACGTCCGAGCTTTGTCTTGTTCATGATGATTGCGGTGATGATCAGAATGGCAATCATGATGATGACGGGTGTCGGGAACGGACCGATATAACCGGCGCCGATGAACTTCCATGCGTCTGTCATGACACGGACCGGAGATCCGCCTGTATAAACATACGCAAGTCCACGGCAGATATTCATCGTTGCCAGGGTCACGATGAACGCCGGAATTGTTGTTGTAGAGACAACATAGCCGTTAAACATGCCGACACCAAGACCGATGGCAAGCGCGATAAGAATTGCCAGCGGAAGGGGCATGTTCAGGTGTACGACCATTCCCGCTTCCACGCAGCCTGCCAGGGCGATGATGGAACCGACTGACAGATCGATTCCGCCAAGGATGATGACCATCGTCATACCACAGGCAAGAAACATATTTGTGGATACCTGCCTCAACACGTTAAAGAAATTTCTTGTCGAGACAAATGATTTGCTTGTTGCAGGCAGAATTGCCAGCAGGATGCACAGGGCAACCAGAGCCGCCAGTATGCCCGCATTCTCATGGAAATAGGTTTTAATATTCTTGGACATGATTTAGGATCCTCCTTCATCACAGGTATTTGGGCTCCCCTGCAGGAAGCTGTAAGTTCGGCGCATCCAAAGACGCGTCTCACGAAGCTGCCAGTTTCATGATGGCTTCCTGACTGACCTCTGAATGATCCAGACAGCCTGTGACAACCCCTTCTGAAAATACGTATACACGATCACTCATATTGATAATCTCAGGAAGTTCTGATGAGATCATCAGAATGGTGAGTCCGTGTTTTGTCAGTTCGTTCATGATTGCATAGATTTCCGCCTTCGCACCTACATCGACTCCTCTGGTAGGCTCATCCAGAATCAGAATCTTCGGATTGGTCGCCAGCCATCTTGCAATCATAACCTTCTGTTGATTTCCGCCTGAAAGATTCCCGACCTTCTGCTCCTGCGAAGGCGTTTTGATAGAAAGCATATCAATATACTTCTGTGTAATCTCCTCTTCCTTCTTCTGATCGACATTCATTCCATGCATGAAAGTCTCCAGAACCTCAATCGTCGTATTGTAGGCGATATTCTGGACCATATACAGTCCATCGAGTTTCCGGTCCTCCGGCACAAGCGCAATCCCGTTCTTCATCGCATCGACCGGAGAACTGATCTTCACCTCTTTCCCATCGAGGTAAACCTTGCCGCTGCGGTGCTTTCCAAGTCCGAAAATCACCTTCATCGCCTCGCTTCTCCCGGCCCCGACAAGTCCGGCAAAGCCCAGGATTTCTCCCTTCCGCGCCTCAAACGTGACATCCTTCGCCATATCTCCGTCCGAGATATGCTCTGCTCTTAAAATCACATCTCCGCCCGTCTGGAAGTCTCTCGTATAATAGCTGGTCAGCGTACGTCCAACCATCATGGCAATCAGCTCGTCGTTTGAGGTTGTCTTTACTTCCTTTGTGCCAACCTTCGTGCCGTCCCGCATGACCGTGACTCTGTCACAGATCTGCTGCAGCTCACTCATCTTATGGGAAATGTAGATAATTCCAACCCCTCTTGATGTCAGGTCCCGGATGATGCCGAAGAGCTGCTCGACCTCATTGTCCGAGATGGAGGAAGTCGGTTCGTCCATGACAATGATCTTTGAATCTGTCGATACCGCTTTCACGATTTCAACCATCTGCTGCTGTGCGATGGTCAGATTCACCAGAAGATCGGAGGCGCTGACATGCATATGGTACTCGTCAAGAAGTGCCTGCGCCCTCTTCTCCATCTCCTTCCGGTTGACAAATTTCCCCTTCATGATCTCTCTTCCGAGGAATATGTTTTCCGCAACTGTCATGTAAGGAACAAGCACCAGTTCCTGATGGATGATGGCAATTCCGCTCTTCTCTGCATCCGGAACACTGTTGATTTCCTTCTTTTCTCCGTTAATGTAGATTTCTCCGCTGTCCGCATGATAGATGCCTCCAAGCACCTTAATCAAAGTGGACTTTCCGGCACCATTTTCACCGAGTAATGCATGTACCTCTCCAGCTTTTACCTCAAGGCTGACATCAGAGAGCGCCTTGACACCCGGGAATGTTTTTGTGATATGTTTCATCTGCAGCAGGATTTTCTCTTCAGCCAATTCCGCCACCTTCCTTTCTGTGTTCCCCGGACTGTCGCCGGAGAGCAGTCTTTACATTCTGACAGGATACCAGACCCAACAAGGCCCGCTGCCCAGCGGCAGCGGGTCTTGTCATCACCGCATGTTTACAGTACGATTCAGGATCCTGCCTTTCTGCAGCTGCCTGCTTTTCGGAATCCCGTCATTACTGCCATCCATCCGTGCCATAATCAGCAACGTTCTCAGGGCTGATCAGGAATGTATCAACCGGATATCTGAACTGAACTTCCTTGCCTGCCATGATGTCATACATGATCTCAACAGCCTTGTCAGCGATGGAAATCGGGGACTGAGCACCGGTAGCACGGAGCAGGGAACCTTTCTTGGACATCTCTGCCTTGAAATCAGGAGATCCGTCAACACCATAGATCAGAACCTTCTTGAGGCCTGCGCCCTCTGCAGATGCCAGTGCGCCAAGGGCCGTCGGGTCATTTCCGCCGAAGATTGCGACGACATCCGGATGAGCCTGAAGGAGGTCATCAGAGATCTTCTGTGATTCCTGCAGATTGCCCTTCGCATCCTGCTGTGCCACGATGTTGAATCCATGGCCGTCGATTGCATCGAGGAAGCCCTTCGTTCTGTCCGTGATGGAGTTCATCTCCGGGCAGTCAAGCACGATGATGTCGCCGCCATCCGGGCACTGCTTGACGAGATCATCGCCGCAGACCTTGCCGGCATTGTAGTTATCTGAGCCTGTGTAGGAAACAACATAATCCTTCATGTCGGCAACCTCGGTATCGAAGTTGACCATCGGGATCCCCGCTGCCTTCACTTCGTCCAGCGCCGGGACAATTCCTTCCGCCTCTGCCGGGTTGACGAAGTATCCGTCCGGCTTCTGGGAAATTGCGTCTTCCATCTGGGAAATCTGAAGCGTGACATCATTCGCCGGATCAGAAGTGATCAGGTTGTCACCGTTCTCCTTCAGCTTCTTCTCGATCTCCTTCTGGATCGTGACAAAGAACGGATTGGATCCATCCATGCAGGTATACGCAAATGTATAACCGCCATCCGGTCTGTCCTTCTTATACTGGGTTGTGTCGACCATGATCTTCGTCTGGTCTTCCTCAGTGTAAGCCTCCGTCGAAGCCTCTGTCTCTCCGGCCATCGCATATCCGCTCATCGAGAACAGCATGGTTGCGGCAAACACGCCTGCCCAGATCTTCTTGTTCATAGTAAATACCCTCCTTTATAAGATGTTGTGTTGAAGCGGCTTGTGTACATGTTCATACCACTCCTGTGTGCACAACTATACCACTCTCATATGAGCAAGTCAATGCATCTTTCAGTTTCTGTTGTACATTACGCCAACCATCATTCATATTCTTCCTGTATATTTGTTTATTTCGATTAATTCTATCAGGAAATAAATATTAATTTACTTTTATTGTACAAATATGTACAGATTCATCCAGTACAAATTCTGACGGTGACGACGGACGGTCGCCTTCACAAAAAAAGTCAGCCCCCAGGTTTTACCTGAAGGCTGACTCTTCACCGTTCAAATTCCTTATTCTCAATTCCGGAACGTGATCTCTCCGGTTTTATCGTCCATGCTCTCGATGATCGCCAGGGATTCCACGCGGATGCCCTGCTTCCGGATCAGCTCGCCGCCCTTCTGGAAGCCCTTCTCAATCGCGATTCCGACTCCCTCCACCGTCGCGCCGGCACTCCGGATGATATCGATCAGTCCAAGGCAGGCACACCCGTTGGCAAGGAAGTCATCGATGATCAGGATGTGGTCATCCGGACTGATGAACTTTTTTGCGACAATGACATCGTACGTCCTCTTGTGCGTGAAGGACTCAATCTTCGCTGTGTACATCTCACCGTCCAGATTCACGCTCTGAGACTTCTTGGCGAACACGACGGGTACGTGGAAGTGCTGCGCCGCGATGCAGGCGATTCCGATTCCCGATGCCTCAATTGTCAGAATCTTGGTGATCGGCGTATCCGCATAGAGACGCCTGAACTCCTCTCCCATCTTGTTGAACAGCTCCACGTCCATCTGGTGGTTCAGAAAGCTGTCCACCTTCAGGATATTCCCCGGTTTCACGACTCCGTCTTTTCTGATGCGTTCTTCCAGTAGTTTCATGCCTCGCCCCTCATGTCCATCGTCTGGTTTTGATTTCTCAGTTTCCCGCGGCTTCCGCTGCAGCTGTTTCCGTCTGGCCTGTCTCCGCTCCGGCTTCCTGAACCGCTCCGGCTTCCGTTCCGTAGCCTTCTGTTCCGGCTGACTCGGTACCCGCAGCAGCTGCCTCTGTTTCCGCCGAAGCCGGAGCCGTGTACGCGCGGTCGAAGGTCAGCTTTCCGAACGCATCACTGTCCGTCTCAAACTTCACGTCCTTCTCCCACTCCGTATACTGATCATCCACCGCTTTCTGCCTGCGCTCTTCGATGATCTGCTTCTTCTTTGCCTCGGTCGCGTCCTTGTCGAGCTTCTCGTTTACATAGAGGATGTAGTAGCTGTTGTTCGCCTCGACAAGATGATCGACCAGCGTATTGTCCTCCAGATCGTTCGTTGCCTTGATGATCTCGGACGCCGGATAGGAATCATCCTTTCCGAACGTCATCGAGGAAGCCGTGACACCTGCAGTCTTCTCCTTGGAGATCTCATCCACATACTCGGAGAACTCCCTGCCGGATTTTTTGATCTTCTCCAGCTCCTCCTCGGCCATCGCCTTGTACTTCCTGCGGGCTGCCTGCATCTCGGGGCTCTCGGTCTCCGTCTCGCTCTCTGTCAGCGCCTCGGTTGCTCCTGCTTCTGTCGAAGCCTCCGCAGCCTTCGCCTCCGTCTCAGATGCCGCTGACTTCGTCTTCTCGGACTTCTCCGTCTCGACTGCCGTCTCTGCCTCGGATGCGGTCGGCGTGACGGCGGAATCCGCCTCGGTTGTATTCTGGACATCCGCCTCTGTCCCGGCCTCGGAAAGTCCCTCCGATTCGCTCTCAGTCTCCGTCGTCGGTGTGTAACTGATGTAGGAAACCTTCCTCTGTGCGGCTTCCTCGTCGCTCACCTCCGTATCGGCTGTCTTGCCGACCTCGTCCTCGACCTTCTTCTGGATCGTCTTCATCTCAAGCGCCTTGATCACGACGTCCCTTGTCGCAGACATATCCTCCAGCGTCTTTTCGCTGTTTGCGGCGATGAACTTGTCCGCCGCGTCCGCGATGCTCTTCTCTTCCGCATCGCTCAGCGTGATCTTGTAATCCGCCGCGTGATCCTGCGCCACCAGAAGCCGTTCCATGGTCTTCTTGAACTCATCCTTGAAGGTTTCCCCGTAGGTCGAGCCCTGGCCGGTCAGATCCATGTCCCAGACATTCGCGCTTCCGTAATACTGGGCAAACATGTTGCCGTATGAGGTATCAAATGAAGCTTCCTGCAGTCTGAACAGGAAGGTGGCAACGTTGTTGTCGACCGCTTCCCCGTTATATGTGAACATCGCGGCTGCCTCTGCCTTCTTCCCGCAGCCGGTCAGCATCGATGCACCCAGACCGGCACAGAGCAGAAGCGCCAGTCCCTTTTTCCCCAATTTTTCCATGGCTCTGAATCCTCCAGATCTCTATCCCGCCGGCGGAAAACACATCCCATACACATGGAGGCTTCCCTTTCCCCGGGGTCCTCCACCCTCATCAGCCGGTGGTATTTAAACTTTGATAAGAACCTGTTAATTATACCGAATCCATATTCGGTCTGCAACCGTTTCGAAGGAGGAGGCGCGGCTGTCTCCCCGGTCACAGCGGCAGGTCGAGCATCCCGTCCTTCACTTCCGTCAGCATCCGGCCTGCAGCCTGAAGGACATCCTCCCGCTTCCCGTTTTTCTTTGCCAGCTGGCAGGCGAAATACGGTTTTTTGCCAACCACAAAGCGGAACCGTCCCCGGCTGTTTTTCAGAAAGCCGCCGACCTTGTCCGGACTGATCTTCGCCTTCTCATAGAAGACCAGATGGATCTCATCATCCTTCTGCGTCAGCTCCGTGATGCCCAGCGCGTGTGCCCGCGCCTTGAGCAGGGCAATTGCCAGAAGGCTCTGGACACTTTTCGGAGGCTCTCCGAACCGGTCCATCAGCTCGTCCAGCATGTCCTCATATTCATCCTGTGTGCTGATCGAGGCGATCCGCTTGTAGAGGTTCAGCTTCTGCACCTCGTTCGGCACATAGGCGGGCGGAATGAAGGCATCGACGTCGAGGTCAATGGATGTATCGAATTCTGTCGATTCGGTATTCTCTCCCTTCAGCGCCATGACCGACTCGTTCAGCAGCTTGCAGTAGAGGTCGTACCCGACCTCCGCCATGTGTCCGCTCTGCGCCTTGCCGAGCATGTTGCCGGCGCCCCGGATCTCCAGATCCCGCATCGCGATGCGGAAGCCGGATCCCAGCTCTGTGTACTCCCGGATAGCCGAGAGCCGCTTTTCAGCCGTTTCCTTCAGAAGCTTGTTCCTGCGGTACATCAGGAACGCATAGGCCGTCCGGTTCGACCGCCCGACTCTTCCGCGCAGCTGATAAAGCTGCGAAAGCCCCATGCGGTCCGCGTCGCAGATGATGATCGTGTTGACATTCGCGATGTCGAGTCCGGTCTCGATGATGGTCGTCGTGACCAGCACATCCACATCCCCGTTCACGAAGTCATACATGATGTCCTCGATCTGCTCCGCGTTCATGCGCCCGTGCGCGTAGGAGACACGCGCCGACGGCACCATATCCTGCACGCGTTTCGCCATATCGGATATTGTCGATACATGATTGTAAACCAGGTAAACCTGTCCCCCGCGCGCCATTTCCCTTGAGATTGCCTCGCGGATGGTCTCCTCGCTGTACTCCATGACAAATGTCTGAACCGGCAGTCTGTCCTGCGGCGCTTCCTCCAGCACGCTCATGTCGCGGATGCCGACCAGACTCATGTGCAGCGTACGCGGGATCGGCGTCGCCGTCAGCGTCAGGACATCGACATTCTTTTTCATTTCCTTGATCTTCTCTTTGTGCGTCACGCCGAAGCGCTGCTCCTCGTCGATGACGAGGAGACCAAGGCTGTGAAACTGCACATCCTTCGACAGAAGCCGGTGCGTCCCGATGACAATGTCGCACACGCCCTCCTTCAGATCCCGGATTGTCTGCGCCTGCTCAGACTTCGAGCGGAAGCGGCAGAGAAGCCCGACATTGACCGGATAATCCTTCATGCGCTGCGTGAAGGTATTGTAGTGCTGCTGCGCCAGGATGGTTGTCGGCACCAGGTAGGCAACCTGTTTTCCATCCTGCACGGCTTTGAATGCGGCACGGATCGCAATCTCCGTCTTGCCGTAACCGACGTCCCCGCAGACAAGCCGATCCATGATCTTGTCCGACTCCATGTCTTTCTTGGTGTCCGCAATCGCCTGCAGCTGATCCTGCGTCTCCTCATATGGAAACAGCTCCTCGAATTCATGCTGCCATTCGTTGTCCGGCGGAAATGAATGGCCCTTCTGATTCTGTCGGACCGCGTACAGGTCGACCAGCTCCTGCGCGACCTCCTCGACCGCTGCCTTCACACGTCCCTTGGTCCGGGTCCACTCCGTCCCGCCAAGCTTTGAGATCTTCGGCGCCTTGCTGTCCGCATCCGCATACTTCTGGATCATGTCGAGCTGCGTCGCCAGGACATAGAGGTTCGACCCGCCGGCGTACTCGATCTTCATGTAATCCTTCTGGACGCCGTCCACCGTAACCTTCTCGACACCCCGATAGACGCCGATGCCATGGTTCTCATGGACCACATAGTCGCCCGGATGAAGATCCGTGAACGACGCGATGGTCTTTCCCTGATACTTCTTTTTCCGCGCCGGCTTGCGGTTCTGAGTCCCGAAGATATCGCTCTCGGACAGGACGGCGAATTTCAGCATCGGGTACTCATATCCCCGGTGGGAGGCCCCCGCGGTGATCATGATCTCACCGCCCTTCAGCTCCCTGTCTGTGTCCTCCGAATAGAATGCCGGAATGTCCCGCCCGGTGATGTCCTGTGCCAGGCGCTTTCCCCTCGTTCTGGAAGCCGACAGCAGCACAACCCGCCAGCGGTTTTTGCGATAATGCTCCAGATCCTTGATCAGCATCGAAAAATCGCTGTTGTAGCTTCCGGTCCCGGCGGCGGAAATATCATATTTTTCACCATCCGGAAATCCATTTTTCCCACCTGTCGTGATGCTGAGTCCGCACAGATGGCGCTCAGAGAGGCGGCTGATGATCTGCTTGGGCGTAAACAGAATGTCTGCCTGCCCCGGCACCGCATACCCTTTTTCCATCCGGTGCGTGATGCTGTCCTGAAATTCCGCCTCCGTCTCCTTCGCGCTCTCCTCCGCCTTCGCCGGCTCATCGATGAAGACCGGCGTGTTTGCGGGGAAATAATCAAGCAGCGACACAGCATCCGGATAAAAGTAATCGCAGAACCCTTCCATGACCGTCGTGTCGCCGAAGTCCTCGAGGCGTTCCTTCGCCACGTTCAGGATTTCGGACACCCGGAAGGCCTCCTCGCTCATGTGCCGGTCACGGAACTTCTTTGAAACCTTTGCCGTCTCCTTTGAAAGCCGCAGAAGGCCCTCACGGGTAATCTCGTCCGTCGTCACGAACTCGGCCGCCGGATACACATAGACAGAGGCAATGTTGTCGATCGTCCGCTGCGACTGCGCGTCGAAGCTTCGGATTGAGTCGATCTCATCTCCCCACAGCTCGATCCGGACAGGATTCTCCTCCGTCAGCGGATAGATATCAAGAATGCCGCCCCTGACCGCATACTGTCCGGGCTGCTGCACCTCCTCGCATTTTTCATAGCCGATTCTTGACAGCTCCTGCTGCTCCTCTGTCAGGCTGATCTCGTCTCCCTCGCTGAAGGACCGGATCGCATCCACCCAGCGCTCCGCCGGCATGCAGTGGCTCATCAGCGCCGGAAGCGTGACGATCACCGTGAGTCCGTTTCCCCCGGAATCCTCAGACGACGAAGAAGCCAGGGCCTTCATGACCCTGACTCTCTCCGTTGTCAGCTGCATACTCTGAACATCCGCCTGGAAAAACAGGACATCCCTTGCCGGGTACAGCAGAACATGGCTGCTGAACAGCTGGTAATTCTCGTAGATCTCCCTCGCCCGCAGATCATTGGATGCGATGATCATCGAGACCGGATAGTCCTGCGACAGACATGCGATCAGATGGGTCTTCTGGGAATCAATGCAGCCGGAAACCAGATGCATGCCGGCTGTTTTTTTCAGATCGTCCCGAAGCCGCCGGAACTGCTCCAGCTCCAGCATCGGGGCGTAAAGTGCCTTCATCATATCGAAACCTTCCGGTTATACTCGCTCATCACCCTCTCCGCAGGCTCCGTCATCAGCGCCGCCGCCGCGCGCGATGCGCGCTCGAAGGCCTCTGTCATCGTCACCTGAACGGAGGAAGGAAAGCGTCCCAGCACATAGTCCGCCAGATCCCAGCCCTCCGGCTTGCCGCCTGTGCCGATCTTGATCCGCAGAAAATGATCATCTCCCAGCATCTGGATGATGTTCTTGATGCCGTTGTGCCCGCCGGCCGATCCCTTCTCCCGGATCCGGATGGTGCCCGGCTCAAGGCTGATGTCATCGTACAGCACAATCAGCTGGCTGGCCGGATCCGCCTTGTAAAAAGCCACCGCCTGCTGCACGGCCTCTCCAGAGAGGTTCATGAAGGTCTGCGGCTTCATCAGGAGCACCTTCTGACCCTCGATGAGCCCATTGCCGCAGAGCGCCTTGAATTTTCTGTCGCCGACCTCGATCCGGTACCGCTCCGCCAGGATGTCAATCACCTCGAACCCGCAGTTGTGACGGGTATGTTCATATTTTCCGCCCGGATTGCCGAGCCCTGCCACGATATACAAGTATGTCTCCTCTTCTTCCTTTCAAGCCCCAGACGATGTCCGCCGGCCTCTCCGATGGTCAGACGGCCCGTCAGGAGACGGCCCCTTTCAGAGATTCAGCCCCTTTCAGAGATTCAGCCCCTGGCGGACTTTGCCAGTGCCTCCACAATTCTGGAGAATCCCATAAAGTGGCTGGCCTTCACAAGCACCACATCGCCCTTCTTCACTTCCTCATCCTTCTTTTCAAGGAAACTGTCCACATCCGGGTACCAGACGGCCGAAAGCGCCGGCTTTTTCTTAAGCGCCTCCTCATAGAGCCCGCGTGAGAGCGCTCCGACCGCGATCAGGCGGTCACAGCAGCCGGCCGCATACGCGCCGACCTCTTCGTGGAGGGCGGCTTCATCCTCCCCCAGCTCCCCCATATCGCCAAGAATGGCGACGCGGCGGCCCTTCTCCGGCTTCCCGCCTGCGAGGACCGAAAGGGAGGATTTCATCGACACCGGATTGGCGTTGTAGCAGTCATCGATCACGGTGCTGTCTTCCGTCTTCAGGATGCGGAACCTGCCGGAGATCGTCTCCGCCGACTCGATTCCTTTCCGGATCTCCTCAAGGGACAGACCGCAGACCAGGCCGACCGCTGCGGCAGCAGCAGCATTCGAGACATTGTGAAGTCCCGGAACAGGGACCTTCACCTCGAAGCTGCCCTTCGGTGTCCGGATCGTGCAGTGTGTCCCCTCGAAGCCAAGCGGTCTGATATCGGCCGCGCAGACAAGGCCGGATGCCGGAAGATTTCCCGGATAGTCCATCTTCTCCCCGACACACAGGTCCCCGGCCCCTTCTGTGTCGGAAGAGACTCCAAACCAAAACGGCTTACTCCCGTTTACTTCCTGGATGGTGCGCAGCTTGTCATCATTTCCATTCAGGATGACATGTCCTGACGGCTTCATGTACCGGAACACTTCGGTCTTTGCCCGCATGATGCCGTCCCGGTCCCTCAGAAACTCCAGATGACAGGTTCCGATATTCGTGATCACCATCGTGTCCGGCCGGGCGATCTGAGCCAGCTGGTCCATGTCCCCGAAATGACTGACGCCCATCTCCAGCACGGCGATTTCATGCTCCTCCCGAAGATGGAAGACGGTGAGCGGAAGCCCCAGACCATTGTTGAAGTTGCCCTCCGTCTTCAATGTCCTGTAATGCGTCTGAAGCACAGAGGCAATCATTTCCTTGGTGCTTGTCTTGCCGACCGACCCGGTGATCCCCACGACCGGCGTGCCCAGGATTTTCAGATACTCTTCCGCAATCTTCCGGAGCGCTTCCTGCGTGTCCGTCACCTCGATCCAGAATCTCGGAATTGTCCCGTCCGGCGCGATGCCAAGGCCGCCTGCGGCGCTGTCCAGTCCTGCCGGCAGGCCCTCCCCGGACGCTGCAGCAGGATTTCCTGCTCCAGCAGGTGCCGCAGCTGTCTTTTCCACTCCCGCAATCGCTGCGGACGGATTCCCTGCTCCGGCAGACGCCGAAGCTGATGTCCCCGCTCCCGCTGGCGTGTTCCCCACTACGACATGCAGCAGACCGGTTTCCTCTTCCGGACTTCCCTGGATCGACTGCACAAACCGTTCCCGCCTGGCTTCCTTCGGATTCTCCTTCCATTCCGACATCTGCGAGACACCGGTTTCCGCAGTCTGGGCAGCCTGGACCGCCGCGTCGGAAATCAGCTCCTCCTTCGTCAGATCACGCTCGGAGAGCACACAGATCGCCCCCTGGTCAAAGACCTGCGCGATGAACCTGTGTCCATCCACCCGTTCGCCCTGGATGGCCCCGAAGAGCGAGCCCGGCCCTGCCTTCCGGCTGTCCGTCACGATATCCGACACCTCCCGCTGAAGCATCGCTCCGAACCCCCAGCGGGCACGCGGGCTTCCCTTCCACAGCGTTTCCCGCTCAAAGTTTGCAAAGATGCCCGCCTTTGTCAGGACAGACATATGGAGAACACCGCCCGTGACCTGTTCAATCCGTTCAATGGTAAGACCCTTCATGGTTCTCATAAACAAACACCTCCGCGCTCATCGGTGCCAGGGTCAGAGATAGTCTTCCTCTGCTGACCTCCAGCTCCTTCTCCTCGAGGCTGTAGCCCTCCTCGTCTGTCTGAAATACACGCCTGACGCTGCACTCCATCGCCGTCTCCGCCTGCCAGACGGGAAGCGACACAATCATATTCTCCGGGTGAATCGAGAAGATCACGATCACCGTCTCGCGGCTGTCAAACCGGGCGTAGGCGATGCAGTTCCGCTCCCCGTGCAGATAGCACAGCGACCCTGTCCGCAGTACCGGATGCGCCCTCCTCATCGCAATGACATCTCTTGTGTAGGCGATCATCTCCTGATTTTCATTTCCCCATGGATACGTTCTCCGGTTGTCCGGGTCTGTGAAGCCGCAGACGCCGGCCTCATCTCCATAGTAGATCGTCGGCGCCCCGGGCCAGGTCATCTGACAAAGGACCGCCTGCCGCATCACGCCGCAGCTGACGCCGTCAGAGGCGGCATCATAGTTGAAGCTGCCGACCCTCCCGACCTTGTGGTTCGTCCGGGTCAGAAAACGGGAATGGTCGTGGTTGGAGAGCTCGTTCATCGCCGTGAGCAGCGAAGGCTCCATCATATTGGAGGTGTGGTACCGCATCGCCCCGAAAAAGCTGTCGGCATTGCCGACCTGGTCGGGCAGGTATTCGTCCGAGTGCTTCTCCATCCCGGTGAAGAACCAGCTCACCGGTTCCATGAACGCGTCATAGTTCATGATGCTGTCCCACTGATCCCCGAGCAGCCAGTCCCACGCAGAGCCATAGTGCTCCGCCAGAATCAGCGCATCCGGATTGGCCTTCCGCACAGCCTGCCGGAACATCCTCCAGAAGTGGTGGTTGTACTCCACGGAATGTCCGAGATCCGCGGCCACATCAAGGCGCCATCCATCCGCGCAGTAAGGCGGGGAGACCCATTTCGCCGCAATCCTTAAAATCGCATCCACCAGCTCCGGCGACTCATCGTAGTTCAGCTTCGGAAGCGTGTCATGGTTCCACCAGCCCTCGTATGTGGCATTGTACGGCCAGGCATTCTCATTCTGAAAATGAAAGTACCGCCGGTACGGGCTGTCTGCGCTGATGTAAGCCCCCTTCTCCCATTCGCCGGAATGCTCATAGATCTGTTCCCGGTCAAGCCAGCGGTTGAAGGATCCGCAGTGGTTGAACACACCGTCCAGGATGACCTTCATGCCTCTGGCATGTACCTCGCGTACAAAATCCGCAAAGTACGCATCCGCCGCCTCCAGGTTTTCTTTCCTTGTCGTCCGGCAGATATAGCGCTCCGCATCCCGGTTCTCCGTGCGTCCGTCGGTCAGAAGCGCTCCTTCGTCCTTCACAAACCCGGTAAAATGCGGATCGATGTGCTCGTAATCCTGTGTATCATACTTGTGATTGGAGGGTGAGACAAACAGCGGGTTGAAATAGAGAACCTCTACCCCCAGACTCTGCAGATAATCCAGTTTCTGACGCACCCCTTCAAGATCGCCGCCATAGAAATTTCGGACATCCATGCTCTCCGGACGTCTGTTCCAGTCATCCACATGGCGGATATTCTGTCCGATGTACCGGTATTCGTCCGTAAGCGGGTCGTTTGCCGGACTTCCGTTGCAGAACCTGTCTGTGAAAATCTGGTACATCACCGCCCCCTTCGCCCAGGCAGGCGTATGAAAATTCGGACAGACCCTGAAGAAGAAATGCTCGTCCGGCGCTTCCGCCACGCCGGAGCGCAGCAGACAGCTCATCGTCCTTCCGCTCCAGATCTCAAAATAGTACAGAAGCATCTGGTCCGGCATTACAAAAGTGGTTTTATAATAATCAAATTCCCCCTTTGTTTTCTCCAGATGCATGCGCAATTTTTTTCCGCCGCTGACAAGCCAGACCTCGTCGACATTCGCCCTGGCCGTCCGGACTCTGACCGTCACCTCATCGCCGGCATCCGGCTCCATCGGAGTGACGTAATTCTCCGACAGGTCTGAAAACAATGCGTCTGTGTTCAGCACAGGCAGCATGTTCATCACATATTTCGCACACTTCAAAGACTCACTGTATGTTTTTCCCGTCACGCTGTTGTCTCTTCCCGGCAGCCTCAGGCAGCCGCCTAATCGTCGATCGCTGTCCGCTCTGGTAACGTTTCCGCTCCGTCACGCCCAAGAGAGGGCAGCGCACCCGGCACCGCCCTCTTCCCAGATCCTGTTTCTCCTCAATTCCGCCTTCCGCCCGCACACTGCACCAAGTCAGTCGAAGAGTGCTTCGAACTCTTCTCTGCTCAGCTTCTCCTTCTCCATCAGCAGCGCCGCGGAACGGTCCAGCACGTCCCTGTGCCCGGAGATGATTTCCTTTGCCTTTTCATAGGCAGCGTCAATCAGCTTCTGGACTTCCTCATCGATCAGAGAGGCGATCCGCTCGCTGTACTCTCTGGTATGTCCAAGATCTCTTCCGATAAAGATCTCATTGTCCTCCTGCTCGTAGTTGATCAGTCCCAGCTTCTCCGAGAAACCGTACTTTGTAACCATCGCACGGGCAGTCTGCGTTGCCTGACGGATATCCTCCGACGCACCTGTCGTCACGTCACCGATGACCAGTTCCTCCGCCGCGCGTCCTCCGAGACTGACCACGATCTCCTGGAACATCCGCCCCTTTGTCTCGTACATCTCGTCCTTCTCAGGAAGCGGCATCGTATATCCGGCGGCACCTCTCCCGGTCGGAATGATCGAAACCGTATGCACCGGTCCGACTCCCGGAAGCACATGGAACAGAATCGCGTGTCCGGATTCGTGATAGGCCGTGATCCGCCTGTCCTCCTCGGACATCACCCTGCTGTGCTTCTCCGCTCCGATGCCGATTCGGATAAAAGCCTGGTTGATATCCTTCTGGGAAATGTACATCCGGTCATCCTTCGCAGCCAGGATGGCGGACTCGTTCATCAGGTTCTCGAGATCCGCTCCCGTAAAGCCGACCGTTGTGCGGGCGACCGTCTTCAGATCCACATTGTCCGCCAGCGGCTTGTCCTTCGCATGAACCCGCAGAATCTCCTCCCTGCCGCGCACATCCGGTCTTCCGACCGTCACCTGGCGGTCAAAGCGGCCCGCGCGCAGCAGCGCCGGATCCAGGATATCCACCCGGTTTGTCGCTGCCATGACGATGATCCCCTCATTGGCAGAGAATCCGTCCATCTCCACAAGCAGCTGGTTGAGCGTCTGCTCCCGCTCATCATGCCCGCCGCCCATGCCGGTTCCCCTGCGGCGTCCGACTGCATCGATCTCGTCGATGAAGACGATGCAGGGCTGATTTTTCTTTGCTTCCGTAAACAGATCCCGGACGCGGGATGCGCCGACACCGACAAACATCTCCACAAAGTCCGACCCGGAAATGGAGAAGAAGGGAACCCCCGCCTCTCCTGCCACGGCTCTTGCCAGAAGCGTCTTGCCGGTCCCCGGAGGGCCGACAAGCAGGACGCCCTTGGGAATCCTCGCGCCGAGTTTCAGGAACTTCTGCGGTTCCCGGAGGAACTCCACGATCTCTCCCAGATCTTCCTTTTCCTCCTCCAGCCCGGCTACATCGGCAAATGTCGCCTTCTTTGCGTCCGGCATGAAGATCCTTGCACGGCTTTTCCCGAAGTTGGTCATCGTCGTGCCGGCGCCTCCGTTCTGGCGGCTGAGCATCATCAGGAAGAAGACCAGCATGATGGCCATCATCCCAATCGGATAGATATAGGAAAAGACAGTTCCCCGGCGGGACACATCGTCCGTCGTGATGGAGATATCATACTTCTCGAGCCTGGCCTTTGCGGCATTGACGTCCGTCACATTCACAGAGCGGACTTCATTCTTTGTCGTCGTCACAAGAAGCGAACCCGTCGGCACCTCCTCGTTCTGTACGATCTCCACATGGGAGACCTCCCCGTCCTCCAGCATCTGGGAGAGCTGCTGCTCCGTAATATCGCTCCGTCCATTGAAACGGTCACGGAAGGCAAAGATCAGAAAGATCAGCATCATTCCAACCAGTATGTAGATACCGATCCCGGCGTTTCTCGTATTCCTGTTCAAGTCCTGTAGCTCCTTTTTGTCTCCGATATCCGTCCTTTCAGACGGGTGCTCTCTTCAGATGCATCACTGCCCTCACGGCAGGCGGCAGATGCTTCCGGCCTTTCAGTCTTCCTCAAGGTGCATGACACCGATATACGGTAGATTGCGGTATCTCTGGTCATAGTCCAGCCCGTATCCGATGACGAACTCGTCCGGAATCTGGAAGCCCTGGTAGTCGACATAGACCTCGCATTCCCGTCTGTCCGGCTTGTCCAGCAGCGTGCAGAGCTTTATGGAAGCCGGCTTCCTGCTCTGAAGATTTTTCAGCAGATAGCTCAGCGTGTGCCCGGAATCAATGATGTCCTCCACAACGAGTACGTCTCTGTCCATGATCGAATCATCCAGATCCTTGATCAGTTTGACGACACCCGTTGACCTTGTCCCCGATCCGTAGCTGGAAACCGACATGAAATCCATCGTGACCGGAATTGTCAGTCTCTTCGCCAGCTCGCATACGAAGAAGACCGATCCCTTCAGGATGCCGATCAGATGAACCGTCTTTCCTGCATAATCGCGGCTGATTTCCTCCGCCAGCTGCGATATACGCTCCTCGACCTTGTCCTCAGGAATCAGTACACTGACATTCTCTTTCATCTTCTACCTCCTGGCCTTCCAAAATGCTGCATGACACCTTCACATATGCGCTGCCCGGCGTCACCTTCGCCCCTTCACTGATCCGCATCCCGGCCACCCACAGCACCTCACTCCCGATCGCAAGGAGCACAACCCGGTCCCGCAGCGATGCCGGAATCTTCTCATCTATCAGATAATCGGACAGCTTCTTTCTGCTTCCATCCTGCCGGACAACCAGCACATCCCCCGGCCTTCTCGTGCGGAAACAGAGCTTCTGCGACTCTTTTTGGGCTATTGTAGCATACGCAATCCATTTCGTGAACCGCTTCTTCGGGATACAGACCTCGCCTTTCCCCGCGCGGCCGCACTCAAGCAAAAAGCTGTACCCGCCGTAGCGGACCGTCTGCCTGCCCTGAAACGGGACCTCCACGCATCTTTCTCCCGGTGAGTCCTCCTGTGCGTACAGGGCGCCGGATGCCGGCAGCCCGGCCCCTGAAACTGCTTCCGTTCCTGACAGAAAATGGATCTGCCCATACGCCCGGACAGCCGTCAGTCCTCCGGGAAGGCTGACCGATTTTTCTCCTCCGCCGCTGGCAAGCCCCATCAATGCCTCCACATGGACGGCCCCGATGTCCTTCAGGCTTCCATGCTCTGATGCACGGCGGATACATTCCCTCAGCAGCCTGCGCCGGACGTAGGGCTCCTCCTTCTGCCAGGACGCCAGCAGGAGAACCGTCTGCCTGTCCGCCTGACGGAAAATACACCTTTCCGCCGCCCGTGCCGTCACCCGCTCCAGGTACGCCTCCGCCTCCGCCGCTTCCTCCGCCGCCTGCGCGATATGGAGCGGCGCCTGCGCATTCAACGTTATCATGTCCGGCAGGATGTCATGACGGATTTTGTTTCGCGTGACCGTTTTGTCCAGATTCGTCCGATCCGTCCGATATGACAGCCCGCGCGCCTTCAGATACTGCTCAATCTCCTCCCTGGATGTTTCCAGGAGCGGCCTCACCACCAGAGGCGACGCGGCCTTCCCGTCCCGGAGCGGGCGAACCGGCAGAATCCCCCGCAGCCCCCTCAGGCCGCTGCCCCGGATCAGATTCCAGAGCACCGTCTCCGCCTGGTCTCCCAGATGATGAGCAACCGCCACCCGCTGAGCCCCGCACTGCTCCGCTGTTTCCTCAAAAATCCTGTAGCGCTGAATCCGCGCCTCCTCTTCCTCTGTCCGTCCGCTTTGCTGTGCAAGCTCCGGCACTCGGATATGCCGCACGGTGAGCCTGACCCCCATATCCCCGCACAGCCGCTCCACATATGCGCAGTCCTGCAGGCTCTCCTCCCCGCGGATTCCGTGCTCGACATGAACCGCTTCAAGGCTGAAGGAAAACTCCGGCGCAAGTGCATGAAGAACCGCAAGCAGACAGACTGAGTCCGCACCGCCTGAAACCGCCGCAAGAATCCGCTGCCCCGGGCTGACCATGCTGCAGCGCTTCATCATCTTCCGGATTTTCTGTTCAAACCGAAATGCATCCGTCATGCTGTCCTTCCCCTCCGCCGTCATCTCATGCTCCGCACTCGATGGCACCGATGATGAACGGCCGCCTTCAAAAAAGGGCGCGCCGCCGGCTCCCGCCCGCAGTGCGCCCTTCAGACACAGGTTTCCTTACTTTTCCTCCCGGAAGATCGTCTCATCCGGGTAAACCAGTCCAAACTTTTCTCTGGCAGTCTTCTCCACGAACGAATCGGTCTTCGTATACTCCTTGTAAGACTCGATCTGTTTGCTCCTGCCCTCTTCCTCCGTGTACTGCTCCTCAAGAGATGCAATCTCATCCGCATAGGCGGCATTCCGCTGCTTCAGCACAACACAGCGGGACAGCAGCACGACCAGCAGAATTGAAACCACTACGATAATCAGTACCATGCCGCTCCGGTTCTTTTTCGCCCCGGCACGTGTCTTCCCTCTCGACATCTGTCCTCATCCCCTTATCAATCCGCCTCTCCCGCCTCCCCAGACAGGACCTGGCAAACCCGATTCTTCCCCTATGCGCATCAGGCGCATCAGCTAAATAATAGCTTTATCATAGCCTGAAATGGCCGATGTTTCAACACCAAATCTTCCCGATGACGGCCATGCTGCTCACAGGCTGCTCACAGATACCGGAACAGCTCCTGTGCATCCTCCTTCCGGACAGCATCCTGCACAGCCAGGACCTCCGCCTTCACGCTCCGGTTTCCGAAGCCAATCTCGATCACGTCCCCGACCTTCACCTCCGCGGATGCCTTCGCCGTTTTCCCGTTGATCATCACCCGGCCTGCGTCACAGGCCTCGTTGGCTACCGTCCTGCGCTTCACCAGCCTGCTCACCTTCAGATACTTGTCAAGCCTCATCGCTCATCCTCCTGACAGACTGGCGCCCGTCCAGCCTGATCCCCCTCTTTCCACCAGCCGGCTCCTGCCGGCCTCGTTCATCCTGTTTTCCTGTCAGCTCGTGAAAGGCCGCCGTCATCTTGTGCTCCACACTTGATGATGTGCGGCCTCCCTGACAAAAAGAGGACTCTGAGCAAGTCAGGGTCCTCTGTCTCGTCTATATTCTGTAAGACATCCCGCCGTCAGTTCAGGCTGTCCTTCAGTGCCTTTCCTGCCTTGAACTTCGGATTTCTGGAAGCCTTGATCTCCATCGTCTCGCCGGTCTGCGGATTGCGGCCCTCTCTTGCAGCTCTCTCGGACACCTCGAAGGTTCCGAAACCGATGATCTGAATCTTCTCGCCCTTCTTCAGCTCATCCCCGACAACCTCGATGAACGCATTCAGAGCCTTCTTGGCATCGTCCTTCTCCAGCTCAGCCTTCTCAGCGATTGCAGCGACCAATTCCTGCTTATTCATAATGTGGTACTCCTTTTTTCTAAATTGATGATCACATTGCTTCCCCACCCTTGTTCCGGCGGGAATCTCTAATACTTATATAACCCAGCCAGATGTTTGTCAAGGCTAGCGGTCTGCCGTCCCCCGCGGCGGCAGGCCTTCAGATTCCGCACGGGCATGCCGCAAACCCGCCCCGAGGCCGTCCTGCTTATGCACGGGCGGCTTCACGCATGGCTCACAGCTCCCTCAGAGCTCCGTGTCTGCGTAAACCTTCGTGACGGCCGTGTAGCCTGCCTTCTCAAGGGTGTCAATCTGAAACTTTGCGTTCTTCTTCAGCGGCTCGACCGTAACCGTCAGTCCCTTTCCGCGCTCCGCAGTCGCCTTCGCGAACACCTCCGGTACCCTCGACGCGGCGCTCTTCAAATCGACCAGGTAGGCCTTCTTTTCCGCCTCATCCGTGCTCTTCCAATTCAGATCCTTCAGAATCGTATAGATGCGCTCGAAGCCAATCGAGAATCCGCAGGCCGGCGCATCCTGTCCTGAAAACTTGCCGACCATCTTGTCGTAGCGGCCGCCCCCCGCGATGGAGAAGGAATAATTGTCGATTGTGATCTCGAAAATGGTTCCCGTGTAGTATCCCATCCCGCGGACCAGTGTCGGATCAAACTTCAGCGTGATGTCGCTGTCGATCATCCCGCCTGCCGCCTCCATGATGGACGAGAGGCTGCTTCCGACGCCCTCCTCGATCTTGTCGCCGCAGGTTTTCGCGATGAAATCCGCGATCAGAGCCGCCTGCTCCTTGCCGTCGGTCTGTCCGATCACCTTGTCCAGCTCATCGAAATACCCGATGTAACGGTCCGTCGCCGCCGCGTCGAAGCCCTCCTTCAGCAGCTCCTCCTTCACGCCATCCTTTCCGATCTTGTCCATCTTGTCAAGGATGATGAAGACCTCGTCACAAGAATCCGCCGGGAATCCGGCGTTCTCCGCCATCGCCTTCAGGATTCTGCGGTCGTTGATGTGGACGGTAAACCCGTGAACATTCACTTCCGAGAAAATGCGCGTCAGGGCCTTGCTTGTCGCGGCGATGAGTTCGATCTCCGCCATGCCGGAGCTGTCTCCAATGATGTCGATATCGCACTGAGTGAACTGGCGGAACCTGCCTTTCTGCGGCCGGTCTGCGCGGAACACGTTGCCGATCTGAAGCGCCTTGAAAGGAGTCGGCAGATCGTTCTTGTGGCAGGAATAGTAGCGGCTGAGCGGAACGGTCAGGTCATACCGCAGCGCAGAGTCCGCAAGCACTGTCCCATCCTCATTCGCATCTGTGCCGGCCTCTCCGCCCGCCCGGATTTTCCCAAGCGCACGCTGAAGCTCCGCCCCGCGCTTCAGAACCTTGAAGATCAGCTTCTCGTTCTCCCCGCCGTTTTTGCCCGTCAGGTTCTCGATGTGCTCCATCATGGGCGTCTCGATCTCATTGAATCCGAACTGCGCATATGTTCTGCGAATCGTTGACAGCACATGCTGACGAAGCTGCATATCAGAAGGAAGAAAATCCTGCATCCCCTTTACCGGGGTCTGAATAAATTTCATAAATAAATCCTTTCCTGTGATGGACCCGCCCCTACCGGCGGCAAGTCCCGGCCACTCTCTCAGACACTGGCCTAGTATAGTCAAAAACCACCCGTCCTGCAAGAATCCCGGCCGCCTTCAGGCAGCCCATGCCGCTTCCAGTCAGCAGGACGCCGGCAGCATACCAATGGGCACCGGGCAGTCCGTCTGCCCCGGCACACTCACAGCACCAGCAGCTTTGCACGTTCCATCAGATACGCCCGCGTGTTGAGCGACGGATCCTGCAGCACCTCATCGAACAGCTTCCCGAGGATCTCTCCGATCTGTGCGCCTCTCTGAAATCCCATCCCGATCAGGTCATTGCCGGTCAGCGCAAGCTCCCTCAGACTCAGGCAGTCGCCCCGGTCCACAACCCTGTGGTAGATCTCCTCCACCTTGTCCATATAGTCCAGCTTGTCCGCCTGCACCTCCGGGTTCTGCCCCCTGATATCGGACCGCTTCACCTGAAGGAAAACTGGAAACAGCCGCGGCGTCAGCTGAACAACAGCCCTCCTCACACCCTCCTCGGAGAGCGCCGGATAGAGGGAGTGGTTCCGGACCAGATGGACAATATCCCGCATGGACGCCTTGTCAAACTTCAGGCGGCGGAGCACCTTCTCCGCGATCTCCGCCCCCGGCGCCGCATGGCCATGGTAGTGGTAGACGCCCTTCTCATCGAGCCGCTGAACCGACGGCTTCCCGCAGTCGTGAAGGAGCATCGTCCAGCGCAGCGTCCGGTCCGGCGGTGCCGCCATCATCGTCCGGATCGTATGCTCGCCGACCGTCAGGCGATGATGGTGGTTATTCTGGACCGCCGCCATCTCCGCGTCGAACTCCGGCAGCACGACCGCCGTGATCCCGCACTCATAGGCCAGCCTCATTTCCTCCGGATGCGGGGAAGTGATCAGCTTCTCCAGCTCGGTCCGGATCCGCTCCGCGGATATGAACGAGAGCGAGGGGGCCATCTGTGTCGCAGCCTCCTTCGTCGCCGGATCGAGTCTGAATCCAAGCTTTGCGCAGAAGCGGACGGCTCTCAGCACCCGGAGCGCATCCTCATCGAACCGCTCCCTGGGGCTTCCGACACAGCGCACGACCTGATCCCGCAGATCCGCCAGGCCGCCGAACAGATCCACCAGCCCGTCCCGGTCATTGTAGGCCATCGCATTGACCGTGAAGTCCCTGCGCATGAGGTCTTCGCGCAGGTTCCGGGTGTAGGAAACGTTGTCCGGGTGGCGGTGATCCTCATATTTCCCGTCCAGCCTGTAGGTTGTGACCTCGAAGCTCTCCCCCTCATAGCGCACCGTCACCGTCCCGTGCTCGATCCCGGTATCGATGGTGCGCCGGAATACCTGCTTCACCTGCCCGGGGAGCGCATTTGTTGTGATATCCCAGTCATCCGGCGTCCTGCCGAGAATGCTGTCCCGCACGCAGCCGCCCACCGCATAAGCCTCAAACCCTGCCTGATGGAGGGCTGATAGAACCTTTTCTACCTTGTCCGGAATCCTGATCCTGATCTCTTCTGGCATTCCCGCTCCTGTCATTCTGCCTGTTTCTTCCTGCCGCGTCACTGTCTGGTGAAGTGCCACTGATATGCCAGGTACTCTCCGAAATGGAGTGGTACCGGCAGCCCTGCTTCCATGAGGGCTCCGCCTCCGTAGACGATTCCCCGCTTTCCGGCCGTATTCAGGCGCATCGAGCCGTTCTGCCCGCCTGGCGCACTGCCCGCTGCCTGATCTGCCGCCTCCGCAGCGTCCTCGCCGTTGTCATCCAGCAGGTAGAGCGCCTCCTCGTCCAGTCCCTGAAGCCTGACATAGTCCTGTGTCATATTGCCATGATTGTTCTGTGTGACGATGCTGACCAGAACCTCCGTTCCATCCTTTGACACAATCTCCCATGCCGCCGGGCCGCCCTTCAGCGGATCTGTCAGACGATAGTAATCTCCGCTGGAAATGAGCGGCGCATACCGTTTCTGCCTTGCCACATCTCTCCGGACCTCCGCCTTCTCCGCCTCGCTCATTTTCGCCGGATCCAGCTCATAGCCGAAGGTCCCGCTCATCGCGATCACCGTGCGGGTATAGAGCGGCGTGACACGGCCGTCCTGCTCATTCGGCGACACCGAGACATGGGCGCCCATCGAGCTGACCGGATACCCGAAGGAGGTTCCGTACTGAATGCGGAGCCTGTCGATCGGATCCGTGTTGTCAGAGCACCAGATCTGCGGCGTGTAGTACAGCATGCCGGCGTCAAACCTTCCGCCCCCGCCGCTGCAGCCCTCAATGAGCAGCTTCGGATACCGGGTGCAGAGCCGCTGCAGAAAATCATACAGACCGAGGATATAGTCATAGAGAACAGCGCCGGCCTCCCTGCCGGCCTGCGAGTAAACCTCCGCGATCGAACGGTTGTAATCCCACTTCACATAGTCGACCGGTCCCATGTCGATGATCCGGCAGACCTGGTCATAGATGGCATCCACCACTTCTCTGCGTGAGAAGTCCAGCACCAGCTGGTTGCGTGCCCGCACCGGCTTCCTTCCGGGAATCGCAAGCGCCCAGTCCGGGTGCGCCCGGAAAAGATCACTGTCCTCGCTGACCATCTCCGGCTCAAACCAGATCCCGAACAAAAGCCCCATGTCATGTATCTGTCCCACCAGCCGGTGGAGATCCCCGATCTTCCGCTCATTGACAAACCAGTCTCCAAGCCCGCTGTTGTCCGAATCGCGCTTCCCGAACCAGCCGTCATCCAGGACGAACAGGTCCAGATTCAGCTCCTTCGCCTCCCGGGCCAGATTCAGAATCTTCTCCGCGTCAAAGGTCAGGTAACAGCCCTCCCAGCTGTTGAGCAGCACCGGACGCACCCGGTCCCGCCAGTATCCGCGCACGACATGGCTGCGGATGCAGTCGTGAAGCTGCCTTGACAGGCCGGACAGACCTTCCCCGCTGAAGCTGAGAATGGCCTCCGGTACGGTAAATGATGCCCCGCTTTCAACCGGGTAGCGGAACATGTGGTCCGACAGGCCGATCTGCATCCGCGTCTGTCCGAACTGGTCAAGCCCTGCCATCCCCATGAAACCGCCGCTGTAGACCAGTTCCATCGCGTAGCAGGATCCTTCCGTCTCGGCGGCCTCGTGGTCAGCCAGGATCAGAAGCGGATTGTACTGGTGGGAGGAAGTTCCCCGCCGGCTGATGACAACCTGCTCTCCGTGGGACACCGGCACCCTCTGCGGGGTACGCTCCAAGGCATGTCTGCCATAGAAGGTCATGAGATCATAGTCCCCGCCGACAAAATCCAGGTTTGCCGAGAGCGCCCGGCTGAGATAAATCTTCTCATCCGAGTCATTGTATAGGACAGCCGCCCTCGTGATGATATTCAGCTCCGGCAGAACCCCATACAGAAGCTCGACCCTCAGCTTTGTCTCCGGGTCACGGAGCGTCACCACCAGTGTCTGGGCCCCGTCCGCCTCTGCGTCTGCATACACCGCCGGAAGCTTCGGAAGGCCATACTTTCCGTCCCTGATTTCATAGGAGTCGAAACGCAGATCGCATCCCGTCTTCCCGCTCTCCGTCTCAACCACCAGCGCGGGCGACCGGTAATCACCGGTTCCCTGCGACGGATACTCCTGCGGGAGTGTGTCCAGAGAATACGCGCGGTCATTGCCGACATCGTACGGATTGCCTGAGAATCCCCTGTCCGCATAGGTCAGCAGATAGTCCATCCTGCCAGCACTCTTTCTCCCGTAGTACAGGTGCAGAAGCCGGTCATGCCGGTCTGCCATCATCTGATAGGTACTGTCTTTTGTCTGAATCGTAAAGATCCTGTTTAATTCATCGTAGGAAATAGCCATCGTGGTGATTCCTCCCTGTTCTGAACGTCTGATGCCCTCATTATACACGAATATCCCGCCCGCGCGCGGCCCTGTCCACGGAAGAAACAGTTTCTTTCTCCGCCCGGCTGCCGGTGCATCCCCGGAAATGTGATATCTTTATGTCCTCCATTTTCTTGTGCATATTGCACAATCACTGCATACTAAATACATCATTTTCATGTCATATCGTATTAAGAAACCTGTCTTTTCAGCTTGACAGTGCCCATAGCCCGGGATATAATCAAGTTTGCAATTACGATTAACGGTATGAAAGATACAGCCCTCGTTGATAGATGAAGTTCATTGATTGTCAACCAAGCTAGTGTTTCTTAAATAACCGTTGTCAATCCTGTTCTTATTTTCAATGGAGGTTCATCATGAACGGAACTGTTAAGTGGTTCAACGCAGAAAAAGGCTATGGCTTCATCACTGGTGAGGATGGAAAGGACGTATTCGTTCACTTCTCCGCAATCCAGGGCGAAGGCTTCAAGACCCTCGATGAAGGCCAGAAGGTTACATATGATCTGGTTCAGGGCAACCGCGGCATGCAGGCTGCCAATGTTGTGAAGCAGTAATCAGAAGCTTTACAGGCGGTGAATCAGGGCGGCTCGCTTCGGCGCGCCGCCTTTTTTCTGCCTTTTCTGCCCGGCCTGACGTCCGCTTCCCGGCGGCAGCCGGCTGCGCCCGTCCCATCCCGCAGACATCCCCCGTCTGCGCCGGAAGCCATCTCAGATGCTGCCGTAGATTTTCTTCGGCACATAGGCCTTCACGTAGATTCCGTCCGGTTCGTATTTTGACTCCAGAATCTGCCCGTACGTCCGGATCAGCTGAACCTTCCCGCCGTCCTGATAGCCATACGTCCGCTCCACCAGGATGAGATCGCGCGTCAGGATATCCTGAAGGACGCGCTCGAATGTATCCAGGCCGGCGCCGGTCTTCGCTGAAATCCGGACAACCGCATCCGCGCGGCGGTCACCTGTCACATTTCCGGTCATTCCATCATCCAGGCAGTCTGTCTTGTTCAACAGCGTGATGACCGGTTTTCCCATCACGCCCAGCTGCCCCAGGGTGTCATAGACGGTCTCCATCTGGCTCTCCGCCTGCGGATTGGAGGCATCCACAACGTGAATGATCACGTCCGCATACTTTGCCTCCTCCAGTGTCGAGCCGAACGCCTCGACCAGATGATGAGGAAGCTTGCGGATAAACCCGACCGTGTCGGTCAGCAGGACTTTCTGCCCGCCGTCAAGCTCCAGCAGTCTGGTCACCGGGTCCAGCGTCGCGAACAGCTTGTTCTCCGCCAGAACCCCCGCGCCGGTCAGCGTATTCAGGAGGGTCGATTTCCCGGCATTCGTGTAGCCGACAATCGCCGCAACCGGTGCGGCTCCCTCTCCTCTGTGGCCGCGGAGCAGCTCCCTGTGCCGTCTGACATCCTCCAGTTCTCTTCTCAGCTGTGTGATCCGCCGCTGAATGAGCCGTCTGTCTGTCTCCAGCTTCTTTTCACCCGGTCCCCTGGTCCCGATGCCGCCTCCGAGTCTGGACAACTGCGTCCCGATCCCGGACAGCCTCGTCATGCGGTACTTCAGCTGCGCCATTTCCACCTGGATCTTTCCCTCGGAGCTGGTCGCCCGCTGCGCAAAAATATCCAGGATCAGAAGCGTCCGGTCCATCACTTTCAGGTCAAGCGCATCGCTCAGATTGCGCATCTGGGCTGGTGAAAGCTCATCATCCGCGATCACGCCGTTCGCGTCAAGCTCCTGCGCAAGCGCCTTCACTTCCTCCATCTTCCCCCGGCCGATATAGGTACCCGGCTCCGGATTCTCCAGGTTCTGGATCACCATGCCAAGCACTTCCGCACCAGCGGTGTCCGCAAGAGATGCCAGCTCCTCGAGGGAGTCCTGCTCGTCCACCTCGCTCTGCGAGGTGCGGACTCCGATCAGGATTACGCGGTCCCGCTGCTCACTGTCTTTCTCTGTCATCCGATCGTCCAAGCTGCTTCCTTTCCCGGCTGCCTGTGTCCTGTCCGTCTTTGGTCGTCTTCCCCGCCAGCCCGGACATGGCCACAGTCCTGCCTGCTTCATTCTCGATGTTTCGTCCTGCCATGAAGCGCCGCGTCAGTTCCTCGAGTTCAGGAAGGTCAGCTCCCGCTGCCCCTTCTCGATGTTTCGTCCTGCCATGAAGCGCCGCGTCAGTTCCTCGAGTTCAGGAAGGTCAGCTCCCGCTGCCCCTTCTCGTCTGTCGGATAGAGCTCCACATACTTCTGGCACTTATCCTTCGCTGTCAGAAAATCCAGACTCTTCTCGTAGGCCACAACCTCATTGAAATACAGATCCTGCTTCCCCTCATTTCCGGGAAGCGCAAGTCCCTGCGTAATGTACTGGAGCGCCGTCTGGACATCATCCTGTGCCAGGGCGCAGAGTGCCAGCCCGTTGTAGCTGTCCGTACTGGACGGATCAATCGACTGTATCTGCGTATAGATCGCCTTCGCGTTGTCATAGTCCTTCCGGGCAAGATAAATCTGTCCCATCAGAGACATCGCAGGGACATTCTTCTCCTTGATCGGCTCGGCCAGGACCTTGGCTGCCTCGTCATACTGTTCCAGATAGAAGTAGATCTGCCCAACCTGGTAGTACCCCTCGGCATCCGACGGCTCCGTTTCAAGCGCCGTCTGGAGATATTCGTCCCCCACTGCCGACAGATGATTGTCATTGTAGACTCTGTATATGTTCAGGTACAGACTGTAATTTGACGGGTCCAGGGAAACCGCATAGTCGAAGTTCGTCTTCGCCTTATCCTGCTCACCCTGGTAGAGATATGCCGCGCCTCTGTAGAAATAGGGCTCCTTCATCTTCTCATCCATGCCAATGAGCGATTCCGCCGTCTTGATAACCGCCGCATAATCCGCTCCGCGGTATTCGGCGGACTCCCGGTACAGAAGCAGATCCTTGACTGTGTCCGGCATCTTCTCATCCGTCGCGGCCAGCGCATTGTTGAATGCATCCACTGCTTCCTTATACTTTGCCTGCCCCATCAGCGCGATTCCGAGTCCGCGGTATGCCCGAACCGCGTCCTCCCCTTCCGTCACAGCCGTCTCGAAATCCTGCTGCGCCGACTGGAAATCCGCATCCTTCACGGCACGGTATCCCTTTTCCGTCTTCTGCGTAGAAATCCCGGCCGAACAGCCTGCCAGCAGTCCCCCTGCAAGCAGAATCATGCCTGCAGGCACCGCCACACGCCGTCTCACCGACTGCTTCCATCTGTGCATCTTTCCGTTCTCCATAACCCTCTTTCCCGATATGGTCCGGCACCCGCAGTCACCCGTCGCTTCCCAGATCCGGCTTTGCGCCAACCTCTTATCTCGGGTACCCGGTGCTTCCTCTCTCTCACTTCGTGACGTCGATCCACGCCTGGTACCCGGAGTACTGTTCAAGCTGACTGAGCGTGACCCGCACAGCACTGTTGCCGCTGCCGGCTGCCGGATAGACGACCTCATGGCGCCTGAGAGACGTATCCAGGTACACCGTGACGCCCTCCTTCACCGCAAACGGGCAGACCCCGCCCGGCGCATGCCCGATATATGCCTCCACCTGATCGTGTGGAATCATCATCGCTTTTTTATGAAAGTATTCCTTATATTTATGATTGTCAACGCGGGCCATCCCGGCCATCACAATCAGCACCGGTTTCCCGTCCACCAGAAATGACAGGGTCTTCGCGATTTGATCCGGTTCCGTCTGGAGCGCCTCCGCTGCCAGCTCAACCGTCGCCGAAGACTCCGGAAGTTCGATCACCTCGATGCCTGTTCCCCTGAAGTATTCCTTTACCTTCTCTACTGCCATAACGCTGAGCATCCTCTTTCTAACCGCCTGCCTTGTTAACAGGCGTCATTATCGCACATCTCCGGAAAGTTGGAAAGAGCCCCGGCTGGATACCGGGGCTCTATTCACATCCGCATGTGATGTCTTATTATCCTCTGTTTGTCCCGTGAATCAGCGGGGACAGCGGCTTATAAATCAGAAACGTCACCACAACGGACAGCATCGCCTTGACAAATGTGAACGGCATATTGAACGTGACAAGGCACTGAAGCAGGTCGCCATCCCGAATCGCCGGATTGATGACCTGATACATCTTGATGATGGCATCCATCGGCATGAAAGCCGTATAGAACGGATAGACGATGAAGTAGTTGATCGGAACGCTCAGCGCCGCCATGACGACTGCCCCTGTCAGCGCCCCTGCAATCGCACCTTTCTTGGACTTGCGGAAGCGATAGATCAGCCCCGCCGGAAGGACAAACGCCGCATTCAGCAGGAAGTTCGAAAGCTCCCCGACACCGCCCGATGAGGTGAAGAACAGATGCAGCAGATTCTTGACCGCAGCAATCGCGCCCCCGTAAACCGGTCCCATCGCAAACGATCCGATCAGTGACGGAAGGTCCGAAAGATCCAGCTTGATGAAGGATGGCATGAACGGCACGACAATCTCGATATACATCAGGACAGTCGCGATCGCGGACAGCATCGCCGTGACAGCGATGTACCTGGTACGTTTCTGCGTCTTTGTCATAGCACGTGGTTTCATTGTTGAACCTGCAGATGAGTCAGCCATAAAAAAAGCTCCTTTCCGTGTACTCTACACTCTGCAAGAGGTTCAGGTGTGAAAGAGATGGAAAGAAACTTCGATTCAGTTCGATATATCTTCTTCCATCCGGACTATACCGTCGGCCCCGGAATCGCACCGGGTCAACCGCTCTCGCGGGTAGCAGGCTTTCACTGCCGGTGGGGAATTGCACCCCGCCCTGAAGATCTCTTTACTTGATTGACAAGTTCAGTATAGGGCACAGGGGCCTGAGATGCAAGCCCCTTTCCATTTCCGATCAGAAACTTTTCAGCCGAAGGCACCGTACTCAGCCGTCTCTCCGATCACTTGTGATAGATGCAGATCCTTGCTCCGTCCGTCACCTGGCGCAGGATTTCGATCATATTCTGCTGGCTGACTGCCACGCAGCCTGCCGTATGGCCGGAATTGCCCTTGCAGTGCAGAAAAATCGCGGAACCCCTTCCCGGCGTATTCGTACTGTTATAGTCAAGGAACATGCCATACGCATAGCACTGTGTATAATCAATCAGATGCTCTCCTGCGCACTTGTGCGGATGTCTGCGGATATCAACCAGCCGATTGTACATATACCGGTCACCGCACCAGTACAGATACTGGTTCACCCGGACGTAAGGCATGGATGTCCCCGGATTCGCCTGGATTCCAAATCCAGAAGTCAGCCGGAACGTCCCGGTCGGCGTCCGCTTGTCTCCCTCTCTTACCTTATCGATCCCGTTCTTTCCGACCTCACCATCACAGGTCAGGATGCATTTCCATGTCCCCGACTCCTTCACATACAGCAGGACATCCGCTTTGCTTCCGCCGGTATACTGGACAAAAAGAAGCTGATTCACACCGCCGTCGTTCTGATACGTCTCCAGAAGCCGCACCCACCGGTCTTTCTGTTCCGATTGTGCAGCCTGTGTTTTTTGAGTGGTTTTTCCGGTCTGATATTCCACGCTCTGTGTCCCCTTTTTTCTCCTGACGCGAACCTTGCAGACAGCCCTGAGCTTTCCATAATAAGCCGTGACCTGTGCCGTCCCCGCTTTCTTTGCATGAATCCTGCCCGTGGATGAAACCGCTGCCACCTTCGGATTGCTGCTTTTCCACTTCAGTTTCCGGATGTTCGTCTCCACAGTCAGGCGCTGCTTCTGCCCGGCAGCCATGTCAATCCTGGATTCAGCCAGCTTCAATGTCTGTACTTTCACACGGCAGGACAGCACCTTTCCCCCGGGAAGCGCCGCCGTGATCCTTGCCCACCCGCCGGAAACACCCCGGACGACTCCCTTGCGGGAAACCCGCGCAATGTTCCCGTCGCTGCTCGCCCAGACAATCCTGCCGGCACGCACATTTCGCACCCGCAGCCGCAGCTTTTTTCCCTGCGGCACATATGCCGTCCGCTGACTGATCGAAGGCGCTGCAGCAGCAAGGACATTATTTTTCGTTCCCGTCCATGCAATCAGAAGAAGACACAGAAAAAACGCTCCCAGAAAGATTCCCTGAAAGCGTTTTTTCCCCTGATTCCGCCAGATTAAATTTCTTTTTCTCTCCATCCCTCCGAAGCTCCTTTTCATACCCAGACTTTCCAGCCCTGTTACAGCCCTGTCTCTGTAAAAAATTGTCTGTGTCGTATGAAATTGTATCACAGCAGAGGGTACATCCAAACAGTTTTCTTTACACACCCTTGTGCAGCTTTCTACGAAGCTGCGGACCGATAATCTGAATCAAAATGACAAGCAGAAGAATAATTCCCTTGATTGCGTCATTGATCAGAGAATCCATCTTCAGCGCAACAATAATCTTGTCGATGACTGTATAGCTCATCGCGCCGAAGAGAATTCCCAGGGTTCTGCCCTTTCCTCCGCTCATGCTGATACCTCCCAGCACAGCCGAAGCAATGGCATACATCTCGTAGCTCTTTCCCGTCGTAGCCGGATCAGACGATCCGTTCATTGCAATCCAGAGGAAGGAAGCGACTCCGACGAGAAGTCCACAGATGACGAATACCATGACCGTCATCAGATCCACATTGATGCCGGCCATCTCAGCCCCTTTGATATTGCTTCCAATGGCATAGATCTTCTTTCCGAATTTCGTACTCGTCGTGACATAAGTCAGCAGCACGACAATCAGAAGCATCACAATTCCTACAATCGGAACTGTCAGTGCTTTTCCATTTCCAAAATTATACAGTGTCTGATATGCCGGAAGTTTCGAATCCATCCGATAGACAGAGGAGCCTCCACCGATCAGATTCTTCGCCAGATGCTGGCAAAAATACTGGACAAAAGAGCGGTAGATCAGCATCGTTGCCAATGTAACGATGAAAGCCGGCATCCGGATGACACCCACCAAAAATCCATTCACCAGCCCGCAGAACGCACCGAATGCAAGAGAAAACAGCAGTGTCAGGAAGATATTCCCGGTAATGTTGAAAATAACAACCGAAAACCCGCTGACAAAGGCCAGCATAGAGCCGACCGAAAGGTCAATCTCGCCAATCAGACACACAAGCCCCATTCCGATTCCAATCGTTCCAATTACTGCAGAATGGCGGAATATATTCATAACCCCACTCCAGGTCAATCCGTGGGCCGTGATTGCATATACAGCAAATATTGCAAAAAACACCAGGACATAACTGTACTGTCCGAGTAATTTTGAAAAAGATTTTTTGCTCTTTGTCACCTTCAGCTCCTCCTCATTGATTCCGCATGACAATTTTCATCAATTTTCATTATGATCTGCTTATTGAGCATCTGTGTTTGCAAGTTCCGTTTCAATTACCGACGCTGCTTGTCCGGCATTTGTTGAATACATCATGACTTTATGCTCATCGATATCTTTATGGTCAAGTATACGGGCAATCCTGCCTTCGTAAAAAACCACGCATTGATCTGCAATTTTCTGCAGTTCCGGGATTTCAAGTGTATTGATCAGAATTGTCTTCCCCTCCCTGGCGAACTGCAGAATCAGCTTATAGATTTCAGCCTTTGCTCCGACATCGATTCCCTGAGTTGGGTTGTCAAACAAAAGGATATCTGAATTGGTGTTCAGCCATCGCGCAATAAAAATTTTCTGCTGATTTCCGCCCGATAGAGACAGGATTGAATCATCCGGGTCATTAGCACGAATATTCAAAAGTGTTCTATAATGCTCAAATTTCTTTTTCTCTAGTCTCTTGTGAATATGAAACTTCCTCGCCGATAATGTCTGCTCGGCAAGATACATATTCTCCAAAAGGGACATGCCGCCGATCACAGAATTTTCCTTACGGTTGGACGGCAGCATAGCTACCCCCGCCTGCATGGCCTTATGAATGGACGCCGGGGGAATCTTCCGTCCATCGACTTCCATGTACCCGCCTGTCGAAGCTGTCACTCCGAACATGCATTGCAAAAGCTCACTGCTTCCAGACCCCTGCAGCCCAGTCAGTCCCAGAATTTGACCTCTCCTTACACTTAGATTTACATGTTCAAACCCAGGGCCGGAAAAATCTCTCAGTTCCAGCACAGGCTCTCCAAGCGGCCGTTCCTCATACATATCGGCTGAAGACATTTTGGTTCCAACCATCATCTCTGTTACTCCAGCCGGCGTTACGGAGCTGATCGAACCGTCTTTTATAAAAGTGCCGTTTCGCATAACCGTATAACGATCCGCAATTTGAAAAATCTCCGGCATTTTATGAGAAATGAATATGAATGAAGTCCCATCCTTTTTCAGGTTCCGAATAATTGAAAACAGATGTGCAATCTCATCGTTATTCAAGGAGGTTGTCGGTTCATCAAGAATCAACAGCTTTGCCTTAAAAAACAATGCCTTTGAAATTTCCAGCAGCTGTTTTTCACTCGTCTTAAGGTGATCTACCATCTCTGTCGGATCGATTTCAACATCCAGCCGGTGGAACAGCTCCGCCGTTTTCCGGATCATCGCCCTTTTATCACAGCATCCTGCCTTGTTTACAATTTCCTTTCCGAGAAAGATATTTTCCCAGACAGTCATGTCATTGAAAAGGTTCAGTTCCTGGTGTACAAAGGCAATTCCCTTTTCCTCAGACTTCCGGACTGTCATATGCTCCAGTTTTTCGCCATCAAAATACACTTCACCGCTGTCAAGTGAATGCACTCCCGTCAGGACATTCATCAGCGTTGACTTTCCGGCACCATTCTCTCCAAGTAAGGCGTGGACCTCACCTTTTTCGACTGTTAACTGAACTTTTTTAAGGACCTGAATGCCATTGAAAGACTTACAAATATCCTTCATCGTCAGTAAATTCATGTTTCTCTCCTATCGAAACTTTCTTCCGCCAGAAGCCGGCCCGGAAGGGCTGTTCCTCCCGGGCCGGTCATATCCTATACTCGGTTATCAGAAAGATGGATAATCTGCTACATTATCCGCCGTGACATTTTCGCAGGCAATGACATGATCCTGTGTGACTTCCTTCCCATCCAGGTGATCAACCATATCCTGGATTGCTGTCTGGATCATTGCTGGGCTGTATGTGACAGAGCAAAGGCCGCTGAACTTCTTAGCGATATCCTGATAGCTGTTCCCTCTGAGAACTTCATAGTATTCATCAAGTCCGCCGCATCCTGTCATGGCTGGTCCATTGTCCAGGAATTTCTGTTTTGTTGCATCATCGATTCCACCACCATTCAGAGCTTCAAGAACTCCCATTGCAAGCTCATCATCCTCTGCATAAATCCACTTGATATCCGCATTCTTCGGATCCCCCATCAAAGACTCAAAGGAGGTCTTCGTATCAGAACGACTCCAGTTCATCGCACCGGAGTATGTGATGTTCTTCAAGTCATCATCAGTCCATTTCAGATCATCGTCTATTTTCTTTCCTTCGAATTCGGCATCCCCCTTCAGGTAATCTGTAAAGCCCTGATCACGGAGTGTCGTGACTGAGGATGTGTCTCCCTCATATACATAAACTGCATCACCCGGCTTCATTCCAAGTCCAGTGAAGTAAGATGCTGCTGCCACGCCAATTCCGGAATTATCACCCTTGACATTGGAAACCGCAGTGCTTGAAACAGCATCAATGATACGGTCAAATGCAACATATGGAATCCCTGCATCAACGATTTCCTGAATCGCCGACTGAACAGTATCATCCAACGGCTGAATGACAAAGGCAGCATTCTTCGTATCACCAGCAAGAATATCCTCAATCTGTGTGATCTGATCCGCTGCACTTGCTGCGGTAATCAGCTCCGCACTGTACGTTCCGGCATCATTGATTTCCTTAATCTTCTCCTTCGCAAATGTTGCCACGGAGCCAGTCCAGCCATGATCCTCTGTAGATGTCAGTACATAGATGTGAGCCCCTGCATTCGCGGAAGCCTCCGTCTCACCTGCAAACACCGCAGTGCCTGACGACAGAACCATTCCTGCTGAAAGAACACCCGCCAGAATTTTGTTTCCCTTCATGATACTTTCCTCCTTTTTGTGTGTATCCTGGTTTCTATTTTGATAAGATGCAGCGCACCTTATATTCTGAAACGTTTCTCAGATGACAAACTGATCCATATATCGCTTTGAAATTCTCAGGCTGTCCAGAATTCTTTCTCTGCTTCCTTCAAACGCCTTATCCTCAATCTCAATACATGCACACCCATCAAACCCCACATCGGTGAGTGCAGACACAAAACGTCCCCATTCAACATCCCCGTATCCAGGAAGCTTTGGAACCATAAAGTCCAACGGGTAGGCCATAATCCCGACTTCGTTCAACTTGTCTTTCCTGACTTTCAGGTCTTTAAAGTGTACCTGAAACAGCTTGTCATGGAATTCATAAATTGGCTTGATATAATCCATCATCTGCCAGACAAAATGGCTCGGGTCGTAATTTAGTCCAAAATTTTCATACGGAAGAATCTCAAATATTTTTCTCCACAAGCTTGGGGCTGTCATTAGATTCTGTCCGCCCGGCCACTGATCAGGTCCAAACAGCATCGGGCAGTTTTCTATTGCAATCCGTACACCTTTCTTTCTCGCATATTCAATAATCGGTGGCCAAATCTGCTTTACAAGCTCCAGGTTGTCCTCAACGTTTTTCGTTTGATCTCTGCCAATAAATGTTGTCACCATGTTTACGCCCATCTTTGCGCTGGCATCAATCACTTTATAGAGATGTGAAATATTTGCAGCCCGCTTTTCCTGATTCGGGTCCATGTTGTTCGGGTAAAACGCGAGTGCAGATATTTCGATTCCCCGCTCTGAAGCAACCTTCAGATAGTGAGATGCACTCTCATCACTCAGATTCTCCGCATCAATGTGAGACACCCCGGCATAACGGCGCTCCGCCTTACCTGCTGGCCACGCTGCCACTTCCACACACTGAAATCTCATTTCAGCGGCGGTATCCATCATTTCGTCGTATGTCCACCCGTCAAGAATGGAAGAAATAAAACCGATTTTCATCGCACAAAGTTCCCCTTTATTTCCCTGCTCATTACCCAGCAAAAGCGTTCAGTTAAGCGTTGCAATTTCTTTCCCTTCGTCAGCACTTTTCTGAGCCGCAAAGATTGCACGCATCGCGGATAATGCTTCCTCCGCTCCAACTTCAGGTTTCGTTCCATGTTCAATACAATCTACAAATGCATCCATCACACCTGTTTTCGTCTGATGGTCATTTGTCTGTATAGGCTCCATATCGAATGCTGCCTTTGTGCCATCCCTGTAATCGATCACTATGCTTGGCATGCCTTCGTAATAAATCTTCATCACACCTTTTGTACCGTATATTGTGGTAGAGTTATCCTCTTTTCCATAATATGTCCAACTTGCCGTCATTGTGCCTATCACACCATTTTCCATGGTATAGATGCAGATCACATTGTCATCGACGCCGATTTTGTTTCCCCCGGCATCGACTTTATCCAGCGTTGCCATCTTTGCGGAAACCTTCGCAACCTTTGATCCGACCAGATATCCGATAATATCTGTCTTGTGAATCCCAAGATCCGCCATTGCTCCAAAAACAGCCTTCTTCTTATCAAAGAACCATGTCGCTTTTCCCGGATCAATGCTCCATGTCTCCGGACCACTATGTCCGAAAATTGTCCGGAAAGTCAAAATTTTACCAATTTCGCCACTCTCCAGAAGATCCTTCGCTTTTCTGTGTGCCTTCGTGAATCTCTGGTTATGGTCGACCATCAGAATCTTCCCTGTTTCCTTCTGCGCTCTTGCCATCGATTCACAATCTTCTTCTGTCATCGCCATCGGTTTTTCACATAATACGTGTTTTCCCGCATGGAGGGCTGCAATTGAAATCTCAGCATGTGTACTATTCGCGGTACATACACTGACTGCATCAATTTCCGGATCCTGAAGCATCTCCTCATAAGAAGAATAAGCTTTTGCATGATATTGCTCCGCAAGCTTCTGTGCCCGCTGCTGATTCAGATCAAAAAAACCAGAAAGCTGCACATCCGGATTTTCGGAGTATTCTGGAATATGCCGTACCTGTGCAATTTTCCCGCATCCAATGATTCCGATCCTGACCATTCGTCTTCTCCCGATAATTACATGTATCTTCTTGACTTTTACATATATCTATGTAATTCTTACATCAGAACCATAATCGATTTTGTAAATTATTGCAATAACTTTTCACTAACTTAAACTATATTCGTCGTTTATACACAATAATGTCACTGTTAATCCAGTTAATTTAACAATATGCCTTACATTTATACATTAAATCTTACATTTTTTACATTGTAAAAGGGAGATGCTGGAAGCCATGAAACGAAAGAATGTCACAATTGAAGAAATTGCAAAAGCAGCAAACGTCTCAACAGCTACAATCTCAAGAATCATCAATAATAAAGGTAATGTCACAAAAGAAACGAGGAATCATGTGATCAACGTGATGAATCAGATGGAATATAAGCCGCACAACTTACATCCCCTGTCAGACCCCGAAAGCCGGATCATTCTGGTCTGTGTCCCAGATTTCCGGAATCCGTTTTATAACCAAGTCATCGATGGAATCCAGAAAGCCGCACACGAAGAAAAGTATAATGTTCTTCTATTGCAATCAAGTGATTATTATTCAAGAATTGAAGACTTTGCAGAAGTGTTCAAAGAACAGTCCATTGCAGGTATCATCATTCTGTCTTCTGTCCCCGAGTCTGACAGCGAGCTTTTGAATGACCTGAGCCTTCGCTGCCCCGTTGTGATGTGTTCAGAATACGCAGAAAATTACGGAGTATCATTCGTCAGCATCAATGATGTTTCGTCATCCGAGAAGGCTGTCAGTTATCTCATATCGACAGGGTGCAGAAAAATCGGGCTGCTGAACTCTCTTACCAAATTCAAGTATGCCCGCCATAGAGAAAAGGGATACCGTCAGGCACTCACCCAGTGCGGGCTGGACTGCAATGAAAACTGGATCGCCCATATCTCTTCTATCAGCTATGACGTTGCCTACTCCACTGCTATGCATATCCTACAGCTTCCAAACCGGCCGGATGCCCTCTTTTGCTGCTCCGATGTTTATGGAATCGCCGCCGTCAACGCAGCCAAAGTACTTGGCCTCCGCATTCCGGAAGATCTGTCCGTCATTGGATTTGATAATGTTGACATCGCCAGAATGAGCCATCCGGCGCTGACTACTATTGCCCAGCCCATGCTTCAGATGGGCTATCAGTCTTGCTCGCTCCTGATCGAAAAGATACAGTCTCCTGATACGCCTGACCGACAGATTATTCTCAACACCGAGCTAATAATCCGGAACTCCACAAAGCTCCCTGTTGAAAGAGTTGGACAATGATCCTATAATTTCAGGCCGTCCGGTTCTGTTCAGCCATCCCGCCTCCCTGCCCGTCTCTGCCTGCCTGCTTCATACATCAGAATCGCGGCCGCAACGGCCGCATTCAGAGATTCCACCTTCCCTGCCATGGGAATGCGAACCCGGACATCGGCCAGCTCTGAGATCCCGTCAGAAAGCCCCCGGCTTTCATTGCCGATCAGGAATGCAGTACCTCTCGTGTAGTCTTCCCCATCATATGTGTGTCTTCCCTGAAGATGAGCGGCACAGACTGTAACACCCGCCTGCTTCACCTTCCCGATCGTCCCTGAGAGGTCATCTGTGTAGAGAAATGGAACCCGGAAGATGCTCCCCATCGTCGATCTGGTGACCTTCGGGTTGTACAGATCCGCCGTCCCCCTGCTCATCAGAATTCCGGTTACACCGGCACCCTCCGCAGTGCGGATGATCGTCCCGAGATTGCCCGGGTCCTGAAGATTCTCCAGAACCAGAAGGAGCGGCTCTGTGCGCTGCCCGAACAGATCCGCGAGGCGGTAGTGCTGCTGGGAAACCACAGCCATCACTCCCTGGGGCGACTGCGTATCCGAAAGATTCCGGAAGATCTCATCTGATACTGTTTCGATAACCAATTCTTTCTTCCCGGAGATCACAGCCTTCAGCCTGTCTTGAGCCGCCATCGCGGCATCGACTGCCTTTCTGCCTGCTTCGCTTTTCAGAAAAGACTCCGATGCGTACACCTCCCGCAGCTGCGCGGCAGGAATCTCCCGGAACATCTTGATGCCTTCCACCAGAAAAACATCCTGAGCATTCCGCTCGGATGCCTTTTTCTTTAATGCGACCAGGTTTCTGACCTTCGCGTTGCTCTTGCTCGTAATCATCATTGATCTCCGCCGTTTTCTGCCCTTTCATTCCGGCTTTCTCTGCCGTTCCATCACCTGCCGCCTGCAGTCCGCACACCTGTCTGTCTTCGTAAAACGGCCCCGCTCCGGGATTGCCAGAGCGGGGCCGTCACAAAAACCTCCTCGTATCAAAAGTCAGCTGCCGTCAGCGCGGCATCCTCAGCCGCTCAGCACCTTCATGACACCTGCCATCTGCTCCGGCAGGCTCTTTTCTGCGTCTTCAGATGCTCAGCGCCTTCGCGACTCTGACCATGTAATCCGGCAGGCTCTTCTGCATCTTCAACGCTTCCGCAATATCGTAGTCGACCCAGTCTCCGCCCTTGAAGCCAACCACGCGGTTCGTCTTTCCCTCCGCAAGCAGATCGACCGCATACGAACCCATCATCGATGCATACACACGGTCGCGGCAGGTCGGGCTCCCGCCTCTCTGCATGTGCCCGAGAATCGTTGCCCTGGTCTCGACGCCGGTCGCCGCTTCAATTCGCCTTGCCATCGAGCTCGAATGTCCGATTCCCTCGGCATTGATGATGATATGGTGCTTCTTTCCACGCTTGCGCATCTCGATGATGTGGTTGATCAGCTTCTGCTCATCATAGTCGTAGGACTCCGGAAGCAGAATATCCTCCGCGCCATTCGCAATCCCGCACCACAGTGCGATATAACCCGCATTCCGGCCCATGACCTCGATGATCGAGCAGCGCTCATGCGAGGTTGAGGTATCACGAACCTTATCGATGGCCTCCATCGCCGTGTTAACGGCCGTATCGAAACCAATCGTATAGTCTGTGCAGGCAATATCGAGATCGATCGTTCCCGGAATTCCAACCGTGTTGATTCCGAGCTCCGCCAGCTTCCCGGCGCCCGCAAATGAACCGTCTCCGCCAATCACAACAAGGCCTTCAATGCCATGCTGCCTGCACACCTCCGCCGCCTTCTGCTGTCCCTCCGGCGTCCGGAATTCCTGCGAGCGTGCCGTATACAGAATCGTTCCGCCGCGGGAAATGATGTCCGACACATCACGTGCCGAAAGATCCACGATCTCTGCGTTCAGCAGTCCCTTATAGCCCTGATAGATGCCCTTTACATCCATTCCCTTGCCGATTGCCTCACGGACAACCGCACGGATCGCCGCATTCATGCCCGGCGCGTCCCCGCCGCTTGTCAGCACGCCGATTGTCTTGACCTTTGAAGCCATCTTCGCATCCTCCGTTCTCTCAACTGCCCGCCTTTATCTGCCGCACTCCCTCTGGTCTTTTCTTCTCTTCATCTTACCCGCATATGAGAAGCATGTAAAGCGTCCGCTCAACAGGAATTGATTCGGTCCGGCTGGTGTTAACTGCGGTCTTCCAGCTTGTGATAGGTTCTGTGATGCCCGACATACTTGTACGCCGGCCGGATAATCTTTCCGCCGGATGAAATCTCTTCCATTCTGTGCGCGCACCAGCCGGAGATTCTCGCCATCGCGAAGATCGGAGTGAAGAGCTGTCTCGGAATGCCAAGCATCGAATAAACAAAGCCGGAGTAAAAGTCCACATTGCAGCAGACCGGCTTTGACAGATGCCGTTTTTCTGTCAGCAGCTCCGCCGAGACCTTCTCGACCGTCTGGTAGAGATTGAACTCCTCCTCCAGCCCCTTTGCCTCAGACAGCTTTTTCGCCTTCTCCTTCAGAATCACCGCTCTCGGGTCAGAAAGCGTATAGATGGCATGTCCCATTCCATAGACAAGACCTGTGTGGTCGAATGCCTCCCCGTCGATGATCTGCTCCACGTATGCCCTGATTGCGCCTTCATCTTCCCAGTTGTTCACATGTTCCTTGATATCCTTGAACATGTTCTCGACCTTCAGGTTTGCGCCGCCGTGCTTGGGTCCCTTCAGAGAAGCCAGCGAAGCGGCCACCGCCGAATAGGTATCGGTCCCGGTCGATGAGACGACATGTGTGGTGAAGGTTGAGTTGTTTCCGCCGCCGTGCTCCGCGTGGATGACGAGGCACGCATCGAGAACTCTCGCTTCGAGTTCTGTATACTGGCCGTCATCGCGCAGCATTCTCAGGATGTTCTCAGCTGCGGAAAGCTCTTCATCCGGATACCGGATGATCAGGGACCGGTCGTTGTGGTAATGCTGGTACGCATGATAATTATAGACCGCAATCATCGGCATCACACCGATCAGCAGCATAGACTGCCTCAGGACGTTCGGAATAGTGATATCGTCCGGATCCGAATCGTAGGAATACAGCGTCAGAACGGAGCGCTGCATCCCGTTCATGATATTCGCACTCGGTGCTTTCATGATGACATCCCGGACAAACTTGCTCGGAAGTTCGCGGTACTGTCCCAGAAGATCGATGAAATCACGAAGCTGTTTCCGGTTCGGCAGCTCGCCGAACAGCAGCAGATAGGTGACCTCCTCAAAATTGAACCGGTGGTTCCGGAACCCCTCTACCAGATCCGTGATCTTGTAGCCCTGGTAGTACAGCTCGCCCTCGATCGGAACCGACTTCCCGTCAACATCCCGGTGTCCGTTCACGTCTGAGATCTCGGTCAGACCGGTCAACACACCCCGGCCATTCGCCTCGCGGAGTCCGCGTTTCACTCCGTACGTTGAATAAAGCGACGGATCAATCTGCCTGGACAGGCCGCCGCTCTGTCCTGCGAGCACCATCAGCCGGTCATCCCGGATTCTTCTCTCATCATCATTCAGCATGTCATACCGCCCTTCATTTTTAAGCTTTTCTAATACGGTACAGCATATTATTTTGAAGGTCAAGCCTCACAGCCCGAATATGTGCGGTGAATCACTTCTTTCCGGCCTTCTTTGACTTCTTCCCCTTCTTGCCTTTTTTCTTTCCCGACGGCTCATGTGAACCAGCCGCCTGTTCCCTCATCCCGGCGCCGGGTTCCACAGTTGATGCTGACCGCTCCTGTTCCCCGGCAGCCTGTTCCTCCGCCCCGGCACTGAACGCCGAAGCTGAAGCCGGCAGCTCTGCCCCACCGGCCTTTTCGATCCCGATCTCCGTCTTCCCGTGATCTGCCTCCCGAGCCTTATCAGCGGCCAGGCTTTTCTTTATTTCTTCCTGCACCTTCTCCTCTGCCAGCGTAATCCTTGCCCTCGCGGCGATATCAGACTTCTCCGCGTGCTCGGCTTCTTTCAGAAACACCTCCAGCCTCCCTGCAGCCTCCTGGAGGACCGGTCTGTTGACAGAATAGATTGTCCACTTTCCACTGCGTGTTGCTGTCACGACCCCATTGTCTGTCAGCACCTTCATATGATGGGATAAGGTCGACTGAACGATATCCATCGATTCAAGAATCTCTCCTGCGCTCAGTTCCTTCTTCGCCAGCAGCCTGAGAATCCTCAGTCTGTGTTCATCCCCAAGCGCCTTGAAAACCCCGTCATAGTCCTCTCTCTTCATGCTCCCACCAAAATCTCTCATCATCTGCTCCCCCGATTGATCAGATCTATATATGTCAACTTCTTCCGCCACTCCCATGGCAGAGAAGAATCCTGTCCCACTGTTTTCATGCCCTGTCAAAATTCAGACAACCGAAACCAATATTTTTAAAATTTCTCTTGACTTTTTCTTTCATATCTACTATTTTCGATATATAGATGATTCATATCCTTCTGAACAGATCAGCAAGATCCTGAACCGTCTCCGCAATATATGTTGCGCCTGCCTTCTCGAGCTCCCCCGGTTCGGCAAAGCCATAATAGACGCCGATGGAATCAAGGCCTGTTTCATTTGCCCCCTCGATATCAAATCGCCGGTCACCGATCATGACCACGGAGGCCTTGTCAGCCTGTGTCAGCTTCCCCCTTCTGAAAACCTCCCTGATGATGTCCGGCTTCGAACTGAGTTTCTCATCCATCGTTGCCCCGACGATCTCAGAAAAATACTGTCCTATCCCGAAGTGTTCGAGAATCTCCCGTACAAAGCGTTCAGGCTTCGAGGAGGCAACGGCAAGCTCTCGTCCTTCCTGCTGAAGCGCTTCCAGCAGTTTTCCGATGCCTTCATAGGGATGACATTCATACAGCCCCCTGCTGCTGTAACGCTCCCTGTACCAGTCAACCGCCTCCCGGGCCTTCTCCTCGCTCATTCCATAAAGATCCCGGAAAGAATCGAGCAGCGGCGGACCTACAAAGGCCCTCAGCCTGTGAAGATCCGGTTCCTCAATCCCCATCCTTGAGAGCGCGTACTGTGTACTCTTCGTAATCCCCTCTCCTGAATCGATGACTGTTCCATCCAAATCAAAAAGCGCATACCTGTATTTCATCTCTGCACCTCCGCTGACTGAGTGGACCTGCTCGTCTCGTCCTCACTATCTGCATCATCAGACACCGTTCCATATTGTGCCTCAATATAGGATGTGATCGTCCGGATATCCTGCATCCCGGTATTCTGGGAGACCGCCTCCTGTGAGTCATCCTTGTATACAACAACAGGCGTCCCGGCTCCGATTCCGTTGTAGATCAGTTTTACAGCGGCAAGAGGCGTATTAATGCAGCCATGTGAGCCTGCTCCATTGTAAACACTTCCGCCGAAGTAATAGCGCTTCTGCAGATCGTGGATCCCGACTCCACCATTGAAAGGCAGCCAGTAATCAACCGGTGTCGCGTACCCTTCCCCCTTCAGCGTCGCATTTCGGTACTTTCCCTTGAGCGACCAGACGCCTCCGGAAGGCGTCTCGTTATTCTTCTGAGGATTCCCCGTTACGACTGGTGTATCGACAACAAGTGATCCGTTCTTGTAGAACCACATATGCTGATTCGTGAGGTCAATCTCTACATAGGTCGTGCCGATATCATTCTTGTCCCGGCACAGCCCCGTTGTGAAATAGACAGGCTCCAGCGCCTCCTTTTTCTTTTCCTTCAGCGCCTCCTCCAGCTCCTGCGCGGTGGAATCCGCGTCCAGCGTCCATCCGTAATCCCCGCCCTCGAGCTCAACTGTCGTGCCAAGGCTTGTGCGGAAGGTCCGCTTTCTTCCAACCGTATCCGTGCGGTCGGCCAGCTTCACGACATAGGAGGCAACCTTGCTGTCATCGACGTAGTAGTTTCCATCCATATCCAGAGAAAGGAAGGTTTGCGCTGTCATCCTGGGATTGATCTGAACGCTCTGATCCCCCATCCCAAGTGTGACATTCGCACCCAGAACCTGATTCAGGGCTTTCACCTTCTCATTGAGGGCATCATCATCGGCATACACCTCCGGATTCTGGTACAGTCCCTCCTTTTCAAGATCGATGGATGTAGAACCATCGTTCAATGCGTGGATAATGGCTGCTTTCGTCTTGTCATAGTCCAGTCTGGTACCCATGACCTCCTTCGTGATGACAGCCCCATCCGCCGTATACTTCAGCTCTGCGTTCTTGGGCTCGATCACGCGGCTGCTGTCAAATAACGTCAGGTTTCTTATCGTCGAATCGACAAGTGATGAATTGTATTCTGTTCCAAGCTTTTCCTCATTCGGGACCAGGATTGTCTTCAGCAGCGCGACCGGCCAGACTACCGAGTACTGCTGCTTCATGGAACGGTCGATCATCCCATTGTCCCGGTACTTCATCCCGATCTCGTCAGCTGTAATCCGGTCGCCCGTTCCGCTGCTCGAGCTGCTGGAAGAACGTCCTTTGATCTGAAGCTGGTATCCCTCCACCTTCTTCTCAACCTGCCGCTTCACTTCCGCCACCGTAAGTCCCGAAGCCTTGATCCCGAAGAATTCCGTCGAAGGATAAAAGTGATCACTGAAATGAACGCCTGCCGCAATGTAACCGGCTGTCAGAAGGCCGACTCCGGACGCCACAAGAACCTTCCGAAGCGAAACAGGAGAAACCGTCTTCTGGCTTCTCTCCGCTTTCGCTGGCTGCCTTCTATCCGCAGCAGGCCCGGCCGGCCTGCTATTCCGGCTCTCTGCCGGTCTGATATTCCAGCTCTCTGCCGGTCTGACCTTCCGGCTCTCTGCCTGTCTGACCTTCCGGCTCTCTGCCCGCCTGATATTCCGGCTCTCAAGAAGCGGATTTGGCGCATTCAGATAAGGACGGGCCATCTTTACCGTACCAAATACAGAAGATGCCTCCTCCATGCGTCTCTCCAGATCACTGGCCGCTTTTCCGCCGGCAGCCGGTTCCGGCCGCCAGACCGGCCCGTTTGCTTTTCTCCTTTCTGACTCTGAGGCTGATGCAGCAGAATTTTCCTTAACGCCAAATAAGCGTCCGTGCATTCCGACTTCCAGCTTTGAAAAAGCTGCTGCCGGCGCACTGACGCCTTTGTCTCTTCCCTGTGTCTGTTCCGCTGCGTATACGTTCCTCTTCGCTGAATGGACGCTCTTCACACCAGCGGAAGACTTCTTCCGCGACTGCCTCGCTGAAGCTGCCTTCTCCTCTGCCAGAACCTTCTTCCACTCGCGATCGCTGACGTACAGAAGAGCATTGCCCTCTCTGCCGTAGCGGGAATAACGGCTTGATGACGGCCGATCTACCCTCGGATCTTCCGCCAGATTTCCCCTGTTCATCTGCTGCCCCTTATGACTGTTTCCACACGAAAACCGCCCTTACAGCCTCCGTGCGCTCCCCACATGCGCCTCTTGCCCAGGTCCCTCGATCAGGTAGACGGCGAAAATTTTCCCCACAGCCGCCTGCCGTACCATTCCCGATGGCTGCCTCAGACACCACCGTTCAGAAGTCCTGCGCAAACTACTTTTTATTATTATATCGAATTCACCTTCAAATTCAACGCCGTTTCCAAATTTTTATAAGGCTCCTGCCGCTCTTTCTGATACGATTACTTATACAGAATCACCGGCGTTCCGGTATCGATATTCTCATAGATCGTCGCTGCGACAGCCGGCGGCAGATTGACACAGCCATGCGATCCGTTGGTCTGGTAGATATTCCCGCCGAAGGCCGTTCTCCAGCTTGCATCGTGGAGTCCCTGCCCGTCATAGAACGGCATCCAGTACTGGACCGGTGTTCCATTGGTCTCATTGGACGGAATCAGTGTCGCCGGACTCTGCTTATAGGCGATCGGGAAGATTCCCGTCTGTGTCTCCTGCTTCTTCGACACATTGCCCGTCACGACACTGCTGTCCACAACCAGCTGCCCGTTCTTGTAGAACCACAGATGCTGCTGCGTGATATTGATCTCCACATACTCCAGAAGGTCGTTCGTTCCGTCTCTTCCGACGCCCTTGTACGAATAGACCGGCTCCCGCTCCACGGCTGTATTGCTCTGGATATCCGAGAGAAGCTGCTGGTATTCCCCATCCTCGTCGACCAGATAGCCATAATTATTCTCACTGTCCGTAAAGGTAATCTGCTGTCCGCCTGTCGTCGTGAAGGTCCGTGTGTAGTAGATCGTGTTGTACTTCGCAGCAAGGCTTGTTACATAAGCGCGGATCTTTTCCTCGCTCAGCATCCCCTGGCCGTTCTGGAAGAACACCCAGTCCTTGATGGTGTTCCAGTCCAGCACTTCCTTCTGCGTCCCGAAATCGTAGGTGATGACAGCCTGATCATAGGCATTGTATGTGTTCATCTGAAGGTTAAGCGTCTCGTCGGTCGACAGAACATCCGGCTTTTTGTATAGATCTGACGGAATCTCCACGCTCACATCGCCCGCCGGCTTCGCGGAAGTCACCAGCTTTTCGGCCTCCGTCTTCACCAGCTTCTGAATGTCACCGTCATCCAGCTGCGTTCCCTGAACCTCCGGCTTAATTGAGTACGTCTTTGTTCCCTCATCATAGACGAGCTCAGCATTCGCGTTTTCAACTCTGGGATCCTTCAGATTGGCTGCCGTAACCACAGAGCTGATCTTTCCCTCATCCGAAGAAAATGGAATATCCAGTGTGAACTCGTTGCCGTTCATGATACCGTCCAGCAGGATCGGGATGCTTGCCCGTTGCTTCTTCAGCGCATCCTGAAGCCCTGCGAGGAGCTTTGTCTGATCAACCGTATACCCAAGCTGGCTGAGTGTCCAGGTTCCCTCCTCTTTTCCGCCTTCCGTCAGCGTGATCTTCGGTGCCGAATAGGCATCCGTCAGTATGTGCAGGACATCCTCCGGTTTTCGTTCGGATACATCAAACCCGTTGATGGTTGTCTTGTCAAAATAGGTTGTCCGGTTCCACTCGCGGCTCAGATATGAGACCAGCACAGCGACGGCAACACCAAGCGCTCCAAGCAGCGCAAGCAATACGATTTTAACTGCCTTATTCCCCTTCAAAGTCCTTACCCCTTTATCATGTTCTTTTTCATGTACTGTACTTGTCTGATGGAACGATCATAGCATCATTGCGGGATGTCGTCACTTGATTTTCCTGTAAAATATTGTTTAAGAGTTTCTTAAGCCAGTAAAAGACAGAAAAAAGGCCCGCAGAGATCATCTCCCTGCAGGCCTTCAAACCATCTGTAAATTGACTGTCCGGCATCGCCGCACTCATGACGCCCTGAGAGCCGCTGCCCTCCTGACAACCCGGTGGTACTTCAGCAGCCAGATGCCCGAAACAAGGAAGTAGAGCGCTTTTGTTCCGCCTGCCGCAAGCCCCAGATAGTCATTGGGTGCCAGCGGAAGAAGCATCAGTGCGAAGAAAACAGCCAGGATAATCGAAAGGATCCCGACATAGGTCGGCACCCGCCCGATGTCGCTCCCGCTCCTGACGTTGACCTTCACGCACTTGAGTGTATACATCCACTGGATGTAGTACATGATCGTAAAGATTGCGATGAAGATCATGATAATCAGCATGATCAGCCCCTGAATGAAGCTGCTTGTGAACCGTGCGCTGGAAGCCCCGACCACCACGAAATACACCGATATGATCAGGCCGACTGCCAGAACCAGGCAGGCAACGACAAACTTCAGAACCATCATCACTCTGGCAAGCGTATACCCGCCAAGTCCGAACTTCGAACGATCCCGCTTCGTCTGAATAAACATGATCCACAGAGCAAGGGCAAACAGTACATTCGGAACTGCGAAGATCAGCAGAATCGACAGCTGGACACTCGTTCCAAGCTGCTGGATGATGCCGTTCACATTGACCGCCATCGACACAATCTGCTTTGCAAGCTCAGTGAGCAGCTGCGTCGCGAAGCCATTGCTGCTTCCAAGCACTCCCTCCAGGCTCGAATCCAGGTTGGAAAGATTGTAGTATGCGTTCGAAACCTTCGGATCCATCGAACCCGGGAGCGCGAGGTTGCAGAGATTCACAGCCACCATCACCGTGAAAAACAGCGTCATCAGGAAAAACAGAAAGCCTCTGACCATCTTTCTGGAACGGAACAGGATGGTTTTGCTCCCGACCGCCGTGTTCATCCTCGCCAGATCCGGGCGTCCCTGCGCCGCCTCCGGCCCCTGCCGGTAGCCGTATCCCGCACTGCCATACTGCTCTCTCGTGGGCGCCGCATACCGTCCCCCGCGTGCCTCGTACTGCTGGCGTGCGCCGTAGGTCTGCCCTCTTCCGACGCCGAAACCGTCCGCACCGCCCTCGGGCGCTCTCGGCGGAATTCGGCCTGCGGCTGTTCCCTCTGGCTGCTGCGCAAATGACGCTGCCGCCGCACCCACCGCTCCCTGGCGGTAGTCAACGGCTGCATTCTGGACAGGCTCTCCGGCCTGCGCGTCCAGACCGCTCTTTTCTTCCGCATCAGCGGACACAGCTTCCTCGTTCAGACCAGCCTCCGGCTGAACCCCATTCGATGATTCCTGTGTCTCACCGGATGGCTGCGAAGTCCCATCCGCTGTATTCTGCACGTTTTGACCGGACTGCGCCGCAAAACTCTGGAGCGCCTCCTCGTCCGACTGGTCTGTGCTGGACTGTTGCTTCTCCTCGGCCGCTTCTTCATTTTCAGGCTTTACGGAGTCCTGCTCCCGCGGGGCTGCCACGTCCTCAGGCATCCTCGATGCAGGTTCAAACCCGCTGGCATCCCTCCTGTCTCCGTCCACAGCCGGATCGCCGGAGAAGCCGGTCAGCCTCTGCTCCTCGCCGTCCGGACGGTCAGGAAGCTGATTGTGGCATCTGACGCACACTGTCGCGCTGTCGTCATTCTCCGTTCCGCAAAATACACATCTTTTCATGATGACTGATCTCCCCAAACCAACATAGTTCGATTTATTATAAGCCGCACAGGATGAAAGAGCAAGGTTATGATTGCCTGTTCACCTGTGTCTGGGAGACCTGAAGAAGCCTGTTTTTAAGCTCTGTCTCCATCTTCTGCATCTCCGCCTCGGCTGCCGCACGCTTCTGATGACCTTCCTCCTGGATCTTCACCACATCGTCCAACGTTGCAATCAGCTGCGCATTGGTCTGCCTGAGCGTCTCCATATCCACAACCCCCCGCTCGGAAGCCTTCGCCGTCTCAACGGACGCCGTATGGAGCTGCTGGGCATTCTTCTGCAGAAGCTGATTCGTCATATCCGTCACTTCCCGCTCGGCCTTCGCCGCCTGGTTCGAATGCTCTACACCCAGGGCGATCACCATCTGATTTTTCCAGAGCGGAATCGTGTTCACGATGGTCGACTGGATTTTTTCCGCCATCATCGTATCCGAATCCTGCACAAGCCGGATCTGAGGTCCTGTCTGAAGCGCGATCTGCCTGGTCAGCTCAAGATCGTACAGCTTCTTCTCAAAGCGGTTGCAGTAAGCTGCCAGATCCTTCGCCGCCTGCGCGTCCTGCGCATCCTGGCTCATTTTTGCCTTCTCCTCCAGTTTCAGGAGTTCTCCGCCCCGCACCTCGGCGAGCTTCTTCTTTCCGGCCGCGATGTACATCGTCAGCTCCTTGAAGTAGGAAAGGTTCAGCGCATACATCCGGTCGAGCGTCGCAACATCCTTCATCAGCTGAATCTGATGCTTCTCAAGTGCATCTGAGATGGCTTTTACGGAATCCTCCGTCTTATCGTACTTTGCCTGCAGCGCAGTCACCTTGTTCGCACTCTTCTTGAAGAAACGCAGGAAACCGTTCTCCTCCTTCGTCACATCGAAGCTCTGAAGCTCCGACACCAGTCCGGAGATCTGTTTTCCAACCTCCCCCATATCCTTGTTGCGGACATTTGCCAGGGCTGTATCCGAGAATTCGGACATCTTTTTCTGAGTACCCGCGCCGTACTGCATGATGGCTGCGCCATTCGTGATGTCGATTTTCTCCGCAAATGCATCGACCATCTTCTGTTCCTCCGGGCTGAGAATCACCTCTGTATCCCGGATGGCATCCGCCACATGTTCTCTGATGGCTGACCCTGCCGGCGCGCCCTCGGACGCCGCAGCCTTCGGTTCGGCCTGCGGCGCCTCCCGGACAGCTTCCGGCGCCTTTGACGCAGCCGCCATCAGCTCTTCCGCGGTCATCGCCGCGGGAACAGCTTCCGCAGGGCTTCCGTTCTGCCCGTCCGCTGCACTCTGCCCTGCCTCTGCCGAAGGGTCCGCCTCCGCCCCGCCGAACGTCAGCTCGATCTTCCGGGGCTGCTGCCCTTCCAGGCTGACCGCCCCGCTGCTTCTGTTTTCGTCCGTCATCCTTTGCTCCTCCCGATCCCGTTCTCTCGGATCACGTTCCCTGGTCCTGTCAGGTTTCCTCGGCCTCAGCCGCCGTTCGCACTTTGTCCTCAGACCTCTTTCTTCTTCCCGGATTCCAGCTGGTCCTGTGCCATTCCTGCCATTTCTCCGGCTGCGGCAGCCTGCAGCCCGGCCCCGGTCCCCCGGCTGCCGCTCTGGGCTGAAACCCGTCCTGCATCTCCGCCCGAAGGCGGCCTCTGACTCTGACGTTCCGCGGCCTGCGCCTGTCTCATCTGCTGGAATTCATCCTCGGTCAGGCCGTCCTGCCGGAGCATGGACTTCATGACCGACACATCTGTCCCGACGTCCCACGCCGTATGCTGGAAAAATGAATCAAACAGTTTCTCATACGCATCATTGATGGTGTCAAGCGAGGTTTCGATCTCGCGCTTCGCGCTCTCGATATTTTCCCCTTCCACATGCTGGGCGTCCAGTGCCGCATAGGTATCAATCAGCTTCTGTGTCGTCGGAAGATAGTAACTCATCAGCCTGTGGAGATCCGGAGCGCTCTCCGGGCTGTTCCCGACCTGTTCAAAGATTCCTGTCACGATCCGCTCAAGCCTGTCAAGCTTCGCTGAAATCTCCTCCCCCGGAATCTCCTCGTTCTTCTGGTGGATATGGCCGATGAACGCCTGCCCTTCATCCAGAATCTTCTGCGTCTCTGCATCGAGCTTTCTTCTGTGTTCCTGCTGCGCCTTCTTCTGCGCCTGCAGCTTCCCATATTCCGGCAGCGGCTCTCCGCCAAGCTCCGGTGCATCCGTCCGGTCTCCTGACATTTCTGCCGCCTTTTTCCCCGGTTCTTTCTTATCGCTCTTTGCTTTCCGCTTCTGCCTGTCTTCCTCGCGCCTCCTGTTCCTGTACGATTCCATGGTCTGACTGTACAGCCCATACGCCTCGCGGCTGAGAATCAACGTCGTCTCGCCCCGGTCCATATAAACCGGTCCGTTCAGAATCCCCTTCCGAAGGATTTCCTTCAACGACTTCCGGGTATCCTTTTTGCTCTTTCCAAGTGCCGACGCAATCTCCTCCACGGAAATCACATCCCGGCCCTTCCGGATCCGGAGGATCGTCTCAGCGTCATCGATGACATCCAGCTGTTTTACCGAAAGGTCTCTCAGCCAGTAGAACATACCGGTGATTGCGAGAAAAAAGAGACCGACACCGGCTGAGCGCGCGACAGTGAAGCACCCGATCGCAAGCAGCAGGTTGGGAATCATCCCGACTGTCCCGATGACTTTTCCCGCTGTCGCCCCGAAATTGTTCCGGATCCGGAGCCGGCTCTGGTCTGCCTCCGCTGCCGCCCTTCGGGAAGACTTTCGGGCCTGTTCTACCGCCTGCTCATAGGCCGTTCTATCAGACGCTCTCTTCCCTTGGGGCCTTGTCCCGGACTGCATGCCGCCTTCCAGAAGAGAGTCGTGCACAGCATCCACTGCCCGGTTCATCGCCCAGTTGATCTGCTCACTCAGTGACGAATAGTCCCCGCTTTTGATGGCACTGTCGACCAGCCCGCTGACATCCCTCCCTGCACGATAGGTCATATCCTTCCAGCCGGACCCATTCTGTCCGCTCCCGGCCTTCATCTGATCCTGCCCTGCCTGCTTTTCTTCCGTTCCCATTCAAGACGTTCCTCTATCTATGACTGATGTTGTAATCCAGCTTACAGATGAGCTTTATTATCGGTGATTTACAGGATAAAATCAACCATCCGCTGCCATCTCATGCTCCGCGCGAGATGATGTGCAGTCACCTTCACACAAAACGGCCGGCACAAAGTGCCAGCCGTTTCATCATGTTATGGCGATCCCGGGGCAGCTCCTGATGTGTTTCCCCGGCATCCTGCCCCACTGTTATTCCTTCGCCTTCCCGAGGTAAGCCTCGCGGACCTGCTCATTTTCCGCCAGCTCTCTGCCAGTGCCGGACAAAGTGATCCGCCCGGTCTCCATGACATAGCCATAGTCCGCCGTCTGAAGCGCCATATTCGCGTTCTGCTCGATCAGAAGGATCGTCGTCCCTTCCTTGTTGATCTCCCGGATAATCTCAAACACCTCCTGGACGATAATCGGCGCGAGCCCCAGTGACGGCTCATCCATCATGACCAGCTCCGGTTTGCTCATCAGGGCCCTCGCGATGGCAAGCATCTGCTGCTCGCCTCCCGAAAGCGTGCCGGCAGGCTGCCAGGAACGCTCTTTCAGCCTCGGAAACAGTGTATAGACGCGTTCCAGATCCTTGTCGATGCTGTCCTTGCGCATATAGGCACCCATCCGAAGATTCTCGGCGACTGTCAGATTCACAAAGACACGGCGTCCCTCCGGCACCATCGTGATTCCGCGCGTGACGATCGTCTCTGTCGGCAGTCTCAGAAGATCCTCTCCCTTGAAGGAAATGCTTCCCGCCGCCGGCTTCACAAGCCCGACAACGGAACGCAGCGTCGAGGACTTACCTGCACCGTTGGACCCAATCAGTGTGACAATCTTTCCCTTCGGAACACCGAAGCTGATTCCGCGCACAGCCTCGATTCCGCCATACCGGACGACCAGGTTGTTGATTTCCAGAAGATTCTCTGTCTTTTCCATGAAACCCCTGCTTTCCTTATTCTCAGGACGCTGCTGTCAGGCCTTTCCCCGGCTGCTGCATGCTACTTCCGGCTGTACCGGTCGGCTCTGACAGGTCAGCCCGCTCCGCACAGGCACCGGCTGCGCCTGCCGCGCAGACACCAGCTCAGTTGGTCTTCCCTGTCCCGAGGTATGCGTCGATGACGATCTGATTGTTCTGAATCTCCTCCGGCGTGCCCTGGGCAATCAGTTTCCCGAAGTTCAGCACATAGATCCGGTCCGATATGCTCATAATCAGATCCATATGATGCTCAATGACAAAGACACTCAGATGGAACGCCGCCTTGATCCGACAGATAAACTCTGCCAGGTCATCCGTCTCCTGCGGATTCATGCCGGCAGCCGGTTCATCCAGAAGAAGCAGACTTGGCTTTGTCGCCAGAGCCCGGGCAATCTCCAGGCGGCGCTGCTTGCCATACGGGAGCGAAGTCGCCAGGGCATCCGCCTCATCCTTCAGGCCGACCATTTCGATCAGCTCCATCGCAAGCTCACGGTTCGCCATCTCCTCCCTGCGGTTCAGTCCGAAAGTCGCCGAGAAGACATTCGCCTCCGACCGCATATGAGTCGCGATCAGAACATTCTCAAAAACCGTCATTGCCTTGAACAGACGTATGTTCTGGAAGGTTCTCGCAATCCCGAGCTTCGTGATGCGGTCAGGCGTCCTGACGATCGAGTTGGAGTAAAGCTCCGCATTTTCGCCGAGGTAATTCTTCCTCATCTTTCCCCGCGGGTGGTTTTCGATAATCGTGTCCCCCTGAAACTGCACCCGCCCATTCGTCGGCTGGTACACCCCGGTGATAACATTGAAAGCAGTCGTCTTGCCCGCCCCGTTCGGACCGATCAGCGCGACAATCTCTCCCTTGTCCACATCGAGCGACAGGTTGTTCACTGCTACGACACCGCCGAACTGCATCGTCACATTCTCCACATGGAGGACATTCTCTCTTGGCTCTGCCATCACTGTGCACCTCCTTGTGAAGCCTTCTTTTTACGCCTGAAGACAGAGAACAGATGATTCCATGAGAACTCTCTGTCTCCCATGATGCCGCGGCGCCAGAACAGCACAACCACCATCAGCACGATGCTGTAAATGACCATCCGGAAGCCCGGACGGAACAGCGGGATCGTGACACCGCCGACCGTGAGCGGCTCATCCAGGAAGCGCAGCCACTCCTGACCGCCGTTGATCAGGAACGCACCGATGATCGAACCTGTGATGGAGCCGATGCCGCCCAGAACGACGATCAGAAGAATGTTGTAGGTCATCGTGATCTGGAACGTCTTGGTGTCGATGGAACGCATGAATAGTGCCAGCATGCCGCCGGAAATTCCCATGAAGAACGAGGAAATCACGAAGGACAGCTCCTTGGTTCGAAACAGATTGATCCCCATCGCCTCCGCTGCCACCTCGTCATCCCGGACCGCCTTGAACGCACGCCCGTAGGAGGAATGGAGCAGCAGCATCATAATCGCAATGCAGACAGCTGCCAGAATCAGCGGCTGGAATATATTCGTAAATCCCGGGATGTTGTTCAGCCCGTAGGAACCGTTTGTAATCTGATCCATCATCGGCGCTGCCAGAACCGTGCGGATGATCTCCGCAAATCCCAGCGTGGCAATCGCCAGGTAATCGGACTTCAGACGCAGAACAGGGATTCCGATCAGCGCCGCGAACCCCGCGGAAATCAGCCCGCCGAGAATCATCGCGACCAGCACCGGCACATGCAGATTCTCAAGCCATGGAGCAATCCCATTCATATAATAGACGCTCGCCCTGGCCGAGAGCGGGATCGTCAGGACAGCCGTCGTGTAGGCCCCGATTGCCATGAAGCCTGCCGCTCCGAGCGAAAACAGGCCGGTAAAGCCCGTCACCAGGTTCATCGCAGCAGCCGCGACCGCATAGACAGCCGACCGTTCGATGATGGAAATCGCATAGGAATGGTCAGAAGCATTCTTCTGATAGAAGGCCATCAGCGCTGCCAGAAGCAAGCAGGCCGCAATCGTGAGCACAGCACTGCGTACATGGTGCGGATCTCTCCGCTTCTGATACACATGCCCACTGGAGCCGGGGACATACCCGCCGTTCATTTTCGAGGAAACAGCCTTTTCTTTCATCTTGCTCATCCCAGCCACCTCCTCAGACCTTGTCACTTGCTGCCTCACCGAACAGGCCGGTCGGGCGCACAAGCAGGATGATGATCAGAAGCACGAAGGTAAATGCATCTGAGAACGTCGAGTATCCGAATGCGACGATGAAGGTCTCGCTGATTCCGATGATGAAACCGCCGATGACAGCGCCCGGAATCGAGCCGATTCCTCCGAGAACCGCCGCGACGAAGCACTTCAGCCCCGGCAGCGCGCCGGAGTACGGATAGACCGTCATGCGGTCTGTGAAATACAAAAGTGCGCCGACTGCCGCAAGCAGAGAACCGATGAAGAAGGTAAAGGAGATCGTGGAATCCACCTTGATCCCCATCAGCCTTGATGCCTCCGTGTCCTTCGAGACCGCCCGCATCGCCATGCCGATCTTCGTATGGTTAATCAGCTGCAGAAGCGCGATCGTCAGCACCACCGTCAGAATCGGGGTCAGGATTGTGACCAGAGAGGTCGTAACCGGCCCGAACGTCAGAATCTTCTTCAGTCCCGGAATCTCCGGATAGGCCATTGGAATCGCCGTAAAGAGATAGGTTGCCAGGTTCTCCAGCAGATAGGACACACCGATGGCGGAGATCATGACCGACATGCGCGGCGCTTTTCTCAGCGGACGGTACGCCGCTTTCTCGATTCCCATGCCGAGCAGGATTGTGCCCGCGAATGCAACCGGGATCGCGATGAACCATGGCATCGAGGCAATCGCAAAGATCATAAAATAGCCCGACATCATGAACAGATCGCCATGCGCGAAGTTGATGAGGCGAAGGATTCCGTAAACCATCGTGTATCCGATCGCGATAAGTGCATACGCGCCGCCCAGCGAGACACCGGTCAGCAGCTGCTGCACGAATGTAGCAAGACTCATGGAAGTTGCCCCTTCCTGTGTATATGTTCTGACGCACAGCGCCGGTCCTGACAAGGTGGCCGGCGCTGTGATCTGAAACATTCGCTTCTGTAAATGGATGACCTTGACTCTGCTTACTCTGCTTCGGTTGCCGCCTCTGTGGAGGACTCTCCGCCGCCAACCGTGACAATCTTCAGGAACTGGAACTTTCCATCCTTCGCGATATCGATGTAAGCGGAATCCTTGTTCGCATCACCGGTCTCGTTGAAGGTGATGTGTCCGGTGACATAGTCGCCGTTGATCTTGGAGATCGCATCCTTCAGCGCTTCCCCGTCAATCGTATTCCCTGCTTCAATTGCGTCGCAGATAACGTTGTAGGTATCAAAGCACAGAGCGGAGTTTCCGACGATGGCATCATTGCCGCCGTTGTTCTCAATCCGCTTCTTGTCCGCGTTGAGCCATTCCTTGTAGCCCTTGACAAAATCGGTTGCAACCGGATTGGAGTCATCATTCTCATCGAAGAATGTCGATACAACCGTTCCCTCCGCATTCTCAGCGCCTGCGTTGTCGATGATTGTCTGGTTGTACCAGGTATCGCCTGCCATGATCGGTGCGTCGATGCCCATCTCACGTGCCTGCTTGATGATCAGCGGAGCCGTTGCGATGGAGGACGGTGCGAAGATGGCGTCTGCATTCGCTGCCTTGACCTGCGCCAGGATGGCCTTGAAATCAGACTGATTGGTCTGGAACTGCTGCTCGGTCGCGATGGTTCCGCCGAGCGTCTGGAACTGCTTTACAAAGAAGTTCGCAAGACCGGTCGAATAATCATCGCCGATCTGGTCGATGACCGCGACATTCTTGTATCCGCTGTCAAACGCGTACTGTGCCATGACCGAGCCCTGGAACGGATCGAGGAAGCACACACGGAAGTAATAATCGCAGCCTGAGGTGACCTGCGGATTCGTGCAGGAAGCACCGATTGCCGGAATCTTTGCGTCTGCAAATGTCGGTCCCGCTGCGATCGAGACGCCGGAGCCGTAGCTGCCGATCACGGCCACAACCTTGTCCGCCACCAGCTTCTGTGCCGCGGTCACGGCCTCTGTCTTATCGGACTTGTTGTCAACCTCGTCCAGCTCGACCTTGTACTCCTTTCCGTCGACCTTGACAGTCGGCCGGATCTCATTCGCGTAGCGCGCACCCTGAAGCTCCTGGAGGCCGCCGCCGCCATTCTCACCTGTCTGCGGCTCAAAGACACCGATCTTGATGGTGTCATCTGCTGCGAGCGCCGTCATGGACATGACCGGCATCGTCGCGGCTGCCATTGCCGCTGCACAGATTACGGAAATCATCTTCTTGTTCATAATCATCCCTCCTCTTTCCGAAGCCTTCGGTTTGTGCGTGTAGCGCGGACAATTGTCTTTATATCGGCTACATGTCACGAATTATATCACTCACAGCCCTTCAATGCAAGAAAGAAGGAAAACTTTTTCGGTCTTTCCCTGAAGTTCTGCAAATGTTTGTGCATCGAAAAAGGGGATGCAGACTTGATAAAGGTCTGCATCCCCTTTGATGTTGAGATAAGAATACGCCAACTGAACGGACTTGTCCATCCCTTTTTTCTGTTTTGGGTGTGATTTTTGCGATATTTTCCGGTTTCCCCTATATTTTTTATGCCTGTGTCCGCCATTATCCGGCTTCTCAAATTTTTCAGAAGCATGCAGCGGACCTCACACCGCCAGGACGGCAGGCAGCAAACCGCATGCGCCTCACCGCACGGTGACCGTCACCTGCCTGACGATGGAAGCGCTTTCCAGATTGATGGCACGAATCGTAATGGTTGCGGTTCCCTTCCGTTTCGCCATCAGTTTTCCGGTGGGGGATACGGTCACCACCTTCTTGTTGGAGCTCTTGTACCGAATCCGGCTTGTCGCATTCGCCGGTGTCAGCTTCGGATACAGCTGCCTGGTCCTGCCCTTCTTCAGCGTATATGCCGTGCGGACATGCCGGATCGCCGCCGCATCAACACCAGTGACCGTCACTGTCACCTTCACCGAAACCTTTCCGGATGTGACCGTGACCTTGCAGCGCCCCGGTGCTACGCCGCGGATCCTGCCGGTTCTGGAGACCGCTGCAATCTTCGTGCTGGAGCTCTTGTACGTCACCGGATTCTGGCTTGTCAGTGGAGAAAGCACCGGCGTCAGCCTGCTGCGCTCTCCCTTCTTGATCGTAACCGTCGACGGAAGGCCCATGATCGCCCTCGTCTTCACGATCCCCTTCTGAACCTTCACGAGCGCCGTGATCTGCAGCCCGCTGGCAGCCGTCGCCGTGATCGTGGCTCTTCCCTTCTTGCGTGCACGGATCGTGCAGGTTCCGTTGAACTTGCCGGAGACTGTGAAGATCTTCCGGTCCGAGGACTCCCACTTCTGGATAAAATCGCCGTTCGCCAGTGCCACACAGAACTTATCCGTGGCCTTCCCTGCCTGAACCGGCACGGACGTCATGTTCGCCGTGATCGTCGGTGTCAGCTTCGGGACCGACTCCGTCTCCTTGTACCCACAGACCGTGCAGACATGCTCCCGCTCGCCGGCATACCAGACCGTAGCTTCCTTCGTCACCTTCCAGTCGCCGTAGGTGTGGTTGACCGTGTCGATCGTAAAGGTCACAGTTCTCACGCCATAGACCGCATCCGGCGAGTACTTCGACCAAAGCCGGCAGGTCACTGTACAGGATGGATCGTCGATGCCCTTCAGAGTTGCTGTGGTCAGAACAGAATCCGCATTCGAGGAAATCTTCTTCGTGTCCCAGGAGTCATACTCATCGTCAGGATTCCAATCTGTTCCAAGCTCGTCGCCATACAGCTTCAGACTCCCCTTGATCTCCATCTTCGCCGTGCCGGAGTCTGCGACAGTTGCGACCTTCGGAGAGACATGAAGCGATGTGTCCTTCGTATCAATCTCAAGCGGGTCACGAACGATATAGACCAGTGTGTAATCCTTATTCCGATTTGCATCCGCCTCTCCGGCTACCGTGACTGTACAGAAGTAAGCATAGACACCTTCCTTCAGCGTCGTTTCTGCCGTGTCGGATACACTTCCTCCATCCTCCTTCGGCTGTGCTCCCGACAGCCGATCAATGATCTCCGTACTGGTATTGCTTGTCCAGGAAAAGGTTACTGAAGCATTCTTGCTCAGATTCGCGGCTTCCGCTCTCAGCGTCAGCTTCGTCCCATTCGCTGCTCCCCGATTTGCCCAGACAATCATTGCGTCTGACCGTCCGCCGTAGTTCGGGGTCTGTCCGTCAATCGACGCCGTCAGTTTGACTTCTCCCTGAACCTTTGCCGGCTCCTCTGCCAGCTTTTTCTCGTCCAGCTGCGCTGTCTCTGTCTGACCGGCCGCTGCCTGCTCAGCCTCGATCTGGTCCGAAGCTGGCTGCGCGGACTCTGTCTGACTCCCGGCTGCCTGCCCTGGTTCCATCTGACCTGAAACTGCCTGTCCGGACTCCGTCTGACCAGTCTCCGGCTGTCCGTTTCCCGATGCGGAAGATGCATCTGCGGCAGACTGTCCGTTTCCCGTGTCCGAACTGCTCTTCTCAGAATCTGAAGTCCCCTCTGTGGTCAGCGCCGGAGTCCCGGTTCCCGCCTTCTCAGCAGCCTCACCGCTTCCGTCAGCGGCACTCTCATTCCCGGAAACCGCCTGAGCCGCAACGCTTTCCTGTGCTGGCGCAGGTGCCTCGGCGGCTGTAGCCCATGTCCCCTGGCTGGCAGCCATCACAAGCGCCAGAAGAACCGCGGCGAACCTGTTTCTATTCCTCATACCCATTCCATCTCCTCTGAAAACCACCTGTACGATCCGGCTCATGGCTGCTGAAGCCCGTTTCATAGCAGCATATGCAATCCCTGTCTCCTATCCAGCTTCGGCTCCTCTGCCTGACCGTTTTTAACGCCCATACAGCTTATCATTGCAGGAAAGCAGATTCAAGGCCGGCTGTCTGCAATCTGGTTCCATCTTTTGTTCTTCTTTCATACAAACCGGCTGCTCCGGCCCTCATGCTCCTGTCTATTGGCCACATCCCCTATGCGCGTTTCTTCTTCTTTCTGACCGCATCCATCAGCCGGAGAATCCGATCGGTTGCATGTCCGTCGCAGCCGCCCATGAACCGGTACTTGAATTCCCTGACGCGCAGCCAGTCGAAGCCCGTCTCCATCCGGCGGATCTCCCGCGCCACATCATGTGTCGATTGGCAGACCGGCCCGGGCATCATCTCACGGACCGGATAGTAGAATCCCCTCTGCTTCTCATAGTCCTCAAGATCGAACGCAAAGAAAACCATCGGCTTCTCAAAAAGTGAATACTCAAACACAATCGACGAATAGTCTGTGATCAGCATGTCGGAGGCGATAATCAGGTCGTCAATCCTCAGATCCGAAACATCCATCGCAAACCCTTCGGCACCTTTTGGAATCACGGCCTTCTTCCTGACAAATGGATGCTGCCTGATCAGCAGCAGATAGCCATCTCCAAGCTCTTCCTTCAGACGAAGAATGTTCAGCTGGTCCGGCGAAACCGCATCCCGTACAGATCCTCTGTAGGTCGGCGCGTACAGAAGCAGTTTCTTTTTCTCAAACACACGCTCGCAGTCCCTCGGCATCGCGCCGCCCCTTTTTCCAAAGGATGCATTTGCACCGATCAGGCACGCAGGCGCCGGCTCATCCCGCAGCGATGGGTTTCTGTCCTCCAGCACTTGTCGGACACGCAGCGCTGCATTTCTCCGGACCTTGCTGTGGAAGTATAGGTCTGTCCGGCTCACCCCGATCGGCAGAATGTCCTGCACGCGGTCCTCCATATGGAAAGCCTCCGCATACGCCCAGACCACCTCTTCCGACGAAACGGTCACATAGGAAAAATTCTTGTGCACCGGGTACTTTTCCAGATCCGCCTCCGTCGTCCCGAATCCCTTCCCGACCGCACTGTAGCCGAACTTCTTGAAAGCCCCGCAGGCATGCCAGGTCTGGATAACCGTCGTCTCCGGACGAAGCGGAAGGCTGCTCAGAAAATAGGACGATTCATTGACAAAAACATACTCCGCCCGTGCGATCTTTGGGATCGCGGCAAGGCAGCGGAGCGTCACCGACGCCGGATTTTCCATCCCCTCGCGGATGCAGACCGTATCGAAGCTGTAAGATCCCTGCGTGCCTTCAGCCTTCTCCCCAGCCTTCGCTTCAGCCTTCCCTTCATTCTCACCGCTCTCACGGTTTCGTCTCTCCAGGGCGGCCCGGATCAGGCGGAAATTGTCGGTCAGCTCCTTCTCCCGAACCTCCAGAAACACGACATAGCCTGGCCTGACCGGGCTCTTTGCTGCCGCCAGATAGCGGGACGGATAGAGCTTCTTCAGGCTTGTATCCTTGTACGCCGACCGCACTGCGCTGTATGCTGATTGAATGGTGTTCTTTGTGCCCATACCGGCCAATTCCTTTCTGCTGCTATCCCCAGGCTCCCGGAATTCCTTCCTGTTTTCCGCCGCGGCTCCTGATCTTTTATTTTTATAAATCATAGCACACATCCCGCACAAAACGCATCGTCATACCGCAATTCATCTATTTGTGATATGATTGTATAAATTTGTTCAGGATTCTGTAAAGAATCGGTTCAGCAAACACCAGATCCGCCCGTCACAGGCGGACGATCCTATCATCTCTAAAAGGAATCGCCGAGGTACACACACCATGTCAGCATCAAACCGTTTCCACGACGCAGCCAGGAACATCTGGCACAAGTCAAGGGTCATCCGCCCGGTCTACTGGTTCTGTTATAAACATATCCGGTATGCCCTTCATCATAACCCGCTCGGAAAAATCTATTTCCAGCATCGAAAGGATGTCACATATGATCAATATTTCCCTTCCTTCTACAATGCGCACCGCGACGAACCGGTTGATGAAAGGAAAGTCATCTTCCTGGAACCCGTGCAGCCCAGGATTACAAACAACATGCGCCTGATCCGCGACCGGCTTGAGCGATCCGGGAAATACACCATCCATGAACACTATCTCCGGGCGAATTATGCCTACAGACGGCAGTGGAAGAAGAACTGCGCCGCATTTCTCTCGGATCTTGCAACCGCAAAGTATGTCTTCCTGCCGGAAGCCTCGCAGGTTCTTTCCTGCGTGGACATGCGGCCGGAAACGATCGTCGTACAGACCTGGCACGCCTGCGGCGCCTTCAAGCGGTTCGGCTTCAGCACAGCCGACCAACTGTTCGGAGCAGACCGGGAGGGGCAGCTCCGCCATCCATATAACCGAAACTATACATACGTCACTGTATCAAGCCCGGATGTCGTCTGGGCCTATGTGGAAGCCATGCAGCTCCAGGAGCATGAGGACATCGTCCGTCCGATCGGCGTCAGCCGGACCGATGTATTCTTCGACCAGGATCGTATCCGGAAGGCTTACCAGAAGGTCTATCAGAAATTCCCTGCTGCCAGAGGCAGGAAAATCATTCTCTACGCGCCAACCTTCCGCGGCCACACCAATGAGGCTGAAGCGCCTGACAAGCTGGATGTGCGTGCATTTCATAAAGCGCTTGGCGAAGACTACGTCATGATCATCAAGCACCATCAGCTCGTTCGGGAGCTCCCGAAACTGCCGGAAGACCTGACAGGCTCCTTTGTCTACGATGGCTCGCGGAGTCTGGACATCAACGACCTCCTGATGGTCAGCGATCTCTGTATCTCCGACTACTCTTCCCTGATCTTCGAATACTCTCTGATGGAACGTCCGATGCTCTTTTTCGCCTACGATCTGGAAGACTATTTTGACTGGAGAGGCTTTTACTATAATTACGATGAGATGACACCTGGCCCTGTCTGCAGAACCAACGAGGATATGATAGACTATATCCAGCATATCGACGAACGTTTTGACAGGCAGGCTGTCAAGGATTTCCGCTACCGTTTCATGCGCTCCTGCGATGGTCATTCGACAGACCGCATCATGAAACTCGTATTCGGCGATACCATGGCCGGGGAACGCTGAGGTCGGGCTCGTCAGAAATCCTATGAACCCCCATATATAGAAAGGGAATCTGACTATGATCAACCAGTACAACCGGGGAAGCAACCGTCTTTCACGCCTTTTCTTCCGCACCTGCCATGGCATCTACTGGCGCGTGACACAGATCCCGCCCCTGAAACAGATCAAAAGGTACTTCGGACTGAAGAGAAGCGACAGGCTGTACGGAGAGACCATTCCCGCCTGGTACCGTTCAGAGGCAGGAAAACCCGTCGATGATCAGAAGGTTCTGTTTGTCGAGAACCGAGCCGTCTCGCTGTCTGATAACTTCCGGCTGATCTATGAAGACGCAAAGCAGGCAGGATACACCGTCCACATCCATTATCTGCATGAATTCGATCCGGGCACAGACTCAATGAAGCCACTGGAGGCGTACACAAAGGACGCTGCCACGGCGAAGTACATCTTTCTGAACGATGCAGCCCTTGCCACCAGCAGCTTTCCGCTGCGGAAGGAGACGATGGTCATCCAGCTCTGGCACGGCTGCGGCGCTTTTAAGAAATGGGGTGCCAGTACGGCGAATAAAAAATTCGGGGCAAGTCAGAAGGAACGTAAAAAGCACTTTTTGAATTACTATAATAACCTCAGCCTTGTCACCGTCAGCAGCCCGGATGTCGCGTGGGCATACATCGAGGCCATGGATCTGCAAGAGCAGAAGGAGATCGTGATGCCAACCGGCGTCAGCCGGACAGATGTTTACTTTGACCCGGAATTCATTCAGAAAAATACAGAAAAGATCCACGCCGTCTTTCCGGCATCCATCGGGAAGAAGATTCTCCTTTTCGCCCCGACCTTCCGCGGAAGGGTTGCAGGGGCCTCCACTCCGGATTTTCAGACCTTTGACCTGCGCAGGCTGAAAAAGGAATTCGGGGATGAGTACGTCGTTGTCATCAAAAACCATCCCTATGTCGGTCCTATGACCACACCGAAGATTCCGGCAGATCTGGACGGAACCTTCGCGATGGACCTGACACACACCTGCACAATTGAGACGCTGCTGTGCGCGGCCGACCTGTGCATCACGGATTACTCTTCGCTGGTCTTCGAGTACTCCCTGCTTGACCGTCCTGTTCTGTTCTACGCCTACGATCTCGACGACTACAACGACTGGCGCGGCTTCTACTACAACTATAGCGAGCTGGCTCCGGGGCCAGTCTGCAAAACGATGGATGAACTGATGGACGCGATCCGTCAGTCAGAAACTGCCTTTGACAAAAAGAAACTGGCAGCTTTCCGCCACAAGTTCATGCGCGCCTGCGACGGTCACTCAACAGAGCGAATCGAGCAGCTTGTTTTCGGAAGATCCCTGCGCTGACTGCTCCTTCTACTCAGGTCGTTCAACCGCACATCAGGCGGCTTTTCCCACGCCGAAGATCATGCCGCCAGCCGCCCCGGGAGAGAAGGCATCCTACTTCTTCCCGACACTTCCGACCAGGATTCTGGTCTTCAGCTCCTTCTCCGCCGTCTCCCAGGCCTGGAGGATGATCTGGTCCATGTTGTAATATCTGTACGTCCCGAGGCGCCCGCCGAAGATGACATTCGGTTCCTTTTCGGCGAGCTTTCTGTACTGCTCATACAGCTTCGTATTGGCTTCGTCGTTGACCGGATAATAAGGCTCCATCCCCGGCTTCCACTCTGTCGAATATTCCCTGGAGATAATCGTCTTCGGGATGTCGTTTCCCTCCAGATCCTTGCCGAATTCAAACCACTTGTGCTCGATGATTCTCGTCCACGGAGCCTCGCTGCCCGTGTAATTCACGACCGCATTCCCCTGGTAATTCGGTATGTCCAGCTCCTCCGTCTCAAACCGGACGGTCCGGTACTGCAGATGCCCGAGGCTGTAATCAAAATACTCATCGATCGGCCCCGTATAGACGACCTTCCGGAACTTTCCCGCATACTTTTCTGCAAATGTCCGGTAATCGATTCCTGTCATTACTGGCACACCGGCCAGGAGCTTTTCGACCATCTGCGTATATCCGCCGACCGGGATGCCCTGGTAGCGGTCATTGAAGTAGTTGTTATCGTAGGTAAACCGAAGCGGCAGCCTCCGGATGATGAAGGCCGGAAGCTCCGTACACGGACGTCCCCACTGCTTCTGTGTGTATTCTCTGATCAGTTTTTCGTAGATATCCGTCCCGGCGAGAGAAATCGCCTGCTCTTCCAGATTCTGCGGGACAAATGCTTCTTCCGGCGCAAGTCCGCGCTCTTTCTTTTTCTGCGCGATATATCCCGCCTTCTGCTCTTCAATCCTGGCCTGCACCTGTTCCGGTGTATAAAGCCCCCACATCTTCGAGAAGGTGTTCATATTGAATGGCAGATTGTAAAGTTCATCCCTGTACCGGGCTACCGGAGAATTGATGTAGTGATTGAACTCCGCATACTGGTTCACATACTCCCAGACCTTCTTGTCAGACGTGTGGAAGATATGGGCTCCATATTCATGAACATCGATATTATCCCGGCGAGAGGTATAAATATTGCCGCCGATGTGGTTGCGCTTGTCAATCACAACCGCAGACTTGCCGGCCTTGCGGGCTTCATTTGCAAAGACAGAGCCATACAGGCCAGCGCCGACCACCAGATAATCGAAAACCTCTCCGGACTCGATCTCCTGCCGATCCTCGCGCTGTTTCTGCGCGTAAGAATAGACCTTCTCCTGATGTTCCAGATACGCATTGCAAACCGTCTCCGGATCCCCCTGCATCACGACATCGCCTTTATCCAGCCACAGGACATGATCACAGAGCCGTACAACCGACGGGATGTCATGGGACACATACAGCAGCGTCGTTCCGCCTGAAAGCATCTCCTGCATCCGGGCATTGCAGCGCCTTCTGAAATTCGCGTCCCCGACAGACAGCACCTCGTCGCAGATCAGGATCTCCGGGTTGACCATCGTGGCAACCGCGAAGCCCAGCCGCGCCTTCATGCCGGAGGAATAATTCTTGATCGGCGAGTCGAGGAAGCGCTGAAGCTCCGCAAACTCGACAATTTCATCGAAATGCTCCTCCATGAACTTTCTCGAGTGACCGAGAACCGCCCCGTTCAGAAAGATATTCTCCCGGGCTGTCAGCTCCTGGTCAAAACCGGCGCCGAGCTCGATCATCGGCGCAATCTTGCCCCGCACCTGGACAGAGCCCTTGTACGGCTTCAGGATTCCGGTAATCATCTTCAGCAGCGTACTCTTGCCGGATCCATTTGTCCCGATCAGCCCCCAGGACTCGCCCCTCTTCACATGAAGATCCACATCCTTCAGTGCCAGGAACTCCTGGAACGTCAGCTCATGCCGGATCTTCCGGATCGTGAATTCCTTCAGATTGTCGACCTTGACATTCCCCAGATTAAAGCGGATCGACGCATGATTCACATCGATGATATTTTCAGCCATAGAATCTCTCCATTTCTGCCAGTGTCCCCCCCGTTTCCGGCGGTTGACGACCGGCCCCGGCGGTTCTGCGCCCGATCTCCCGATTCGGTGTGATTCAGATATGAAGGATAAACTCATCCTTCTTTTTCTGGAAAACGTACAATCCCAGCGCCAGCGCCGCAAATGCCCACAGCCAGCCTCCGACGACCAGCCTCGGTCCCGGCATCCTTCCGGCAAGCGTAATATCCCTGAATGCAGCGATGTAATAGTACATCGGGTTGAAGCCCTTGATGATGACCTGAAGCAGATGCGGCAGATTTTCGATCGGGTAGAACAGCGGCGTCAGGTACATCCAGGCTGTGATAAACGCATGGTAGATATACTCTATGTCACGGAAAAATACCTCGAGCGCGGCAAGCAGGAATGTCAGCCCCAGACTGAAGATGTACACCTGTATGATAATGATGACCAGATACAGCATGGTCCAGTGGAAGGCTGACCGTGTTGCAAGCATCACGATGAAAAAGGCGCCCAGCGAGAAGACTGAATCAATCATCGTACTCGTCACCTTCGACAAGGTGAAGATATACTTCGGAATATAGGTCTTCTTCAGCAGCGACGCGTTGTTGGTCACAGACTTGAGTCCGTTCTGGGTTGCCATCCGCATGAATTCAAACAGAACACGCCCTGTCAGCAGATAGATCGGATAATTCTCGATGTTCTTCTTGAACATCGCCGAGAACACAACCGTCATGACAACCATAATCAGGAGCGGGTTCAGTACACTCCAGATATACCCAAGGACGCTGCGGCGGTACTTCAGCTTGATGTCACGCTTGACCAGCTCCACCAGCAGATCCCAGTACTTCCGGAACGTCCGGATCCGATTCTTCCACTTGCTGCCCATCTGCAGTTCTCCTCCGCTTCTGGCTTACTGTTTCTTGTCCTGGCTTTCCAGCACCTTGAGATCCACTTTGATCACCGGGCAGGCAGACAGATTCATATCCGTCACATCGTCGCCGTACATCATCACCGTCCCTGATTTGGACTGGTAGACGGCTGAAGACAGATCATGTCCGGGCGCTGCCAGCCACATGTCTACCGCCGGCTTCTCGAACACATCGGAATAGGTCTTCATGTCTTCCAGATCAAAGATCCGCACCTTATCGGTGAGTGGTTCGGAAGGCGCAGAGACCCCGTAAAAATCATTGCCGGACGGTGTATAGGTCATATCCACAAGCGCCGACTGCTCCAGCTCTGTAAACTCCCCCTGGAGCGCCCCGCCATTCAAAAACTCTCTGAGCGAGCTGTCCGCCCAGGAGACATCCTTCCGTACATTGTGGAACTGGACCGTTCTGAAGACACTGTCGGAGGACGGTGCCCTGCAGATCATCAGGAGCTTCTTATGACTTCTCCGGAGAACCAGCCAGTCCTGACCTGCATATGAAACGGTGTCACCCTTTTTCGCTGTCGGAAGGGTCTTGCGTTCCGCCGCCTCTCTCTTCCGCAGATACAGCTGCTTGTACTTCTCCGCCTGCTCCCTGCTGTCCAGCAGACTCCCCAGCTTTGAAAAACGGCTGTACGCCGACTGGTACTGGCCGCCAAGTCCCTCCAGCCTCGCCGCCATATAGTTCATGTAGCCGCCCTTGTAGCTTCTGGCAATCAGCACCACCAGTGCCACAATCACCAGAAGAACCGCAGCCCGCGTGATCTGGAACCTCCGGTTCAGCGCCTTCGCACGCTTCCGGGCATAAGCCTGCTTCTCATCGGCATCGCGATATCCCTGAAGGTTTGCGAACTCTCCCGCCACCTTGCCAAACTCATGTTCCTCTCTGGCTTCCGTCAGATGACGGCAGGCTCTCTGATAATCCGCCTCTTTCTTCTGTACCTTGGCCTCAGACAGCTGCTTTTTGCATGAATCATAGAGTGCTTCCGCCCCCGGATATCCCTTCACATCCGAAAGCAGTTCCTCCGCCGCCTCCAGGTTCTTCACCCGGTAAGCCGGGGACACAACCATCGGATCTACGCTCAGCTTCAGCCTTGCCCGCTGAACCAGTGCTTCATCCGACTCATATGTCCTGGCCTTGCGCTGTTTCGATTTCAGATAATCCCCGAAATTGATTTTCGCCATATACGTCCTGTTTCCCCGTATGATTTACCAGACAGAAGCCCGGTCTGTCTGCCCATGAGTCTTTACTGCACTTCCCTGAGGATCTCCACCGTATGCCGCAGCCCAGTCTCCATGTCAAACTGTGCGTTCCATCCCAGGCTTTCCAGCTTCCTGCTGTCAAGAAGCGCCTTCGTTGCCTTCGAATATCCGGCCGCTTCCAACTGATCCGGAATCTCAAAGACCACCTTCGTGCCTGCTTCCTTCGCAATGAGCGCTGCCAGATCCTTCAGGGTGATATCACAGCTGCGCGCCGCGATGTTGTAGGCTTCCCCGCAGTCTCCCAGAAGCAGAACGGTCAGAAGGCCGGAAACCGCATCACAGACATAGGTGTAGGAATAATTCTGGGTTCCCGCACTCTTGAGCACGATGTCTTCCCGCTCCACACCCTTCCGGATGAACTGGGAGATAGCCTTCGTGTCGCTCATCAGCATGGACGGTCCGAACGATCTGGTGAACCTCGGAACCACAACATCCAGCCCCTTCTGCCGGATATAAGCCTGGCAGAGCGCCTCGCCCGCCCGCTTGCTCTCCGGATAGCCAGCACGCATCGTATTGCAGTCGATGTAGCCGCAGTACTTCTCGTCAAACAGTTCTACGTCGCCCCGGTTTTCCCCATAGATTTCATTGGAGGAGGCAAAAGCAAACCGCCTTGCTCCTGCCTTCGCCGCAAAATCCAGAAGATTGTTCAAGCCGATGATATTCGTCACGACCGTCCCGATCGGATCCGTCGCGTATGCCACCGGATGCGTATTCGAAGCCGCGTGAAAGATATAGTCCACATGACTCAGCCCCGCTGCCCGAAGTGATTCCCTCAGATTCTCCACGTCATCAATATCACACTGGATAAACGTAAACAGCGGATCGCTCCAGTACTCCTCGAATCTGGACTTTCCTTTTTGTACATTTCTCCCCAGAGCGAAGAGATGGCAGCCCAGGCCATCCTCCCGGTTCTTCTTCATCAGCACATGGATCAGCGTACTCCCGATCATCCCGGTTGCACCCGAGATCATGAAGGATGCACCCCGGAGCTTCTCCCACGGGAGAGCCAGCGCCGCCACGCCGCTCAGATCCTGCTGAAACAGTTCACTCTCCAGAAGTCTCATCATCAAATACCCTTACTTCAGCCAGTTGTCCTTATCCATCTTCAGATACGCCTTGAACATCTCCAGATCGTCCTTCGTGGTCAGCTTGATGTTCTTGTCGGAACCCGCCGCAAAGTACAGCCGCTCTCCCAGTTCCACCATCATGGTGTTCGTATATGAGGACCCTTTGATCCCGATTCCCTCCGCGAATGCCTTGTGATATGCCCAGTCCAGCTTCCCGAACTTGTACGCCTGCGGTGTCTGTACCCGTCTCAGCGTCTCACGCGGGATATACTTAACCGTTGAGATCTCGTCATCCTTGACAAAAATCTGCTCGTTGTAGGGCATGGAGGTAACGCCATTTCCATACTTCCGGCACGTCTCAATCACATCCGAGAGCACGGAAGCATCCACCAGCGGACGGATGCCATCGTGGATGATGACAATATCATCCTCTCCGCACTTGTCTTCCAGCCCGTAGACACCGTTCCGGATCGATTCCTGCCCGGAATTCCCGCCCGGCACAATCCACTTCAGCTTGTCGATACCGAACTGCTTTGCATACGCCCAGACCACATCGTGCCATCCGTCGATGCAGACCAGCTCGATCGCATCGATCAGCGGATGCCGCTGGAATCCCTCCAGCGTATAGATCAGCACCGGCTTGTCATACACATTGATAAACTGCTTCGGAATATCCTGCCCCATGCGATGGCCGGAGCCACCCGCGATAATCAGCGCAACGTTCATATATTTCCTCATTTCATGAAAAACCGACACACTATCCATCACGAAAGTGTATACCACAGATGTCCACCATACCACAAAGTGAAAAATCGGGCAATGTTACACATCTGTGGCTCCGGAAGTCCCTCCGTCTCCCCCGAAGCAGTGCACCCTGATCTTCTCTGCAATACGTGCGGTCGCCTGTCCGTCGCAGGCAGCCAGGTACCGCTTCAGGAATGCATTCCTCTTCTTTGCCTGGTCCGCTATCCAGCCTGCTGCCTGTCCCCCGTCATCCGCTTTGCTCTCGCCGGTGCGCAATCCCGGACTGTCCTCTCCTGCGGCCCGCCTGACCGCATCGGCCAGCCTGTCGGCATCCTTCACAATCTCTCCCGGAATTTCATGGATATCCATGTAGGTTCCGCGCTGCGCCATGTAGGTATCCAGATCCGGAGTATACAGCACCAGACCGCCATGCAGCCCCACACTGCCATGCAGGCCCAGACTTCCATGCGGATCCTGCTGATTTTGAATCTGCGCCGCCAGCAGGTATTCATAGATCAGAGACGAGTAATCCGCGATCAGCACATCCACAACCGGATAAAGCTGCTCCGTTGGGATCGGGCAGTGATTCTTCACCGCCTTCCGCGCCTCCTTCATATGCGGATGCACCCGCGTCAGGACAAGATACTCCTTCCCGAGCTGCCTCTGAAGCTTCTCCGTGTCCAGATCCAGAAGCCCCGGCTGCCCCGCGTTCCCGCGAAATGTCGGCGCCCAGAGCACAACTTTCCGGCGTTTTCTCAGGCTGCCTGACCCCTTGGCACTTCCGGTACCTGTCTCCCTGACACTTCCGGCGCCTGCCTGCCTGCCGCTTCCGGCACCTGCATCACTGCCATCTCCGGCTCCTTCCTCTCTGCCGTCTCCGGCGCCTGTCTCCTCGTAGACATCCGGGTACAGTTCCCGGAACGCTTCCATACACCTGTATCTCCACTTCCTCGAAAAGTACAGATCCGTCCGGCTGACACCAAGCGCCTGCACCTCCCCATGTGTCCGGTGCATCGCGGATGAAAATGGCTCCACCGCCGCCTCCGCGCTGACGGTAACCAGGCTCAGGTTCCGGTATACATCTCCATGATACCCCTCCGGAATATCATCCTTCGCGTCATACCCGAATTTCTTATAGCATCCGCAGGCATGCCACAGCTGAACAACCATCGTTTCCCGCTTCTTCCGGCAGGACGCGACCGGCAGGAAATTGTCGCAGACAACGACCACCGAAGCTCTGACGTACAGCTTCATGAACCGCGTCGAATATTCCATGACCTCCGCCTTCGATGCCCGGCCAAAATCCAGGTACATCTCTGCGATATGATAAGCCGGCTGAACACGGCTCTGCTTCAGTCTCCGGTAAAGCAGCTCCATCGCCTCCGGCCTGCCGTCATGGTGGGCATCCGCAAAGACAATCAGATTCTGCTCCACCCTGCAGCAGCGGTGAAGGTCATACACCGCCGGCAGATACACATTCTGAGAAAACATCTTGGCCTGCTGCTTCAGTTGAAATTCTACTCCCACAGAAATTTCCCCTCTTTTTTTATTATAATTGTTATGAATCTTCCTGTAAGGAATCAATCCATTTCAAGCCTGTTACATTCCCACGTTCGTCACGAATACACAGGTATAAGCCCTCTGTCACTTCATTTTTTCTGTCTTCGCCCTCGACATCCAAAACATGAGGCAGTTCTTCCTCCAAATAATCATCTACACCATAAATCCAGACATAACGGTAATCACCCTGTGTCAGTATTCCCGGAAACGCTTCAATCCGTATATCTGTCTGAGACAGTAGTCTCAGACTGCCATTCTCATTGAACTTCCACGGCTCCTTGATATAATTGCTGAGCATATTTTCCCGGTAATACAACGGCACACACATTGGGAATTCATTCATTTTCTCAAGAGAATAATTTTGAACGAGCTGATATACCTTCTCATCGTCCGGCACGATCTTTTCGATCTCAGCCAGCTCCATCTTAACTGTTTTTATGGTGCGGTAACCACTTGTCTCCCAGAAATGATAGTGTGAAACATCACTGATGAATTTGCCATTCACACTGCACACCAGCACTGCACATATCCCCATTCGGACGATGATTGGACTTTCCGTCATCTTTTCATAAAAAAGTCCATACACCGCAGCCATCAAGATAAAAAACTCATACAGTATAATAACAGAGAAATACCGATGCACCGCTGCGTTCTTCACACTCTCTTCGTAAGAAAATGTCGAAACATACACTATGTATAGCGCACCTATATATAAAATAAATGTAATCAGTACAAAAAGGCCCAGTCCTCTGTACTGCCTGCGTTCTTTATCTTTCCTTGTATATGAAAGTGCAAACAGGATTCCTGCAAATATTAGAACAGTCGGGAGCGCTCTCACATGCAGCCTTGCACGAGAGTTCAGTGTCTTGCTGAAAAGATTCATGAAAAGCATACGAAGCGTCAGCTTCGCCTTTTCCCCCTGTACCCAGAGAGCCTCCTGTATACCTCCTCCTGACAACGGGATAAAGGTCTTCCCGGCACTTAATAAAACAACGATAGCGACTGCCAGTACGGACAATCCGCCAGCCAGAATCCATTTTCTGTTTCGCCGAATCCAGTTTCTGGTCTCCTGTCTGCCATAGTAAAATACAAGGTCAGCAACCACATACATAAGGTCAAATCCCGCGAGAAGTACGCCAATCCCCTGCTTGATTACAATCGTCATAAAGAACCCCGAAAGCAACAGCAGCAGCGAATTTCTTCTTCTGTGCGGATACCGTTCTCGAATCGTCTGCGACACCCAGATACAAATCGCCGCTGCCCACGCCGCAACCGGAAGATCCACGTATAAGCTTTTATACGCATGCAAGTAGAATGTATATAATCCAATATAGACCGTAAAAGCATAGACAAATGCTGGCTTCAATTTCCGCCATCCTACCCTGCAGAGCGGCAGCAGCAAGGCAACCGCATTCAGAAAAAAGGAGGATACATACATGTGCCCTTCATTATACCCGGCAAGCATCTGAAAGTATAAATGGAAGACACTGGTAAACATCGGCATCGATGTTGTCCCGATGAAGTCCTGTGCCTGCGGAAGATGTCCCCTCTCCAGCATATACTTCACTGCCGCTGCCCACTGATGAAAGTCATCTATTTTTTGCACAAAATCATTGTGGAAAAGGAACATCGACCCAGTAAACAAAAGCGTCAGAAAAAGCAGCTCAACCGAAAGAAAAGGGAGCTGTACCGATCTGACTCGCGCTGGCTCATGACAATCCAAGTCACTTCGATTTACCTTGCTGTTATAACATGGCATTCTAAGCTGCTTCCATTGCTGCAGGAAGAATATCAGCCATCCCGTACACCCGACTGCTATGCACACAAAAACAGCTGCCGGGAAGTTTTTCAGCAGCCCGCCAGCATACATGATCAGCGTCACAAGAACGGTTCCGAGGAGCATTCCCTCCCCGGAACTGACCGTTAATAAAGAATAAAAGCCGGCAGCCATACCGACAATCATCAGATACTGCGTCAGAATTATCAGCTCACTCTGCATCTTCCTGCTCCGCGGCAATCCCGAACAGGTATTGTCCGTACTGTGTCTTTTCAAGAGCCCTGGCCTGTTCCAAAAGATTGTCGATCGTAATCCAGCGCTTCTTCAGCGCCACTTCCTCAATACAGCCAATCATCTTCCCGCTTCTCTGTGCCTTCCGGATCTCTCCGGCCGCATCGTAAAGACTGTCTGCCGTCCCGGCATCAAACCAGGAGTACTCGTCACCAAGCGTCACAACGTTCAGCTCGCCCTGCTTAAGATAAGCATTATTAACAGAAGTGATCTCCAGTTCTCCTCTGGCAGACGGCTTCACCTGTCTGGCAATCTCTACAACCCTGTTATCGTAAAAGTACAGTCCTGGAACGATATAGTTGGACTTCGGATGCTTCGGTTTCTCCTCAATCGACATCGCCTTCCCATCCTGGTCAAACTCTACAACACCAAATGCCCTCGGATCCGGCACATAGTACCCAAAGATGGATGCTCCTTTCCCATTGTCCAGCCGTGCTGCCGCCTTCAGCTTCCGGTTGAACACTGGTCCGTAAAAAATATTGTCTCCCAGTGCCAGACATACGGAATCATCCCCGATAAAGTCCGCTCCGATCAGAAATGCATCCGCAATGCCGCGCTGAACCTTCTGCTCCTTATATTCAATACGGAGTCCCAGATGAGAACCATCCCCAAGAAGATCTATAAAAGGCTGGCTGTCATCCGGAGGAACAATCACCAGAATATCCCGGATTCCTGCCTGCATTAAAACCGATAGCGGGTAATAAATCATCGGCTTATCATATACCGGCAGCAGCGGCTTGCAGATCGGAAGTGTAATCGGATACAGCCGGGTTCCCTTGCCGGCAGCCAGAATAATACCTTTCATGCTTCATCCTCCATTCCTGATTCCCCAGTCAGATCATCCCGCCGAATACTCACTCAGCAAGCACTTTCCTGCTGAACTGCAGTGACGATGCAATAACTTTATCCATATCATAATACCGGTACTCGCCAAGCCTTCCGCCAAACAACACCTTGCTTTCCCCGTCAGCTAATTCCCGGTACCGTTTATAAAGTGCTTCATTCTTCTTATCATTGACCGGATAGTACGGCTCGTCGCCCGGCTTCCACTCAGAAGAGTACTCGCGAGAGATTACTGTCTTCGGAAGGTCATTCCCCTCCGAATCCTTTCCAAACTCAAACCACTTATGTTCAATGATTCTTGTCCAAGGGGTCTCCCTGTCCGTGTAATTAACCGCTGCATTTCCCTGGAAATTCGGAGTATGAAGAAGTTCCGTCTCAAAGCGAACGCTTCGGTATTCCAACGTTCCAAGACGATAGTCATAATATGCATCAATCGGTCCTGTGAAGACCACTTTACTCAAAAGACCTCACTTTTATGGAATGAGTTTAATATGCATTATCACTCTTTGTTAAATCTTCAAGAATCTTTTCTATCCCGTTTTTAAATCGGACTTTCGGTGTCCATCCGGTATCATTGCTTAAGCTCTTGGTATCCGCCACCAGATACTTTACTTGTTTATCTGAATAGGGAATTTCGCCAAATCCAAATATGCCATTCGCATGAAATATCTCTCCAATCGTATTGATATATTTCTTTAATGGCATTCCATTTCCACTCCCGAGGGGGTATATTGCACCACTTCTCCCATGTTCAGCTGCCAATCGAAATGCTCGAGCTGCGTCACCTGAATATAGATAATCCCAGATCTGTTCTCCCGCTGTAAGTGATACATGCTCTTTTCTTCTCAGCTTTTGTATTACAGTACTGACAAGTGTCTTTTCGCTGTCCCCGGGTCCATATATACTCAGAATTCTCATCCAGATGTGATCAATCCCATACTTCTGGCATTCAACTCTGCTCATCTCCCCGGCACAGAGCTTTGCCATTCCATATCCATTGTCTGGAAAACAAGGAGTTTCTGGCTTCAATGGTGTATCATGCCTTCCGTACTCCGCTTGGCTCCCTGCTCCAAGGAACACCTTGCACCCGAGATCATTCGCTATGCGTACTGCCTCGATTGTCTTCCCAATATTGGCTATCTGAGCGTCCATATCATTTCTGCCTGAACCTATGGTATTCGTCCATGCGAAATGGAAAAATGCATCAACTTGGTTAATATGTGCATCCTCAGCATGTAAAATAGATGGCAATCTATTCAATTCTGATATATCCAACTCTATCAGATGTACGCGCTTATCAGTTTTAATGTTTTTTATCCGACTACTACCTGGTCTGCATACTGCATATACTTCGACATTGTTATTTGCTAATTCTGCGCACAGTGCACTTCCTAGCGCTCCAGTCGGACCGGTGATAACTGCACTAAGAATTTCCCTATCCACTTCCATCCACATTCCTTTATTACTTACCTCTGAACTCGACCTGTCCCATCTCCGTTCATCAGATTCTCAACATCGGCCACCTCAACACGGTTAAAATCTCCCATAATACTGTGTTTCAAACAGGAAGCTGCAGTTGCAAATTCCAAAGCCTCCTGCTTGTCCCTATAATGGTTTAATCCATAAAGAAGTCCGCCTGCAAAGCTATCCCCGCCACCTACACGATCGTATATATTCCGAATCTCATATTTTTTTGAGGTATAAAAATGGTCTCTGTCATTCAAGCATGCAGACCAATCGTTCCAATCTGCACTGTGGCTCTCACGTAAAGTTATTGCAACCAGCTTCATTCCAGGATAACGTGCCAAAACCTTGTCCCCTAGAACTTTATAGATGTTGTTATCAAGCCTTTCCGTAATCTCATCAATATCTGATGATGTAATCCCTAATGATTTTTGAATATCCTCTTCATTCGCTATTGCAACATCTACGTATTCTGCAAGCTCGCTCATAACATCAGAAGCACTCTTCCCATAATTCCAGAGCTTCTTTCTAAAATTCAGATCACAAGAAACAGTAATTCCCCTCTGTTTTGCTTGTTTGACACTCTGCATGGAAAGTTGCCGTGCGTTTTCTGAAATAGCCGGAGTAATCCCACTAATATGAAACCAGCTGATACCGTCAAATACTAAATCCCAGTTCACACTTTCCGGGTTTACTTCAGCTATCGAAGAATGAGTTCTGTCATAAATCACTTTTGAGGGAAGCTGATTCCTCCCTGAAGCCAGATAATATATCCCCATCCTTCCTCTACCGCGTATGATCCTACTAGTATCAACCCCGAAACCCTTCAGCTGTCTTAAGCATGCATCTGCAATTGGATTTTCTGGAAGAACAGTGAAAAACCGCACATCTTCTCCATAGTTTGCAAGTGACACTGCAACATTGGCCTCGCCTCCGCCAAAAGTTGCTTCAAAGCATGGCGACTGAAGAAACCTCTCAAACCCCGGCGTCTTTAGTCTCAGCATGACTTCCCCGATCGTTAAGAATCTCATTACAATAACCTCTGTTTAAGGCTATCTATTCTTGCAAGATCTTCGGTAGCCATTGTGTTGTAATATTCTCTCTTAAACTGAAGATAAGCGAGCTCGAATCTTAAAGCCGCCTCGATGGAAGATTTGATTTCTCCCGCATCATTCTTTACAGAAATGACAACTTTTCTTGTTTCAAAACGGTCAATTTGATCACTCAATTTTTGAATAAATGGAATTGAATCTACACTGATGTTACCACCAAAATTCGTTACAAGGCGATGAGTTTTTGATTCTTCCACCAACTTTTTTGTTGCATTAAAAACAGGTTCTGACTCAATATCTTTTCGTTCAATCCCTAACGACGCGGAAAGATCACTTCGCCCGACTGTTACTCCTGTAAGGAACCCATCTCCCTCATTCATGATCTCCTTATAATTTGCTAGGCAGGTTTTGGTTTCAGCATTTATAATCCACTCCACACGTTTAAGCTGATCTCCATAAACCTTTTTTGCTGCATTTTTGAACTTTGACATGGCAAATGGAGTTTCAATCATAGGCGCCATGATACCAGTAGCATCGAGAAGCTTACACTGATCCAAATCATGAACCGCCTCGCAGCCACCAATTTTGATGATAAATCCAAGATCCGCCTGATAAACAAACTCACGCAGCATGATCAACTCGTCTTTTCTTGATCCTTCTGCTTCAAATTCCGCCTTAATGGCTACCACGCCATGATTCTCTTTTAAGTCCCTCAGTGATTTTAGAATCTCATCATGATAAAAACCCCTTGCAGTCTGTGCTGCCATACTCAAATACCTCCTCACTCTTTCCTTTCATCAACCATTGGTACGATCATTATCTTCTCCAACTCTTCTCTAGGGAGAAACGGAGCCAAATCTTCAAGTGGCGGTGAGACAAGAGTTCCATCGGAAAGCCTCTTCGTACTACTCTTCGGCTCCCATCGTTGCTCTGTATCTGTAAAGATTTGACAGAACAATGGGCTTTCTGCCGCAAGACACTCGTCTACAACTTTCTCCATCTGTGCGTTGCTGTGTGCCTCATAATACGGGTATCCAAATGCTCTTGCAATCTTCTCAAAATCTGGGAACGAAAGATCTCCGGATTCTGGGCCTATACCTACCTTAGTATGTCCCGAAAACAAATTACTTTGCGTGATACGAATTGAATGATATCCACTATTGTTAATTAGGAATATCTTGATCGGAAGGTTATTGGTGATGATTGTTTGAAGTTCCTGAAGATTCATCATTATACTCCCATCACCCTCAAGACATATCGTCATTCTCCTATGCCCACCAATACATGTACCAATTGCAGCAGGAAGCCCATATCCCATAGAGGCAATCGCACTATTGTTATCAAAACGACTGCCCTTCTTTATTACATATTCCTGACTGCCAACAACACAACATGCTCCATTCGATACAGCAGTCAGGCTGTTCTCCGGTAACATAGATGATAAATATTTGATGAATGCATATACATTGGCAGTCTTACCATTTTCCTTCCACTGCCTTTCCTGAATCACAGGAAAATTTTTCTTCCAACTCTGACAGGTCCGAATCCACTCTTCATCATGACTTACTGGCGCGTGCTCTCCTATGGTTTGATCAAGCTTGCTAAGGAAATCTTTCGCATCCGCCCAGATAGGCATCTCAACATGGAGGGTTGGTTTCTTCAGCTCGGCTCTGTCGATGTCAACCATAATAACTTCAGCCTCTCTTGCCCAAGTTTTATAGTTGTATCCGACTTGACGGATTGAAATACGCGTTCCAACCGCAAGAATAAGATCTGCGTTCTGTATAGCCCAGTTGCCAGGCCGATCACCCATATTGCCCGCACGTCCAGTGTAAAGCGGATCATCATCCTCTACAAGGTCAATTGCGTTCCAATATGTAACAATTGGAATGTTCAGTTTTTTCGCTACTTCTCTGAATACTTTGTAGGCACCCGAAAGACGTATCCCATAGCCAGCGTGAAAAACAGGCCGCTTTGCGTTTCTTACTTTTTCAATGACTGCATCAATTGTCTCCTGACTGACCGGAAGAGGAAGAAGTGCATCATCCTTTTTCTGATCTGCTGTACCAACATATCCTCTCAACCCATCAGTCTCAATATATGTACCCTGAAAATTCACCGGTATATCGATCCATACTGGCCCTGGGCGCCCAGTCGTCGCAAGATGCCATGCACGCTCCAAATGATAACGGATAGTCAACGGATCCTCGATCATAACCGCATACTTTGTCATTGGCGCTACAGACTTCGTAATATCATATTCCTGGTCTCCCACCGCTCGTAGCGGTAAACCGCCTGTAAACTGTTCACAGTAGCGCGCAGTAGTCGAGTACTTTACTTGGCCTGAAATAACAAACATCGGAATGGAATCAAGCCATCCACATACAACACCAGTTATCGCATTCGTCCCACCAGGTCCTGTTGTTACACAAACTGCTGCTATTTTATTTTCAAGCCTTGCATATGCCTCCGCTGCCATAGCACAAGCCTGCTCATGATGATTATATGTGACGTGAAGTCCCTGCTTATGTCCCAGAGCGTCATTTAGATACATCGCCCCGCCCCCAACAACGGAAAAAGCATCTACTACACCGTGATCAACCAGGAAGTCTGCCACATAATCAGCTAATCTAATTTTCACGATTTCACCCCTTGCTATTTATCGATCTATTTCATAAAAATACAATTCTTAACCGCCCTGAACTGCATCGCGTATTACTTTTGCCATATAGTCGATCATATCGTCCGTCATTCCCGGATATACCCCAACCCAAAACGTCTCGTTCATAATCTGATTTGTTACATTCAGCCCTCCTGAGACCCTATAAGCATTTGTCCCTCTGATCTGATCAAAACACGGATGCTTGATCAAATTTCCTGAGAAAAGAAGCCTTGTCTGTATATTATGCGCCTCTACATATTTTGTTATATCATTCCTCGAAAACTTCTTATTCGGTCTGATAGTAATCAAAAACCCAAACCACGATGGATTTGAATGCAGCGCTGCCTCTGGCAGAATAACCTGATCAGAGATCGGCTCTAATGCTTTATGTAAACGTTCCCAGTTATGTCTTCTTCTTTCAATGAACGAAGGGAACTTCTTCAACTGTTCAACACCAATTGATGCCTGCAGGTCTGTTACCTTCAGATTGTATCCAAAATGACTATATGTGTACTTATGATCGTAACCTTTGGGGAGTTCGCCATATTGGCCATCGAACCTGTGCCCACAAAAATTATCCTGACCAGATGGGCAGATGCAATCACGTCCCCAATCTCGATATGATAAAATAAGACGGTGCAGCAATGGGTTGTTCGTATAAACTGCACCGCCCTCTCCCATCGTCATATGATGTGGCGGGTAGAATGAGCTGGTTCCAATGTCCCCCCAGGTTCCAGTGTATCTTGTCTCACCATTTATCGTATACTGTGAGCCTAATGCATCACAATTGTCTTCAACGAGCCAAAGGTTATGCTTATCACAAAATTCCTTTACCGTCTTGAGATCAAACGGATTCCCAAGTGTATGAGCAATCATGACAGCCTTGGTCTTATCGCTCAAGGCCCCTTCAAGTTTTGTGGTATCAATATTATACTGAGGAATTGTAACATCTACAAAAACAGGAACTGCTCCATACTGAAGGATCGGCGTTACTGTTGTAGGGAACCCGCAGGCAACGGTAATGACTTCATCACCACGCTTGATCTGACGATCACCAAGTTCCGGAGCCGTCAGAACGCTGAATGCAATCAGATTCGCTGAAGATCCAGAGTTTACAAGGTGCACATACTTGACCCCGATCCACTTTGCAAAGTTCTTTTCAAACTGCTCTGCAAATCTGCCAGTTGTTAGCCAAAAATCCAGGGTTGCATCAGTAAGACTCTGCATTTCATGTTCATCAAACACACGTGATGCATAGGATATCCGATCTCCTGGTTTAAATGGTTCCTTTTTTTCCTTAAAGTCATGATAGTATGCGGCAACCATTTCCTTGATCTGCTCTCGAGCCTCTTGCTCGTTCTTCCATGTCGACATATCTTTACCATCCTTCCTTAGCTTCGAAATGCCCAATATTTGTTGATCAGAAAATTAACAGGGACGCTGATCACCAGGTTGATGATCGGTCCAAAAAACTCTGAGATATGAAGTACACTTACCCACATATACAGCAAAACACTGCTCAGAAACAGCCCTGTAAATGAATAAGAAATATATGTCTTAATCAGAGCCTTCCATATCGACCTTTTTTTACCATCCTCTACTGTAAAAACCACGCGATTATTCCAGTAAAAAGACCACGCAACGCTGATAACAAATGCGATAATCTGCGCGACCAGGTAATCGTATTTTTTCAGCCATCCTGATTTACGAAACAACAGCAAGCTAACCACGTATAGAACATAAGAAAGAATAGTGTTCGTTACTCCGACTAGACCAAACTTTACAAATTGCATGAAAGCATCAAACTGCTCTTTCTTTAATTCTCTGTGAACAATCCGAAACAGCCCATTCAGAATCACATAAATAATATAAGAGAATATGCCCCATATTCTTTGTTTTAGCTCCTGCTTTTTTTCTGTCATATTTTACTCACTTTATCGTATTCTGATGGTCAAAATTAAGACGTTCTTCTTCTATCACAAGAGGACGACCCAGAATTCTTTGATTGATACTCAGAATATATTCCCCCATAATTCCCAGGAAAAAGAGCATCACGGAACCAATAAAAAACATGCCGATCAACAACGGAGCCATTCCGGCATTAAAACGATTCCAGAAAACAAGCTTTAATACAAGGAACACAATCGCCAACACAATGCACACGACAGAAGATCCAAACCCCAGAAAAGTAGCCAGTCTGAGCCCACCCTTTGTATATGTCGTAAAACTTAACATCGCTGCGTCATATAGTGACGCGAAATTGTTATGCGTCTTTCCCGCTCTTCTCTTCTCCTGTGTATACGGGATAAATTTGATCTTATATCCAAGTTCCGCAACAATCCCCCTAAGGAAAGGTGTTGAATCCTTCAATTCTCGCATGATCTGAATAAATGATTTATCGTATAGGCCAAACCCCGTAAACTGTTCAATCTGATTTACTTGAGACATTTTTTTGATCAGCTTATAGTAGCAGGACCGTAAAAAGTATAGCATTTTACTTTCTTTGCTCTGCTTTTTCTGCATTACCACAAGCTTATAGCCTTTTTCCCATTCCCGAACCATCTCTGGAATCAAATCAATCGGATCCTGAAAATCACAACATAAAAGGATGGTACAGTCTCCGCTTGTCTGCATCATCCCATAATATGGGGAATTGAACTGCCCAAAATTTTTTGCATTAAATATTGCCTTGATTCGTTTATCTCTTCCACAAATCTCACGCAATAACGTTCTGGTCTTGTCCTGCGAATCATTATCTATGAAAACGATTTCATACTGGTATTCCGGCAACTTCTCTCTAAACAGATTTGTCAACGCCTCACTTATAGGAATAACGTTTTCCTGTTCATTGAAGCAGGGAATCAGAATACTGATCGTCTTTTTCATGATGCTTTAACTCCTATACAGACATGCCTGGTGGAGAAAGTCCTCAATCTGCTGATCCATGCACTCGCATACATCACCATGATTGACCCAGCACTTGCTCCATTCAACTGTTCGCTTTACTGCTTCTTCCAAGTTCCAGCACGGTTTCCAGCCAAATGTTGCTTTCAGCTTTGAACAATCCAATTTCAGAAAGTTTGCTTCATGTGGGCCGCCATCATATTGGTTGACCCATTTCAATCCCTCTCCCCATTGCTTTACAAATATATCAACCAGACCACCTGTCTGATAGCAATCACTTTCATCCGGTCCAACATTGTACCATCCTGAGAACCTAGTATCTTCGTATTGTTTTGCTGCAATCATCAGGTAGACAAAAAGTGGTTCCAGTACATGTTGATAAGGTCTGGTAGAATATGGATTCCGAACGACTATATCCCTGCCCGCTATCGCCGCCCTCACGCAGTCAGGGATAATCCTGTCTTTTGCAAAATCACCGCCACCAATCACATTACCGGCTCTTGCTGTTGATATTGCAACATTCATCCCACCATCTGAGCGTGTAAAAAATGATTTCGTGTAGGAATGCGTCACAAGTTCTGAACAGGACTTGGAATTTGAATAGGGGTCAAATCCATCCAGCTCTTCATTCTCTCGATATCCCCACGGCCACTCTTTATTCAGATAAACCTTATCAGTCGTCACATTCAGGAAGGATCTAACACATGATGACTGACGAATACACTCCAGAATGTTTACCGTTCCCATAACATTGGTCTCATAGGTTCGCGCCGGCTCCTGATAGCTTAGTCTCACCAAAGGCTGCGCCGCAAGATGAAGGACGATCTCTGGCTGCGCCTCATCAAACGCCTTCTTCAATGACCGATAATCCCTAATGTCTCCAATGATTGAGTGTATACAATCTGAAATATGTGCAATCTCAAATAGGGAAGGCTCTGTTGGCGGTTCCAGGGCGAATCCGGTTACGGTCGCTCCAGCATTACTCAGTATTTTACAAAGCCAAGATCCCTTAAAGCCTGTGTGACCAGTGATAAATACTTTCTTGCCTTTAAAAAAGCTCAAATCATATACCATCCTATCAACCCCAGACTTTCCATGGTGCCTTCCCGGACTCCCATAAACTTTCGAGATAGTCCATCTCCCTTTTCGTATCCATACATTGCCAGAACCCCTTATGATAATAGCTCATCAACTCGCCATCCTTGGCAAGCTGGTTCATTGGCTGTTTCTCTAGCACGGTATCATCACCACTTAAATACTTGAAAATTGTACGATTACATACCATATACCCCCCATTGATCAGCGCTGAATCCTGTCCCTCCTTTTCTCTAAATGAGAGCACCTGGTTGTTGGCACCAATTTCCAGTATACCCTTCTGCTGGGCTAGGCTTACCGCTGTCAATGTAACCCCCTTCCCATGATGACGGTGAAAATCGTAAAGCTTTCTGATATCTACGTCAGAAACCGCATCTCCATATGTCAGAAAAAAGGTATCTCCATCTATATATTTTTCGATTCGCTTTACACGTCCACCAGTCATCGTATTCAGACCAGTGTCCACGATGGTCACTTTCCATGGTTCAGAAACATTGTTATGAACGATCATCTTATTCCCAGCTGAAAAGTCGAATGTTACATCACTTGTATGGAGGTAATAATCTGCGAACCACTCCTTTATCATATGTTGTTTATATCCTGCACAGATGATAAACTCGTTGAAACCATAATGAGAATACTCTTTCATTATATGCCAAAGTATCGGCTTCTCTCCGATTTCAATCATTGGCTTAGGTTTCAGATGGCTTTCTTCACTGATGCGCGTTCCCAACCCGCCTGCGAGAATAACCACTTTCATATACGCCCCTCCTCTCCCTAAGATAATTTATTATTTCGCAAGATACTTGTAAAAGAAAGTCCCTGATGGTTCCTTTACCAAAAAATTCTCGTACCCATCCTCTGGTTGCTTATCTTCCAAAGTATAGATATGGTCATCATTAATAGGGAATTGTCTCTTTTCAATAATAGAATCTACCTTTCCCATAATATCTTTTACAGGTCCCAACACCATTAAAACTAATAACACACCTAAAATCACATTACGGGCATTCGGTAGGGAAACGCTCACGATATTTTTTATATATTCTATCGTCATTATCATAAGAATAAATAAGGCTGGTAAGGGAAAATTCATGCAAAAATCGCGCCCACCTCTTTTCCCAAATTCTACCAATGGCGCCATCGTCATACAAAGCAAGCACAAATAATACAATGGCTTTTTTTTGTATTGAGGAAATATAAGAATGCAGAGCATCCCAAACTCTAGTAACCAAAACTCTATTGTTGCTAAAACACGAGGAAGATCGAATTGCGATAATGGCATCAGCATCAATCCCCCACCAGTTCCTGCTTGGGTTGTTTGATTAGTCAAAAAATAAAGAGCAAATATTGGCAATATTGTCACACAGGAAATAATATTGGGAACAGAGAATAGTCGTTTTAACTGTGCCCCCACACTTCTATTATTCTTCCGCAAAAACACATAACTTACTTTTATCACATACAGCCCTATCATCAATGTCACCAAGCCCAAAAATGGAAGCGGTGCATACGGTAATAAGCACAACCCAATAAGACCATAATACTGCTCATTATCCTTATTATCCAAAAACAGTAGAGTGCTGATCCAGACCGGAGTCCCCTGGTTATAAACATTAGCTAAGATATCGTTATTGTTACGAAAATGATAATTAAAAGAATATCCATTCCACAAAAAATCTAAAAATCCCTCTCCTGAAGACAATCCATAATTGGACCATCCTCTAACCATCATCTGTGAAATTGCAGCGCCGACAGTACACAAGCCCGCCCATCCAAATAGCAATATAGCCGCTATCCATAGTGTTCCTCTTTTATTAATCTTACATAGTTTAACAATAAATAGAAAAGCTAACTCTACTCCAAAATAGGTCCATAAAAGAAGAGCGATTCTGGCCGACAGCCAGCCAAATATTTTTCCGACAACCGAAGGCACTATCCAATACATCAAGTAATATACTAATGAATTTCCTGTTTTTTTATAGATAACCGGCCAAGGATTCTGAACTATATCCCGAAATATTGCCGTCCGCCATGGACTATCATATTCCCCCACAAAAAAATTTCCTACCCCTGTCGTCCAAACCCATATAAGCAAGCATACTGAAATCAAAGCAAAACTTCGTATAGGTACACAAACATAGCCATTATCTTTTGCGTATCTGTCACGAATAAAATAAAACACTCCAATTAAAAGTATTAAAGATGATGGTATACCAATATATGCTTTCAACCAAGAGATCAAAAAGATAATAATTGGCAGAACCATATATGCAATTCCCATTACAGCCAAAGTAGCATATTTAATTCTGATGCACTTTTTCTCTGTTTCAATAGCCGTGTTAATTTTGTTATCCATATTCTTCACAAGTAATCTCCCAACATCCTTAGCATAATTTATTCTTACAAAACTCTAATGCCGATCCGATCACTTTATCCATGTCATAGTACTTATACTCACCTAAGCGCCCCCCAAACAACACTTGTTGCTCTTCTTTAGCCAATGTTCGGTACGCTTCATAAAGTTTCCCATTTTTCTCATCATTTACCGGGTAATATGGCTCGTCCCCCGGTTTCCACTCAGAGCTAAATTCTCGGCTGATTACTGTCTTTGACAGATCATTTCCGTTTTCATCTTTTCCAAACTCAAACCACTTATGTTCAATGATTCTTGTCCAGGGGGTCTCCCTGTCCGTGTAATTAACCGCTGCATTTCCCTGGAAATTCGGAGTATCAAGAAGCTCCGTCTCAAAGCGAACGCTTCGGTATTCCAACGTTCCAAGACGATAATCATAATATGCATCAATCGGCCCCGTGAAGACTACTTTCTCCGCAATCTGATTCCAGTGTTCTCTGTCCTTCAGATAGTCCTCATTCACCCGGACCTCAATGCCCTCCAGCATCCTTTCGACCATCCGGGTGTATCCGCCCACCGGGATTCCCTGGTACAGTGCGTTGAAATAATTGTTATCAAACGTCAGACGCACCGGCAGCCGGCGGATGATGAATGCAGGAAGCTCCGTACATGGTCTCCCCCACTGCTTTTCCGTATAGCCCTTGATCAGCTTCTCATAGATATCTGTCCCGATCAGAGAAATCGCCTGTTCCTCGAGGTTTTGAGGCTCGAATGGTGCATCTGCAGACAATCCCCTTTCCTGCTGTTTCCTGGCTATATAATCCTTCTTCTGCTCTTCAATCTTTGCGGTTGCTTCCTGTGGTGTCACAACGCCCCACATCTTGTTGAACGTATACATGTTAAAAGGAAGCGAATACAGTTCCCCATGATAATTTGCTACAGGCGAGTTCGTAAATCGGTTGAAAACAGCAAACCGATTCACATAGTCCCATACTTCCTTGTCATTCGTATGAAAAATATGTGCACCATAACGATGAACATGGATTCCCTCCACATCTTCCGTGTAGACATTTCCCGCAATATTCGGCCGCTTGTCAATCACAATCACTGACTTTCCCGCTGCTTTCGCCTCGTGCGCAAAAGTAGCACCGAACAGACCTGAACCTACTATTAGATAATCATACATAACCATTTTCTTCCCTCTCTATACCCATGCCTATACATTGTCTGATTTTCCTTGATAATGAACAACCTCCCCTTTATCGTAAAAGAGATTATTAATTATCGTTACTGATCGAAAATAGAACATTGCCACTCTATTATTATAAATCTCGTATTTTTCGTTTCTTATCTAAGAAGAATTAGAATCCTGTTAAAGTTACCAGATAATGAAATATCCATCTCAAATCATTAAGGTCTCGCATAGATACGACTATTGAATAATACTTATTCAAATTGAGACAGTCATCATACTTCTTTCTCGCATTCTAACTTTTTACACGCTATACAAGGAAATATTTTTGCACTGATAATTGATACTACAAGGGTCGCTCCATAGTAACATATCAGCTTATAGACAGTTGGAAGCAAATTAAAAGAAGGAATTGTTGATAGAGCTGTTCCTACGACCCAGTGCCACATATAAATTGGTAAACTTAATGCCGATATTTTAGAAATACCTTTTCCTTCCTTTATACAAAATGAAACACCACTAAACACGATTACTAAATGAATAACAATAATAATCAATGTATCCTCAAGCATATCATAATTTTTGTACGTAACTATTACAGGAAGCAAGAATGTAACAATCTCTATTATCGAGAATATTATCCTTTCCTTTGCTCTCCCCCTCTCCCTTTTTCTTAACTCTTCACTAGTATAATATACAAAAGTTCCTATCATGAGGTCCACAAACCCTCGAAGCAAATCATTTGGATACGTTCTGTCTGCATTGACTCCATATTTTCCATAATAAATAATGGGGATTATTATAGAAAGTATCCGAAGGAACGATTCGGATTTCATCTGTATCAGCAGACAGAAAACAGGAAATACAATGATCATTGCCGACAAATACCATAGTGGCGCTACATCCGGAAACACATCATATGCTCTGGCAGAGTTTAGTAGCAAAATATCTACCGGAAGTTTTTTATACAAACTAACAATTTCATGCAGACCAAACTGTCCTGGATTGGTAATAGCATTGTGGATCGCATATACTGTCAACTGAACAAATGTCACACAGCAAACATAAGGAAATAGGCGAAAATACTTTTTTCTTGTGTATGATACTGCACAAATTGATGCCCTTTCCAGAGTAGTATCAGATCTATCTTTTTGAGAAAAATGCTGTGTTGTAAAGTAACCACTAATTATGAAAAATACCTCCACATAAATCCATGCTGTAGCAAACGGATAATCTTTTTGGCCGATATGCCCAATCCCTATAATAAACAAATGGGTTGCCATTATTAAAAAGCAAGCAAATAGTTTTATTAAATCAACCTTATAATTGTGATTCATATGTCTGCTACTCCAAGTACAGCACTCAATATTGGCATTTTCCATATCCATCTTCATTCCAATTTCAAATATTTCTTCCAAAACTCTTCACTGATCATGTATTGGTACGCTTCTATATACAATTTTTCCAAAGCCGGATGCTGCTTTTCGTATAATTTCATATCTTTCTTCTGACGCTTAATAAGTTCTTTAAACTTACGTCGATCCATCTCCCTCATATGGCCAGTTCTATTAATGTGATCAACTACTAGCAATTTCTTATGAAAACCATTTTTATCTGGCTTATGATCCCAATCCTGGCGAAGTACACTGGGCTCTTCATCGAGCTTCTTATCACTCATCCACCTCTGGCCATTCCAAGTTAAATAATACTTTACTTTCTTGAAAAAGCTCATCTGTCTTTCTGGCTCAAATAGTTCATCAAGATACATACTGATTCCCTTAATAGAAGAAAGGGGTTCCATTTTCTCAGAATACTTTTTATTTCTTTGGAGTATTTCTGTTCCATGATCTTCCTCAATGAATGAGGGGCCTTTCATATAATCTTCTAGTGCCAGAAGAAGAACCTCCCATCCACCATAATCGAACGTCAATGCCGTTCGCATACATTCTTGTTTCCATCTGCCATAAACATCCACATCTGGAATCTTCTGTCCTGCATCCTTCACAATCAGCATGTTACGGAATTCCTGATAATAATTAGTATGAACACTAAATTTCCCAGCAAAACCCATGTGCCATACGCAGATGCCTGACATCGTAATAATGTGCGGATTACACCTTAATCCATATTCAACATCATCTCCACGAATAAACAACGGAAGAGATAAGCCTCTCTCTTTTATCGTTTTTGCCGGAATACAACAATACCACCATCCACAATACATATGTTTGTGATAAGGGAACTCTCTATTTGACTGAAGTACGTCTGACAACCAGGTCGCCGTATAGATCGGCTTTGCATGGAAGAAATCTTTATTGGGCTTTACCAGTCCTATGTCCTCATGCATAACCCACATTGCATCCAATTCAAGCATCGTTCCGCTGATAAACGATTGCCTGTATTCTTCTTTCAAGACTGTGAGCAATGTATATGTTCTTCGAATACTCTCTGGCAACACCATGACATCGTCATCCATCAGCAGTACATTTGTTATCTCAGGAACCATATGGATAGATTCCAACATACCTCTTGAAAAGCCGCCTGAGCCTCCGACATTGTCATTGTAGAAAAGTCTGATATGTGGGGATTCAATTTCATCCTTTTTCAAAGTCCTGCCATTATCTACTACATTTACAAAAAGGTGATTACGAATGTCATCATCTCCCTCTAGCAACTCAGATCGGATTTTATCAATATTACGTTTGATAAAATCCTCCTTTTTAAAAGTTGTGGTTGCAATAGCAAGATTCACAGACCGGGTTTGTTCGCTCTCAAAATCACAGAAATAATACCCGCCAAAGAACTCACACTCTCCCTCTGATATGAATTCAAATGTGATAAATTCATCCTGAATTTCCGGAAAGCTCAGCACGACTTCTCCTGGCTCCTGCAAATCAAAAGTCTGGCTATGATATTCTGTTCTGACTGCCTGAATGGGTTCAAGAGAATATCCTGTCAGTTTTACTGTAAACTTTCCCCTTGCTTTTAGACACAGAGAAACCTGATTCAGCCCAGTATACAGATGCCACTTTCTGTACGATAGTCCATTCAGATACGATGCAAAATCCACAACCATCTTATCGGGAATCAGTAACCTTTTATTCTCCTTGACGAGTCGTGGTCCCCTGTAGAAAAGCTGCCAATTAGCAACCGCATTGTCTTCTTCCGGAAACACGATTTTTTGCAGTACAATTCTTTTCGTTGACATTTGTTTCTCCAATCCATAAATTTACTTTTCACCGGCAAACATCCAGGTATTCTCCATAGCTGCTATCTGAGTGCCCAAACTAACTGGAGTGCCCACTGTAAACTCAATCATGTGTGATAAGCAGTCATATGCTTCTTCATCTCCATGAGCAATAACTGCATCCAGGATGTACTTTCCTTCTGAGAGCCTGATCTCCTTTATCTCAAACCTTCCCTTCCTTAAGTCCCCCTTTTTCAAAATGATCGACGATTGCTTTGTCGTAAAATGGCTACAGAATCTTCCATCACTATGAAAAATATTAAAGACAATATTCAGATCCGGGTCGACTAAATTTTCACTCCATTCAGAGAAACTAAAGTCCACAATCAGACTTTCCCCATAATGAAAACGCTGGCACTTTTCTCCATTCCCATTCAACATAGCTATATGTTGAAAGCGAAACTTCATATTGCCACTTCTTCTTGAATAAATGCCATATTGAGTACTGATTTGTGATATCGGGAACTGAATATTGGGATCTTCCTGCACATCAAGGCCTTGCTCACGCAGTTCTTCTCTATGCCTTTCTCTCGCTATATCATCCATGGCTGCCAGGTACTTTGCACATACATCTTCGGCATCTCCCTGAGCGCATATTCTTCCTTTATCGAGCCAAATCACACTATCACATATGCTTTTTATTTGATCCATGGAATGTGATACAATGACGATAGTCACCCCATGTTTTTTGATATCTTCTAGTTTTTCAAAGCATTTTTTTTGGAAATTAGCATCGCCTACAGCAAGTATCTCATCAACCAGAAGTATATCTGCATCCACATTTATAGCAATTGAGAATGCAAGTCTCATATACATGCCCGATGAATACGTCCGTACAGGGTTATCAATAAACGATTCAAGCTCTGAGAACCGTATTATATCATCTAGTCTATTATCGATTTCTCTCTTGTGTAGACCAAATATTGATGCATTAATATAGATATTTTCTCTCCCCGTCATATCAGGATGAAAACCAGCACCTAATTCTATGAGGCTGGATATCCTTCCATGCATCACGATTTCACCACTATCCGGATATAAAATCTTATTGAGGAGTTTTAATGTTGTACTTTTTCCGCACCCGTTATGCCCGATCAGGCCTAGTGCCTGCCCTCGTTTTACAGTAAAACTGATTCGATCCAGAACCCTGTGCTTCTTGAAGGCATTTCTCTTCCGAAAGAGAACCCGATCCTTAAAAGTATGACTTTTATCTCTGTAAACTCTAAAGTCCTTGGTCACATCTCGAACTTCAATTGAGATGTTATCATCCGTTATTCCATGTCCTGCTTCTTGTACCATTACAGTTCCTCAACAAATCTTCTGTTCAGCTTTTTAAAGATAAAATAACCCGCTACTAACACACACATTGCTTCTGCAAATGGTATCAAAATGTCTCGTAACGATGGGAACACGTGATAATAAAATATATAATGATAACAGCTAATTACCGATGTCATCGGATTGATAAAAAGGAGACGGCGCATTAACGGGTCCTGTATCCCATCAATTGCATACATAATGGGGGTTCCCCAGATCCAGGCCATCAATATTACATTTACCACATATTCCAAATCCCTCAAATACACTGTAACTGAGGATACGATTAAACTAAATCCCAGACACATTATATACTCAATAATAATAACGACAGGAAGGACGATCAACTGAACGCTAAATCCGACTCCTGATATAACAAGAAAAACGGCCATTACGATAAACGACAACAACATATTAACCAGTTTTGCTGTCACTTCCGATATTACAAGAACTTCTCTTGGAAAGTATATTTTTTTGACCATCTCGGCATTATACACAATGGCACCCGTTCCCTGCGCAAGTGAGTCTGAGAAAAAAGTCCATGTCAAAATTCCACTCATAAGGTAAATATAATAATTAGGCATGTTATTCTGAAATATATGAGTGAATACGAGATTGTAAATTAAAATCTGAAACATTGGACTTAGGAATGACCATAAAAAGCCTAACACAGATTTCTCGTACTTTCCTCGGAGTTCTCTTTTTACCAGGCTTCCAACCATGTCTCTGTATTCGTATATTTCTTTCAGGTGCCTCATCTGTTTCCCTTACTCCCCTTCTTCAATGTGCAGATACTTTCTCCAGTATTCCGTACTTTCAAGTCTTTTCTCCTCTTTACGATATGCGGCACATGTTTTCTGATAATACTTGTGAAGCAATTTTCTGATTTTAAAATAGCACGCAATGTTATGAAACATTCCGCAATAGCTTTTCCTTGTCAGTATGAATGTCTTCGCATATGGATCTACAAAGTATGCATATTTTTCCCTATAAATTTCACTCATGTCCGGCTGTGTAAATGAATAACATGCTACGTCCTTCTTGCATCTTCGCGCAGGAAAAATCCACCCGTTCAGCGTCAGTAAATATTTTTTTCGGCTGATTCGACGCTCTACAGGTATCTTATTCCGTCGCTCCTCAGCATATTTTAAAATCACATCTCTTAATCCATTCCTATTGTCTATTGTATCAATTGGTTTCATTTTGATACAATTTTCTCTTACCCAGCTATTTTTCTCGACAGGGTCGATCCCCATGAATCCGTCTGGACAAAGAAGGAAATCCTTTACCGCTTGCAGAACCAGATCCCCCGTATTATACAGATAACGAAATACTCCAACCAAAATGGTATTAAAACAAAGCTTCCTTGCATCTTTTGCTGACCAATCGCTCAAACGAAGAACGTTCGTCACTAACATATTTCTTGTCTCATAGTATAACATCGCCTGAGAATAACGCTCATTGAAACCACCATGCCAGATACAAATCCCATTCATCAGTATAACTTCTAACTCATTACGAATACCATATTCCACATCGTCAACATGGATAAAGAATGGAAGTGGAAGATTATCTGGTCGCGCTACAGAAAGTGGGTAACAAGCATACCACCACCCTGCATAGTCAGAGCAATGGATATTCTCATTTTTCAGGACTTCCTCCCTGCTTCTGAGATCTATCCCATGTCCCAAACCGCTCCAGCAAACCTTGTTGTACAAAGCCCCTGATTCATTCTGCAGGTACCCTGTCTCAATATCAAGCATTGCCCCACCGACCACAGATTTTTGATACCCATCTTTAAGAAAGGAGAGCAAAGCATATGTACGTATAAAAGCATCCGGCTCAATCACTGCATCATCATCCAAAAAAATGACGTGCGTATACCCTCTCTCTTTGGCATCCTTCTGAATTTCCATAAGGCCTCTTGTAAAACCGCCACTTCCACCTGCATTGATATTAGGAAAAAGATGTACCCCTTTTCCACAGAACTCACATGATTGCAATGTTTGTCCATTGTCAATCAAGTACAAATCCAACTTACTATATAGCGGTGAAGCCTCATTCTCCAGGATAGTACGTTTTAGGACCTCGATGTTTTTCTTGACATAAGCCTCTCTTCTATAGGTGCAAATATTGGCAGCCAGATGAACATCCTTTTTCGGTGACCGATCCGTAGTATATATTCCCGCTATAAAAGCAGCATCGTCAGTCAACGGCTCCCATCCAAACCAGAAGGCGAAGTGTTCTGACAACGCAGGAAGGCGGAGCACCACAGATTCAACCCCGGCAGCGATTTCAATCTGATTTTCTATACCCTTCTCTGAATAGAGCGTAACCTTTCCCGCACCACGGACAGATATCGCCAGGCTGACTTCATCAATCTCTGTATACTGCCGCCACTTCAAAGCTGAAAATATATTGAAATAGCCATCAAATATCACCTGCTTTTCGGTCTGGTGGCAATACAGTTCTTCACAATTGCAGATGGATTCAGATGGATGAAGAATATTCTGTAATATCATCATATCTTTTTCTTATTTTCTGAGCTGTACTTTTCGTTAATCCCGAGCCTGCATTTTAAAGCATCCTTAATCGAATCCGAAAACAGTTCTGCCTCATAGAGATTCTTCTTCCGCTCATGGCAATTCACTAAGGCTTTGATTCTCCGCAATAGAACGATCAGACTGACTTCTATCAAAAAGGATAAAAATTCTCCATATCTGCGATGTCTCATTAAACAATCCAGGTGGTTTCTCGTCCCATAATAGTATTTCCAGTCAACCGGCGCAACGGAAAGAGGTTCTCTGGGATCCCCATGCTGCAGGTATGCATCTGTTATTACAACAATTGGTGTTTTTGCCGCAACACGCATACTGTACTCTGTATCATCAAACCAAATAAAATACTCTTTTAATGGATATCCGACCTCCTGAATTAACTTTCTTGAAAACAACGCCCCACAGAAACTCACGTAGCTGCAAAGGAATTCTTTTTCCTGATATCGCTTTACTGGAATATTTTTATTTCTTTTATCCCTACGATGATCCGTGTCTATCTGCTGTCCATGTCTGACCGTACAAGCATAGGCAACCGCCTTATGTTGTGCACGTAATGGGTTTAGTTTCTCACAGCATGACTCATCTAATACAGCATCGTCATCAATAACTAAAATCCATCCGCTTCGCGTATATTTGAGAGCTTCCTGAATTCCATCATGGAACCCCCCGGCACCACCAACATTCTGTTTTTCTCTCAGTAATCTGATGCGTGGTTCTACAGATGCCTTCTCTTTCAAATATTCCCAAGATCCGTCTGTGCTGGCATTATCAACCACAATTACATGCTCTGCTGGCATCGTCTGGTTCAATGCATGTTCCAGTGAAAGCTTCAAAAAAGAAAGTCTATTATATGTAACCAATACAATTGAATAGGAGTACACCATCACCACAAACCTTATGCTGCTTTCCCGAACCACTGATAGAAGTGAATCCCAATCAGGTTCGTAATGATTGTTCTGGCAAGCGGAAAAAACTTTGTGCAGACATTCATATGATGATAAATCCTCATATATCTTTCTTTTCCCCGGATGTCAGGCTGTTTTCGCCAAAATGAATGCTTTTTATAGTCAAGAAAAAGGTTCCTGTAATAATTAGAGTTTCCATGAACCCATGGACGCTCGTCTCCCATATAGTGAACAATAACCGGACATTTTAACATTAATGAAACCTCCTGGGGACGTAATCCTTCAAAATATGCCGGTTGTATCATTCTAAGATACCAGAGTGGAAACCACGGATGATTACCTGATACATTATACTTCATTGGCAGTTTCATGACTCTTCCTTTACAGCAGGCATTAATAACATCCTGATCATTATATAGAAGTGATTTCCTGTGTTTGCTGTAGAAGGAGACAAAGCAATCCAGTAGTTGCTCTTTCCTCCACGCCTTCAGATTGACCAGAAGAACTCCTGCATTATAATAGGTCTCACACTTTTTGAAACCGATCGACTTCTTTTTTGTCCGAGGTGGCATATAAAGTTCTGGAACCGCTGCGATCAATTTGTCGCCCATTACGAAGGAGAGCTGCTCTAATTCTGCGATGGAACCATTCACAACTGTATCACAATCCATGTAAAGAACAGAGTCTATAGAAGTATCAATTAAGTCACCCAAAAGCAACCGGGCAAATACAATTGAATTGAACCCATGTGCATCCAGTGGAATTGGGAAACAGTTTTCCACGCGATTCATTGGAATAAATTGTATTGATCTTTTATAGTAATCTGCAATTTTTTTTAGATAGCGTATGTTATCTTCCTGAATTCCCGCATCCAGAACAATCAAATTCAGTTCCATCAGTTTTTGATTGTTCTTCAACAAAGACATCATGGATATTCCCAACTGCATCGCATACCCATTATCTGTGGAATATACAACATTCATAACCGGTATTCCTCACCTGCCTGTCATAAACAGTAACCTGAGCACAAAATCCCCAGCCAGTGACGGTCTCAATCGGAATGGATAAAACACACGAATAATATATGCCATCACAGACTTTTTACGATAGCTCAGCAGCAACCATTCACGCCGATCTTTTGCAGGCATCTCCGTTCCGCAGACATGTACAAAATATGCAGCCATTCTGCACAAATTCACATACTCATCACCTAATATTTCTTTATACCAAAGCGTTCGGATCATCGCAATCCGACCACTTCCAGTAGGAGTTGCCGTCCCCTCATGCCTTCGATATTTTGCCAGAATATGGGGATCATGCAGGATTTTTCCTGCGTAGAACGCATTCCATACTGTCCAAAGGTCATGAGAAATGTTCTTTCCTGGCAGTCGCTGACGAAGCAGTCTTTGTCGCATGTTGTCATTGATTACCATGGAAAATCCCTGAATGTAGCTATAAAATATCAGCTTTCTTCCCGGCATGTGATTATAATCAGGGTACAGATTTCTTCCAATATTTTTCAGATCTGCTGTACACAATTCATAATCATGTGCGTACAATAACGGAATATCCTCATTTTCCTTTGCAAGTTCACGAACAGCGCAGTCTAGTTTCTCTGGTGCCCAGATGTCATCTTGATCGCAAAAAGCGTAATAGTCTGCCGGCTCTGCTTTATAGAGAAGATACCAAAAACAATCAGGGTATCCGAGCCTTTTTCCACCATATGAAATAATCTTCAGTCTTTCATCTCCGATCTTCCTCTGATATTCTCTTAAAATTTCCAGAGACTCATCTTCAGATCCGTCATCTCTGACAGTGATGTGAACGTTCTTGTATGTTTGACATAGCAGACTATCCAATTGCTGTCTAAGATACTTCTCTCCATTCCATACAGCAAGAAGAATATTCACACGTTTCATAGCCATCCCTTTATATCAAAATCTGAATCGAGCAGGGTACTGCTGACCCTATCACCGTATCAGAGTGAAAGCATCCACTATATATCATTCGACCTCTCGGCACACTGATAGAAGTGTTCAATCGACTTTGCCACCCATCTCGGCCAGAACTTCTGATACATATATAGATCTTCATTTCGCCTCTGATCACCCTTCAAAAGTTCCGATGTCGTTGAGCCTTTATGTATCCGATGTAGCATCAGTGGAGCCGACACATATGCAAACTCACCTTTTTGTCTTGAAATCTTCTCCCACGCCTGCCAGTCGATGTTGCTCTTCATGTTGTTTTCAAATATAGGAAGAGCCACATGATCCTTCACAACTGTGACAGAAGGGCAGCAAATCGCTGAACCCATGGACAAAATTCTTCTTCTTAACCAGATACGCTTCCAATTCACTTTCAGCTTCAGTGGACTGAGCATCAGCCGTTTCACTCGAAGAAGCCTGTTATTCCTTACAATTTCTCCCTCTCTCAGCTCATCGTAATCTGTAAACAATATCAACGGATGATCACACTGATTTACTGTCTTAATGATCGCCTCAGTATAGTGTTTTCCATATATATCATCCTGATGGGCAATTGTAACCAATAATGTTTCTGCTGTATGAATTGCAAAATTCCAGTCATCTGCTATCCCACTGCTAAACTTGTTGATTATTAAGGGAAGTCCATATCGGTTTGCAACTTTTTGAATATATGCGTTCGGGGTTGAAGTAACTAGCTTAACATCAGACTTGACAGTTTGACTCAGGACAGATCGAATACAGGCTTCCAGGTAAGGGCTTTCCTGATACGCACATATGATAAAGGAATGATCTGTGTTATGATATCTCATAAATCCGAATCCTTCTTCATTGTTGTAATCTGCTCTTCTTCCTCTTCACTCACTCTTTCATCCGCATGGGAGCGCAATGCCACTTCAGCAGACAATATCGTAACCTTATCCTCAAGCTGAGATGTAATAATAGAAAGCGTAAATACTTTCTCAAGAAGCAGAAATATAATAATCAGAAAGATGAGGTTAGCAGGAGATTGCATGTGAAATATTCCTGTAAGCCAGTATGTGACTTCAGGAAAGATTCCCATGATCAGAAGAATTACAGCGAAGCAGACCCAGAATATCGCGTCTTCCATCTTTACCTTGCACTTGCGGATCTTTAAGAGGATCCACCATGCTGAGAATATTGCAGCCATCAGTAATATCACTCGTAGTTCTGCCGACATTGCCTGCCTCCTATATCACAAAACATATACAAGTAAGTTACAACGACAGATTTGTAGACTCACAGATTCGCTGTCTAAAATAATTTATATTTCGTTCTTCTTTCGTACCCACTGGAATAGAAAAATAGAAAACATCATCTGAAGCATATACCGTGCAGAAGCCAGCGGACTTTTATAAATACTGGTTCCGGCAGTCCGATCATGCATTTGTACCTGAATTTCTTCAATATGAAATCCGCAGTTTAAAAGATATGCAAGTGTGTCTGGCTCCGGACTGTAATGAATGTCATACCCAAACCGCTTGATCATCCGTTTGTTGAACAGTCTCATTCCACTTGTGACATCCTGAATTTTCTTACCTGTTGTTATATGAATTGCACTACTGATAATCCTGCTTCCCAGCATTCTGAGGCCGCCCGGTTTTTTTTCGGTCTTGAACCGCGATCCGATTACGATATCACAACCCGTCTTTTCCATCTGATCAGCCATTGAAGCAATATACTTCGGGTCATGCTGCCCATCACCATCTATCTGCACAACATAGTCGTACCCATAATAGTTCGCATATCGCATTCCAGCTTTGATTGCGCCTGACAATCCTACGTTAACAGGGAGATCAAGGAAATTATAGCCCCGACGTGCACAAATCTTTCTGGTATCGTCAGATGATCCATCATTGATGATAACATAATCATACTGTGAATAGTTCTGGGTCAGGTCATCTACGACGTGTTCGATATTCTCCGCTTCATTATAAGCCGGTATAATAATTAAGATCCGCTCTTCGACCATCCTACATTAATTCCTGATTGATTTCATCTCAAAATCCGATTATTATAAACTTTTGGCAAGTTTAACACAAGTCCTAATAAATAGCAAAAAACTTTTTCTTTGATCCTATTTTTAATAATAGGCTTTTTATCTGATCTATCACTTTCTGAAACAGAACTGAGAGTGTGATACCTACTACAACATAAATAATCAAAGTATAATTTAACCCTTTTGGCGTATAGTACCACCAAATATTGGTTCTATAGTTAACCCAATCAAAATCAGAAAATCCAACATATATCCTACTAAGTAATGCATAAAGAGTCTTTACTATCATGAAACCAAGGAATTGATTCATCATGATCGAGTATGTATTATCTGCAATAACATTTATCCACTTGCTTTTTCCTATCACCGGCTCAAGTATAGTTGCTATTCGCATCCAGAGGGCTATTCCGAGGAAACCGTTGATAATTGGCATTATTGGTCCCTCTGTAAAATTATTGCACCAGCTCGGTGTATAAACAGGCATCTTGCCATAATAATAAACAATGATAAGCTTAATTATAAATATAACAGCAAAATACCAAATGCTTGGTACTTTATGGTCATATTTTTCTAAGACTTGGTGATAGAATATGCCAAGGCCCCAAAACGGGACAAAATAAAGCATTCTTACTAAGACTAGCCACCAGCCTGACAAATAATTTAGGCAAGCCAGCTGATTTCCAATCAAACCAAGTATAATGCTTGTGGTAAAAAAAACTGTTGTAGATATCTCCTTACTTGTATTAATTTTATGGATTAACTTTTGAATCAGGATATTATATACTTCTACCATAAAAAGCGGAACAATAAACCATCCGCCCATATTGTAAATAAACTGATGACCATTTTTTATAGGGGCGATAACAAGATTTGTAAAGTTTATCTCGCCACCCATTTCGAATCCGTTGCGTCTAAGAACTTGAACAATAATTCCATACGCTAAATTATAAACATATAGTGGCACCAACAAAGTTTTTACTTTTTTTAATATGTATTTTCCTATATGTCTTTCTGATGAGTTCTTATAAAAATATCCGGATGCAAAAACAAATATCGATAAATGCACGCCACCATACGGGAACCAATCACTTAATATTGATATACCACCACCATTTGTATGCCCACAACATACCATAATCATGGCAACCGCATACAAAATTTTAAATCTATAATCTATTTCCTTTTTTAAAGGCTCCATTGTATTCTGTTATTCCTATTAATCTTACGCACCAGACGAACTTGCTCCGAATTTCCTCTCTAATTTCTCAGCCCGCACTCCCCTGCAGCTTACTTTCATCCATGGTGCTCTACTATCCGTCCACTGTGCAAGCGCTCGATTCTGATACCTTCGCAATCACCTTCTCAGGTGTTTCTTCGCAGACTCCAGACATATGGACATCCTTCGGACAGAGGATCAGGAAACCTCCCGGTTCCAGAAGACTTCGTTCCGATCGTTGATATATCAGTCCCCGCATATCATATTTTCCCTCCAGCCTGCTTCCATCCTCATTTCTGTGCATCCTCCTGAAATGCTCTGACCTCCTGAATCGTTTCAGCGAGTACACGGTTGAATGTCGGCACTTCAAATCCATATGGAGTTCGGTTCAATTTCTCAAGGACTGTTCTGCCTGATCCCCCGATCCCGAACTGATACATCTCAATATCATCAGCATCAAGCAGATCTTCTTCCTGGTAACCATACTCCTGCATCAGTCTCTTACGATCCTTGTTTGCAGAAAGCTTTAACATATTGTTGATCTGCTGAAGAATCGCTTCACTGTGTGTAGTGATCCATACGGGTATTCCCGCATTGCTGATGTTTATAATCAGTCTGGCCATTTTCATCTGAAGCCCCGGATGAAGATGAGCCTCTGGCTCCTCAATGATCAAAGAATTGAATTTGATGTTGCTCTTGAATAGCAGAAGCAATGGCGAAACTTCTGTTACAATCGAAGACGCTATGTGTAGTGGCAGCGGATCAGTGGAACCGTTTGGGGTATACCGTATGATAGGAAGTCCATCCTTCCTGACAGATACCTTTCCTGACGTCAAATTTGTTTCTATAAAATCAGCAATTTTCCGCTTATTATCCGGAATGGAATGCGCCCGGTCAAACATCGTAATCAGCTGCAGGAAGTCAATGTATGGCAGTGTCAGAGAGGATGTATGCTCACCTGCATCGAGGTTGTACGCAGTCTGAAGAGACTGGCTGACAAGCTGTGGGTATGTGAGCATAAAACCGGTTCTCGATGCCGGGAGATAGACCGGTTCCCCGATTCGTCTGCCACGGAAAATCGGTGTAAACAGCGGCTCTGCAATTCCACCCATCAGAATATTCCAACAGATATACGCATTCATCCGGAGAAGCTCTTCTCTCTGCACGCCAGACTTTTCACCTGGATGAGGGAATCGGATACTCGTCTGCCCGAATGAATAGCGCACTGAATCTTGTGACCATAATATACTCAGCTGTTTCGCCCGCTTATAATCGCTGATGCTGATGCTCCCTATATGTATGTCAGCATTGAAAATCCGCCGGACAAGATCCTTCCGGTTCGCCATGAGGATGGAATTAAACCATTCAACATACATTGCGAACTCTTCCTGGCCAAGCTGTGTTTCTTCACCAATATGGCTGCGCAGCCAACTTTCACATCGCTTGTATGTTTTACTTTCCGGTGGTGTCTTTGGAAAACAGTCCTTCCAAGAATCAATATCCCCCATATCAAGCTTAATAAATAACATTTCCCGGAATTATTATCCCCCACAAAGCAGATAAGAGACGCAATCCTTACGGAAGCTTTTTCGATTTTTCCGAAGTCTTCTACATTCAGCGTCCACCTTTCATTCATGGCTCTCTCCTATCCTTTCACCCCCTGCAAGAACGTAATCTCAAAAACCGGAATGTTGAATGTTGATTTCATACAGCCTTATATGCGGATTATAACATTTGACACTGATTGCAGCTATGTGGAAAGCAGATGTCATTATTTAATATGAACACGGCACCTTCACAACCGCCTTCTGCACCTTCTCAGGCGTTCCTTCGCAGACTCCTGGCATGTGGGCATCCTTCGGGTAGAGGATCAGAAAGTCCCCCGGTTCTAACAGATATTTTTCTCCGTTGTTGTTTCCTTCGTACAGCTCGATATCTCCGCTCTCACCGTACCTGCGGATGCATGTCCCCGCTCTCATGGCCTCCAGTGACTCTACGGAGATGATCTCATGCCCTGAGATGATATACTGAATGTCGATGTATTCCCTGTGGGCTTCAAAGGTGCCTTCAGGCTTCGGCTTCGGCGTGTAGGTCTGGATATTGGCAAATACCCCATCCGGAAGGTCATAATGACCATCCTGGCAGTCTTTTGGGTTTATACTGCTCAGAAAACGGTATGCCGCCTCCGACACTTTTCTCACTTCATTCAGATCGTTCATAATTCCTCCGTTTTTGGCTGTCCTTCCATTATCTTAACTTATCCTTCGCTGAATAAAAAATTGTGATTCTTGGGATTGCACCATACCAGCTCTGCAGATACCCCTTGCGATACAGTTTTTATAATCGGACTGATGTACACAAACCTTCTGGTACCTTCTGACTTCATCCGGAACGGAAGTGAGTAGCTCTTTATCTGATGAGATATTTCTTAGTAACCGGAAACATCTTGATGTAATGCAGTCCGTGATGATTGCCTGCTCGCGTTGACGATCTCGTAGGGAGCGCAAAATACTGGTCTTTCGGTGTGTGGGCAGAGATATTGGATCGCAACGGAACAGCAAAAGACCTGTTCACGCCCTTATATTTTAAGCGAATGATAAGAACGCATGGGCGTGCTGTCTTCTTGAGAACCTCTGGGTCTTTTTGAAATTCCTTCAGCAGCGTCTGGTTAATCGTAACAATCTTCATAACACTACCAACCCTTAAAAAATGGAAGCCTGCCAACAGGCAGGCTTCCTTACACGTAAACGATATTCTACGCCGAAGCGCCCCGTCGTTTGCGGAGGCTAAACATACACGTTCATAATATTCTAGCCGTTATGACCGGCGAGCTATTAACTCATTCATAATATAGCACAGGAAGTAACAAGACACCAGCACATTTTTCTCTTTCCATAAACAATATCCGGGAGTATGAAGCTTCCCTGTACGACCAGGAGCAACCATCACGTCTTCCAGCAGGGTTGACGGTTGTCATACTCAAAACATGTACTTAATAAGAAGCATCGGTCCGGCACTCATACACCGCTGAGCGTACATGAACCTTTCAGTCAGAGGTGACATCTGGGTCATCCAGACGGACCGGTCTTCCCGTCTCAAGTGATTTTTTGGCAGCTTTCGCGATCAGAACAGCCTTCAGGCCATCCATTCCTCCAACCAGAACCGGTGCATCGCTCAGGCAGGCTTTCACGAAGGCTCTCTCTTCTTCCACAAACGCGTCATTGTAGCGTTCCAGGAAAAACCAGGTTGGCTTTGCGCCCAGTGTTCCGGAAGCTGTAGCCAGCCGGGCTTCGTCTTCCAGCTGATTTTCATCTCTCACGCAGCCCTTCTCCCCGTGTACCTCGACACGCTGGTCATAGCCATAGGGTGCCTGGCGGCAGTTGTCGATCACTCCAAGTGCGCCGTTTTCAAACCGGAGCGTCACGATCGCCGTATCCACATCCCCGTAATCTGCAAAATGAGAATCCACCAGGCATCCGCCTGCCGCATATACTTCTGTCACTTCGCTTCCGGACAGATAGCGGACCATATCAAAATCGTGGATCATCATGTCCATGAAGATGCCGCCAGACTTTTCAACATAGGACATCGGCGGTGCCTCCGGATCACGTGAACACACCTTCACCACATATACTTTTCCAATTTTTCCGGATGCGGCTGCATCACGGACAGCTTTGTGGCTTTTGTCAAAGCGGCGCACAAAGCCAACCTGCAGCTTCACCCCAGCCTCCTCAACTGCCCGAAGTGCCCTGTTGATATCCGACACTTTCACAGCAATCGGCTTTTCACAGAATATATCTTTTCCAGCTTTCGCTGCCCGTACAATGAAGTCTGCATGCGTATCTGTGGATGAGCAGATAAACACCGCGTCGATGTCCGGATCCCTGAATATATCCTCCGGATCTCTGCTGCAGTGGGCAATTCCGACACTCTCTGCCCATCGCTCCTTATCCTCATTCAGATACGGGTCTGCCGCACAGACAATTTCTGCACCTTTCACCAGACTCTGAATATTACTTCCGTGAAGTTTTCCGATTCTGCCCATCCCGATCAGGCCAATCCGAAGCACCCCATCCATGACGCTTTCCCCCCTTCAGGCTGTCTTATCACTTATGTATCGTTCCACAGTCTCTGCGATACACTTTATCTTGTATCTCAGTATATCTAAAAATATAAGTCCCCGGTATGATAAAATCCAAAAGAAGGACCTGCGTCTTTGCTTTCAGACGCAGGCCTTCCGTTTTTCTTGGATTTCATCTCCGGGACAGTGTTCTCAAAACGACACTTTGCAATTTTATCACACATCTGTCCGTGCCGACATTCCCGGTTATGACAGCGCTCACAGTCATCCGAACTTTTCTGTCACAAGCTTCACAATTTCCTCCCCGATTCTTCTCTGGGCTTCCTTCGTAGAGGCACCGATGTGCGGGGTCATGCAGACCTTCGGGTGGTGCAGAAGGCGCTCGTCCTTGCAGGGTTCTTCCGGATAGACGTCAATCCCGGCACCTGCCAGTTTTCCGGAGTCGAGTGCGTCGCACAGTGCGGCAGAGTCCACCAGCGCACCGCGGGCGGTATTGATCAGGTATGCGCCGTCTTTCATCTTACTGATGGCTCCCGCGTCGATGACAGGAGGTGCCCCCTTGACTGCCGGCATGTGGAGCGAGACATAGTCCGATTCAGCCAGCAGCTCGTCCTTTGTCTTCCACGGATACAGGACATGGATATGCGGGCCGGAACGGTTCGTGTAAATGACATTCATCCCGAGTGCCTCGGCGCGCTTTGCGACTTCCATCCCGATCCTGCCAAGCCCGACGAGCCCAAGTGTCTTGCCGCTCAGCTCCACGCCCTTGTACGCTTTCTTCTCCCACTTTCCCTCGCGCATGGTAACATTCGCGATATACAGGAAACGGGAAACTGCCAGCATGTGAGCAATCGCCAGTTCCGCAACAGCAGCGCTCGATGCGTTCGGGGTATTCGTAACGGTCAGTCCCTTGCCACGGGCATAATCGACATCGATGTTGTCCATGCCGACACCGCCGCGGATAATCATCTTCAGCCGGCCTGCCGCCACTGCCTGGTCGATGACCGGCTCACGTACCTTTGTTGCGGAGCGGACGAGTAGCACATCGACATCCGCGAGTGCCTTCCCCAGCTCATCCGGCTCATAGTGCTGCTGCAGAACCTCGTATCCGCGTTCCTCCAGCTTGCGGACTGCAGAGGCATCCAGCCCGTCTGCTGCCAGTATTCTTACCATCGAATCACCCTCCTTTTTTCCGTTCACCGTTCAGCCGTCTCCTTCTGCCAAGGCCACGCCTTACCAGATTTTCCGTTTTTTCCTGCTTCCACTATAGCAGATCGATCATGTATAAACAACTATTTTTCTGGAAGGCAGGAAGGTACAATTGCGAAACAGGGATATAATATCGTAATATGATCGTACGACTGAATGAGACAGAAAGCAGAGACAGAGATGCCTCCACGGAGATCCAGACATGACGAATGAAAAAGTGTTTTCCATGAAATTCTCTTCGATCTACCCGCTGCTGGTCAGCAAGGCTGCCCGCAAGGGACGGTCCCGGGAGGAGGTCGACCAGGTCATCTGCTGGCTGACCGGCTATACTCCGGAACGCCTGCGTGAGCTTGCGGCGTCCGACACTGACTATCGCACATTTTTCCAAGAGGCTCCACATATGGCGGAGAAGGCCTCCGAAATTACAGGGAAGGTCTGCGGTGTGACAGTTGAAACCATCGAGGACCCGCTGATGAAGAAAATCCGCCAGCTTGACAAGCTGATCGATGAGCTGGCGAAGGGAAAGACGCTGTACCAGATCTTCCGGACCGACCCTGCGGATTATCCGGTATTTGCGTTCGATGCGCCGCTGATTCAAAACGGCAGCATGGATGCCGGCTACGTGGAAGTGCCGTTTGATGTGCAGAAAGCCTTTGGAAAAGGGAAGGTTCCTGTCCATGCGACATTTGACAAGGAACCCTATGACGGACAGGTCGTCCGGATGGGTACGCCCTGCCACATCATCGGTGTCCGGAAGGAAATCCGGCAGAAGATCGGAAAAACATTTGGTCAGACCGTACACGTGACCTTGAAGGAACGGCCGGCCGGATGATCCTCCTGGCGCCGGCTTTCCAATGATCCTGATAATAATCCTGATGATCTTTATCTCTGATTGATCTTTATTTCTGATAGAAAGACTGAATACGACAATGAACACAAAAAGAAAATACAGGAGAACGCTGCTTGCGTGCTATCTCGGTTTTATCACACAGGCGATCTGCTCGAATTTTGTCCCGCTTCTCTATGTGACCTTCAGCCGGTCCTACGGGATCACGCTCTCAAAACTGGCGCTCATTTCGACCTGCTTCTTCTCCACGCAGCTGGTCACAGATGCCATCTGCGCAAAGGTTACAGACCGCATGGGCTACCGCGCCGCTGCAGTCGCGGCAGAAATCACTTCCGGGCTCGGCCTGCTCTGTCTGGCATTTGTACCGGCTCTGATGCCGGATCCCTTTATCGGGATCCTGGTCTGTGTCGTCATCTATGCAGTCGGAAGCGGCCTGACGGAGGTGATCGGGAGTCCGATCGTGGAGGCATGCCCGTTTGAGAATAAGGCTTCTGTCATGAGTCTCCTGCATTCCTTCTACTGCTGGGGTTCGGTAGGCGTCATTCTGGGCTCCACCCTCTTCTTTGCCCTGTTTGGAATCCGGAACTGGCGTATCCTGGCCGTCATCTGGTCTGTCGTTCCGCTCTTGAATGTCTTCAACTTCGCGGTCTGCCCGCTTGAAAAGCTGGTGGAGGACGGAGAGGGCATGTCCATGGGAGAGCTGCTGAAGACAAAGCTGTTCTGGATCTTTATCGTGCTGATGGTCTGCGCCGGCTCCTCCGAGCTTGCGATGGCGCAGTGGGCATCTGCATTTGCAGAATCAGCCCTGCATGTCTCAAAGTCGGTCGGAGACCTCGCCGGTCCCTGCGGCTTCGCCGCACTGATGGGGCTCAGCCGCGTCCTCTATGGCAAGTTCGGGGAGAAAGTCAACCTGACAACTTTCATGACAGCTTCCGGCATCCTGTGCCTGATCTGCTATCTCGCAGCCGGTCTGTCGAAGAATCCGGTTCTGGGTCTGATCGGCTGCGCAGTCAGCGGCTTCTCGGTCGGAATCATGTGGCCGGGCTCGATCAGCATCTCGTCGCGGATTCTCCCGAGGGGCGGCACCGCCCTTTTCGCGCTGCTCGCGCTTGGCGGAGACCTGGGCGGTTCCCTCGGTCCTTCCATCATCGGCAATGTCTCTCAGCGCGCAGGCGACAACCTGCAGATGGGTGTCCTTTCAGGCATTGGCTTCCCGATTGTTCTGGTGATCTGCGTGCTGGGTGTGCGCCGCAGGTACATGGCGGTCAGCAGAAGAAAATGACTGGTTCGCCGGTCAGCCGGATCGTATGTTCAAAAACATCCACCTTTCTGCCGCTGATCAGATCCGTATACGTACCGTCCGGCAGGTCGGCCTGAACGGCTCTGGCACTGCCAGACGTACTGAACAGGCCCACGATTCGATTGCTGCCGGTTCCGGCCGTGGCAGCTTCGCTCGCTCCGGCTTCTTCCGTACTTCCTCCTGCCGGGGTTCCATCGCCCCGTCTCTCTCTGACCGCGAAGATCACATCGCCGGCCACCTCCTCCGCCGCGAAGGAGGAATCCGCAAACAGATCCTGCTGCCTGATCGTGCGAAGCTTCCGCATCAGCGAAGACAGATCCTTTCCCGTCTCAAAATCGACCGGGTCCCGGTCAAACAGTGTCGGGTGATGTGTCACCTCAAACTCCTGTCCGGCGTAGACCATGACCGTTCCCTTCTCAAAATACTGCCACGCCGTCCAGTTTCTTAGGGCGCGTTCATCCGGCACTAGCTCTGCCGCCCGCGGACGGTCATGATTCTCGAGGCATCTGAGCTTGACATAGTTCTCCGGGAGGATCCCCTCCTGCAGATTGACACGGTTCAGGTATTCCTTCAAAAGTCCTGCTCGTTCACCCGGAACCCTCACCGCACTGCCCGGCAAGAACATGCAGCCGGTCTGAGCGGCCTTCTGCCAGTAGTAGGTGTCATAGTCATAGCAGATGTCAAATGCCTGGTACAGCTCACTGTCGGAGGAGGTCGGAACACCGGCCTTCCGGTTTGCGATCACCATCTCCGGCTCGACCGCCTCCGCCAGCCAGATACAGCCCGGGCGGACCTGCTCCACTTCCCGGCGGGCACGCTTCCAGAATGCCAGAGGCACCATCGGTGCCACATCGCAGCGGAAGCCATCCACATACTTCGCCCACATCTTCAGCGTCTCGACCTGGTAATCCCAGAGTGCCTCCGAGCTGTCATAGTCCAGATCGACAACGTCCCACCAGTATCCGATTCGATTTCCGAGAGAACCATCCGCCTTGTGGAAGAACCACTCCGGGTGCGACTTTGCCAGAACCGAGTCCGGTGATGTGTGGTTATAGACCACATCCAGCATCACCTTCAGTCCCTTCCGGTGCGCGGCTTCGGTCAGCTCCACAAAATCCTGCATCGTCCCGATCTCCGGATCGACCGCGCGATAGTCCGAGATGGCGTACGGCGATCCCATTGATCCCTTCCGGTGCAGAACGCCGGACGGCTGAACCGGAAGCAGATAGATCATATCGACGCCGAGATCCCTGATTCGGTCGAGATCCCTCTCTACGTCTTTCAGCTTCCCGCTTCTGTAATTTCTCGTAAAAATCTGGTAGATCACCTGCTGTCTCAGCGACTTGTCTGTATCCTTCGCCATATTTTCCTCCGATCTGTTTTCCCGTAGGCACATCTGTGTGCCCGGCTTTACTGCATGGATATTCATCCGGGACATCAGCTCTGCCCCCTGCTGCCTTGCCGGCGCCTTTTGTCCGAAACCCGCTCCTTCATGATGAAGACAGCCGCTACAAAGCTTGTTCCCATGGCGACAAATACCATCGTCAGAACCGTCGCGATGCCCCACTTCCATGCGGCACGCATCTCCCCGGTCACAAGGCTGTTCATCGTCTGGTAAAGCGCGTTCCCGGGGATCAGCGGAATGACTGCCGATATCAGGAACACCGTTGCCGGCTGCCTGAGCCTTCTTGCCCAAAGCTCGCTCCACAGTCCGCAGAATACCGCCCCAAGAAATGAGGCAATCATATATCCTTTCCCAGCGTGGATGACTGCCAGATACACCAGCCACGCCAGCGCACCGCCCAGAGATGCCGGGAGCAGACTCTTTCTGCCGATATGAAACAGGATCGCAAAGCCCATGGACCCTGTAAATGCCATGAGGAGCTGCACAAGTTCAGTGACAGTCAGCATGCCGAACCCTCCGAAAGCAATCAATAAAAACTGCCCGGGCAGTCTTCTCCGTGTGTTCTGCGTTTATTTCAGCAAGTCCGCCTCATGGTCGAGAAGTTTTCCGCCTGCCGTACAAGCCGGGCAGATGCAGTATTTCTCACCGTGGCTCTTTGCCGCCGTTGCAGCCTCCGTCATCTTCGCGGCTCCGTCCGCTCCGAAGACCTGTTTTCCTTCCTCAGATCCTGCGAATGCGATCAGGTCGTCGATGGATGTGACGTCTTCCTTCATCTCTCTGATCAGAGACTCGGCCGCAGCTCTCTCTCCGGATGTTCCGACAGCCTTCAGGTATGCTTCACCCTCTGCCTTCAGCTCCGGGCAGCAGGACGATGCCACGATCATCTTTTCCACTTCTGACTTGATTTCCTGTTTTGTCATCATGAACCTCCTGTCTTACACATACTAACATACCACAGGATTCCTCTTTCGGAATTCCATGCGTTCCTCCGTTTTCGGGATTTGACCGACCGCAAACCGATAACACCATCTTCCCGTATTTTCGAGTCTGCAGTCATCCTGATTATATCACTGATCTAGCCCGCATTCATCAAGCCAAAGCATGTAGACAGCTGCATCAAAGCAGCCACGCCCGCAGCTTCAGCAAAGCAGCCATGCCCGCAGCAGCCATGCCCGCAGCTGTCACCTCATGCCGTCATATGAATCGCAAGCATGAATCCGGCTGCAAGAGCAAGCGCCCAGGTGAAGCTTTCGATCAGCCTGATCTCGCCTGATATGGTGTTGCCGACCATCATTTCCCGGACGGCATTGATCATCGTGATACCAGGGTTCAACAGCATGATGTCACCGATCATAATCATTGGCCTGCTGAAATACGGGACAACCCGGCAGACAGCTCCGATCCCCAGTCCGACGATGGCCGAAACAACCATCGTGTACAGAATCCGGTTGGTGGAGTACTTCCCAAGCGTGCACTGGAGCAGGACGATCAGCAGCGAAAAGAGTGCCGCTGCAAGTCCATCCGGCACCCTCCCGCCAAAGAAAATGGAAAAGCTGAAGGCACCGAGGGCATTGCCGAGAATCAGAATCCACACAGGATTTGTTCTCTGCCTGATCCGGTCAATCTCCCTCTCGAGCGCCGATACTGTCATCGGCGAGCTGCAGCAGCGTCTCGACAGATCATTGAGTCTGTCCAGCCTTTCGAAGTCAATGTTGTCATTGTCCCCGACGCGCCTCGTCTGGGTCACTGTCGCGCCGTCCGGAAACCGGAGCGTCACAGCAATACTGAAAACGATGACGTACACATCGGGTGTCGCGCCGTATGCGCGCCCCAGGCGGCAGAGCGTGTCCTCCACCCGGTTGATTTCCGCCCCGGACTGAAGCATCAGCTCCCCGATATCCAGAAGACGCTCCAGAAGACGCTCCTTGTTTATAGAATCAGAATCCCTGTTCTGTGAATGATTGTTCTCTGTCATATTTCTATACGATGTCTGTCACTGCCTGCCAGGTTCAAGCCAGGCAGTATTTTCTTCCGGCAGCCCCGATTTCTCGCAGCATGGCTGCTCTTTCAATACAGCTGTTCTCCCAAGGCGGCTGCTTTTTCAGCACGACTGCTTTTTCAGCACGGCTGCTCTATCGGCATGGCCACACCTTCGGCATGGAAACCACCTCCTGCACTATACCAAAATTTGCTTCTCAGTGCGATGGAATTTTCTGTGCCATGCTCTATAATATTTTTGTGTTTTTGTATGAAAACGATGGAATGATAAGGATTCAGATGACGATGAGATCAGGAATGTCAGAATTGCCAGTTCGATCAGACTTGCAGCATACACCAGGGCAGAATTACTTCCCAGTCAGGGACGAGATCAATTTCAGGGATCTGGGCGGATACCGTTCCTCCGATGGACGGATGATCCGCCAGGGCTGCTTTTACAGAAGCGGCGGTCTCTACAAGATGAACGATTCAGAACTTGCCTTCCTGAAATCACTCCATATCCGCACGCTGCTTGATCTGCGGACGAAGGCGGAGGCTGCCAAAAAGCCGGATCCTGTTCTGCCAGGCGTTACAGTCCTGCAGCACAGCGGTGTTGTGTCCGCCGGAGGCGAGGAGATTGATTTTTCACCGGCGGGAATGAAGCTACTTGGGGAAGCCGGTCTCACTCAGATTGAAAATATGCACCAGTATTACCGGATGATGCCGTTTCACAACGAGGCTCTTCACATCCTGATGAAGGAAGTGATCTGCGGGAATGTCCCTGTCCTGTTTCACTGCGCAACCGGAAAGGACCGCACAGGCGTCGCTGCGATGATTCTCCTGCTGCTGCTTGGCGTACCGGAGCAGACTGTCCTTCAGGATTACCTGCTCAGCAATTTCTATCGCCGCGATGTCATCCGGCGGCACATGGAAGAAGACCAGACGGTCATCCGGCAGCACCCGGAACGGGAAGCTCTTCTGCAGCTGCAGCATGGCGTTTCCCCGAAGATCGGCCGGGAAATCCTGGAGAACATCCGAATGACCTGCGGCGGATATGAGGAATACTTTGAACAGGAGTACGGACTGGGGCAGGCAGAGATTGAGAAACTGCGAAACAGGTATCTGGTATGACCGATGTCGGATCCTGCCAGTGTCAGAACTTACCGATTGAGTGAATCTATATATTCCGACGGTGTCATCCCCATCACCTCATGGAAAACTTTGTTGAAATACTTTCTATCTGTAAAACCAGTTTCGTAAGCCACATCTTTTAGAGTTGTCGTGCCCTTCTTCAGCAGAATGAGGGCACGGCCGATCCGGTAACTCTTGATAAACTTTGAAAATGTCTGACCGATATCTCTTGCAAAAAGATAGCTCAAATATTCAGGTGTAATATTCAGCTGTTCCGCGATATGCTGTTGATTAAGATTGCACTTGTATCCACTCTCGATAATATCCAGTGTGCTCTTCACCAACGGATGTGCTTCCGGAAACTGCCCTCGCAGACGTTCTGTTGAATTTTCTCGTGCTCCTGTTCCATTCGTCTCAATCTTCAATAGAACTTTTTTCAATTCATCCTTCATAGGTGGTTTCAGAATATAGTCATCGCACCCAAGCTGCATGGCTGCACGCGCATATTCAAACTCGGCATAGGCACTCACAAGCACAAAATGTTATCCCGCATTTTATCTGGTCCTAAACCATACCACATTCAATCAAATTAAAAAGAGGCACAGCATAAATTATTCTGATGGATTTTACATCGGATTGCTTTATGCCGTG